>JANXVA010000484.1 GCA_025351875.1 Myxococcales bacterium | reverse complement strand
AGCTCGAAGAAGTTCTTTCGCCCGTAGAGCTTCTCGCCGCGCTGCCCGAGGGAGAGCAGACCGTCCGCCTCGTAGAGGATGCCACGCTCGACCATCGTGTCGACGAGCTCGTGGAAGCGCTCGGGTCGCACGCTCGAGAACGGGTACGCGGCTTCGACCCACGGGAGCAGGCGGTGTCGCGAGATCCCGCCCTCCTGGAGGATCAGGGCCATCACCTGGTGCGCGAGCACGTGCATCGCTTGCGATGCGGGACGGACATCCTCGACCCATCCAGCTTCCGCGAGCCGGAGAAGCGCAACGGACTGGAGCAGCGACTCCGGCGTGAGACAGAAGAACGTGCAGTTCGCGCGCGTCGTCGACCGCCGCCCCGTGCGACCCATCCGCTGCAGGAACGATGCAACGGTACTCGGGGCGTCCACCTGGATCACCTGATCGAGATCGCCGACGTCGATCCCGAGCTCCATGGTGGAGGTGCAGACGATGGCGGTGTTCTGCCCTCTCGCAAACTGCTCCTCGGCGAGCGTGCGGTCAGCCCGGCTGACAGAGCTGTGGTGGATGAACACCTCGACGCCCGATCCACCCAACGCCTGGGCGACCCCCTCCGCTTTGGACCTGCTCTCGACGAAAACGAGGCTCTTCTTGTTGCGGGCGATCTGCACGATTCCCGAGGCGGCCTCCCCGAGGTCGCTCACGTACTCGAGCCGCAGATCACGTTGCGCGGGCGGGCGTGGCGGGTCGACAAGCCGAAACGGTCGGTCGCTCGATCCCTGCAACCACTCGCCAATGACCTGCGGGTTCCCGACGGTCGCCGAGAGCCCGATGCGCTGGATGTCGCGACCGCAAAGTGTCCCGAGTCGCTCGAGGAGCGAGGCGAGATGAGCGCCCCGGTCGTCACCGGCGAACGCGTGCACCTCGTCGATGACCACAGCGGACAACTCGAAAAACAGGGCGCGCACGTCCGTGCGCGCGCTGATGAACATCACCTCGAGAGACTCCGGCGTCGTCATCAGGATGTGCGCGGGATTCTCCCGGAAGCGCTGCTTGCGCGAATCGCTCACGTCGCCGTGCCACTTGAAGACGTCGAGCCCGACCATGCGGGCGTAGCTCTCGAGCCGCTCCTCCTGGTTGTTGAGAAGCGCGCGGATCGGGCAGACGTAGAGAACGGAGACCGGCTTCAGGTTCTCCGTGAGGATGCGCGAGAGCAGCGGGAAGATCGCCGCTTCGGTCTTTCCCCCCGCCGTAGGCGCCAACACCACCGAGTTGCAGCCATCGAGCACGGCGTCGATGGTCATCTCCTGCACGGGCCTGAGCGAGCGCCACCCGAGGTCGTGGACGATCGCGTGCTGCAGGTGCGGGTGAAGGCGCTCGATCCCCGGCATGGCTTAGCCGTCCAGCCGCTTGGGCTTCTCCGCGCGCGCGGGCGCCTCATCCTCGGGCGCTTCGGCATCCGCCGACTCGAACGGAGTCCCGTGTTTGGCGGCGAGCTCCTCGGCGGTCAGCTTTCCGTCATCGAGCTCGAGTCGGTAGTGCGCGACAGGATCGTAGTCCTCATGGAGATCGACGCGGTCCATGACGTCGATGAGCTCTCGTAGAAAGAGACGAGGTGCAAGCGACACCTTCCCCCCGAAGCCGGCGGAGATCTGCTTGACGAGCGCCTCGAGGAACCGGTCGTCGATGCGACCGAGCACGCGCTCCTGGTGCTTCGCGGGATAGAGATCGCGGACGCGCCTCCCGACGGTGAGGAGCCTCTCCTCCGTGAACGGCAGCAGACGCACCTGAGGAGCGCGAAGGTTGTCAAAGCGAGGGTCCTCCCCGAAGGTGACCTGAACGCGCTGATAGAGCGGCGCCAGCGCCTTGAGGCCCTTGTAGCCCTCGAAGAAATCGCGCGTGCCGGTGACGACGACGTAGAGGCCGGGAAGCTCCTCCTTTCCGAGCATGTCCATCAGCTGGCGAAGCGCGTTCAGCGACTTCTCGCGCGTCTGGCTGTTCATCCGCTGAATGGTCTCGACCTCGTCGAGTACGACGACCAGTCCTTCGTATCCAGACTGCCGTAGGAGCTGCAGCAGCCCGGCCAAGAAGGTCAGCGACGCCTGACCATCGACCTTCCCCTTGGTCCCCGCGACCCGCAAGACCGAGCGATCCGTGTGCGGCTGCCCGGCTAGCCACGCGAGGAGCCCCTGCGCCGTCGCGAAGTCTCCCTCGTGCGTCGCGCGATGGTACGCGCGGAGCACCTGGGCGAAGGCTGGGTTTCGTCGCGACAGGTCGGCGAGCTTGTCTTCGAGGCGCTGCTCAGTGGCGTCGGCGAATCCGGGATCGTCTTCGGACATTCCGCGCAGCCGGGTGACCTCTTCACCGATCTGGTAGAGCCACCCCTCGACGACGGCCTGAAACGCGTTCGGGCCGTCTGCCGCAGTCTCGAGTCGTTCGATCAGCCGGCGGTAGACGGTCTCCAGGTGATGCAGCGGCGTGTCGTTGATCGAGATCTGGACCTCCGCGGTTGCAAAGCGCCTCTGGCGTGCCTTCGCGCACAGGTACCGAGCCGCGAAGGTTTTGCCCGTGCCGTATTCGCCCCGGAGCCACTTGGACAGCCCCTTGCCGGTTGCGACGAAGTCGAGCTCCTGGCTCACCGCGTCGACGAGCGCGTCGAGCCCCGTGGCGAAGTGTTCGAGCCCCTGGCTCGGGACCACGCCGCTTCGCAACGCGTTGACGATCGTCGCCGACTCGGGAACCACGGCCATTAGCGCTCCTCCTTGCCCTGGTAGCGGTACATCGTCTCGCCGTTCGGCAGCACTTCATCCGTGAAGAGCGTGAAACCTTCCGCATGCAACGTGCGGCGCAGCGTGCGCATCAGGCCGTTGAGACGACCTGGGTTCTTGTTGAGGCGCTGCGCTAGCTCGCTCGCTCGTGCAGAGCCGTTCTCCTTGAGGAGCACGAGAACGGACTTCTCATCGTTGGCGAGCTTGGCGACCAGCGCAGCGGGGAGAGGTAGCGAGTCGGCCTTGTCGGCCGGGTTGAAGAGCGAGAGCTGCGGTTTGCCCTTCGGCTGAATCTCATCGGAGGGCAGCGGCGTGACAAGCGGCGGCGCGACCGGCTTTGAGACATAGATCCGATAGGTCCGCCCGGTGATCTTCGAGGTCTGGTCG
>JANXVA010000482.1 GCA_025351875.1 Myxococcales bacterium | reverse complement strand
CGATCTCGCGATGGACGATAAGCAGCCAACGTTCTTCTCTCACGTCGTAGCGGCCTAAGACGAACAGGAGAGGGCGCTGCATCCGGGCGCGGAGCACTCCACGAGCCGCGCGTTTCACGATCCGATCCGCTTCGAGCGCGCGACGTTCGACGAGGCGATGGCGACGGTCGGTCCAGAGCTCGCGATCGACGTCCCCGATCCCGCGGCACCGCGTGGCAAGCCGATCCGCGTGGACGTCGCGTTCAAGGCGATGCGTTCGTTTCGTCCCGACGCTTTGATCGAGGACGTCGCGATGCTGCGCGAGCTCGCGGCCGCGTACGTCGCGCCGGCGCCCGCGCGCGGCGGCTCCCTCGTCGACGACATCCTCTCGGGGATGGGCACTGCCTCCGCGGGGCCGTCCGATCACGCGGCGACTCTCCTCGCGTCGATCGTCCACCACCCGGAGGTCCGCCGTCTCGAGCAGGCCTGGCGTGGCCTGCATTTCCTGGCTGCCCGAACCGATCGCGACAAGGTCGTCATCGATGCGATCCACGCGCACGCGGAGGACGTCGAGTCGACGCTCGAGCGCGTCGCGAAGCGAGGCGGTCTCGAGGCCTTCGATCTCCTCGTCGTCGATCACGCGCTCGGCTCTTCCGCGCGCGATCTGGCGCGCATCGAGAGCTGGGCTTTGCTCGCCGAGAGAATGGGGACGCCGCTCGTCGCCAACGGGAGCCCGGAGCTCGTCGGTGAGAACGATCTCGCCATGCTCGGCCGCACGCAGCGACGCCTGCGCGCGTCCGACGATCCGCGCGCCGTGGCGGTGCGGAGCGTGGCCGCGAAGGACGCGACGCGCTGGATCGCGCTCGCCATGAACGGGCCGGTCGCTCGACCGCGCCACACCGGGCCGGTGAAGCGCACGAACGGGCTCGTCCTCGAAGAGCAAGAAGAGCTCGTCGTGGGCGCGGCCCATCTCGTCGCGACGCTCGCGTGCGAGAGCTTTGCGAAGACCGGTTGGGCGTGCGCTCTCGCCGGGCCCGCGCACGGCGTGGTGCGCGGGCTGCCGGTGCGGTCGCTCGAGGATCGCGGCACCGAGGTCGCCACGCCCCTCGAGGCGCTCGTGGCGGAGCCGACCGCTGCCGAAGCGGCAGCATCGGGCATGATCCTCTTCACGTCGGCCGCGAACCAGGACATCGCCGTGCTCACGCGCGCGTCGATGCTCCATCGCGCGCCGTCGACGAACGGAGGCACGGCCGCGGCGGCATCGCTGGGCCTCGCCGATCAGCTCTTCGTCGCGCGTGTGGCGCAAGCGATCGTGCAGCTCGCAGCGGCCATCCCGCGCGACACGCCTCCCGCGGCCGCCTGCGAGGTCGCTCGGCTCGCCCTCGCAGATCTCTTCGGCGGTGAGACCTCGAACCGGCCGGCGATGGACGTCACGGTCGCGGGCGCGCCGCCGAGCCTCGAGGTGACCGTGAAGCCTCGCGGCTTCTTCGATGTCCGCCTCGAAGAAGCGACGCTCGCCGCCCCGCTCGCGTGATCCGCGACGCTACGTTCGGCTCCCGAGCTTCACGCCGGCGTCTTCCTTCGGGTCGTTGCCGAGCGTGAACGCCCAGTGCGCGCCCTGCGCGTCCTGGCGCATGTGAGGCGGCCGCGCCGGCGTCTGCACGTCGGCCTTGATGAGCGTGCCGACGCCCTTCGAGAGACCGTAATCGGCGACCTTCTTGTCGAGCGCCATCAGCTGGAGCTGCGCGTACATCGTGGCGGTGATGGCCTTCTCGTACTGCCGGATGATGTAGAGGCAGGCGCGAGCCGTATCCGAGGCGGTGTCGCAGTCCTTGAACTTCGAGGTCTTGAAGTCGCCGTTCGAGAGACGAGTCACGTGCGCGCGCCACGACGCGTTGCCTTCGAGCTCGTTGATCTTCTGGATGTACCAGACGGTCTTCTCTGCGACGCGCGGCATCTCGCTCTTGTCGGCCTTGCCGAGCTCCTTGATGGTCTCCGTCTGGGCCGTTGCAGCGTCGCCTTCGATCGCGTGGCGCACCGCGCCGTTGCGGAGGGTGCGGAGGCGGTTCGCCACCTTGCGGCGCTCCCAGCGCGTCTTCGCGAACGAGACGACCTGGTCGATGCCGATGGACATGCCGGCGCCGACAGCGACCGCTGCGCCCCCGCCCTCGGCGAGGGCGCCGCCCACCTTGGCGCTCGCGTTGCCCGTCGCGACCTGATGGATGTTCTCCGCGACGTAGGACTTCCAGCCCTCTCCGGTGGTGGCCTTGTACTTCACCAGGTTGGCGGCGAAGTCGGCCGTCGCGTTGGTCGTGTAGTCCCACGCCGTCTTGCCGACGTTGTCGCGCGCGCTCGCGAGCCCGTGCGTCGCGTGATCCGGCGTCATCGCCTGCGTGGGCGGCAACGCGACTCTTCCCTTCGGGAGATTCAGCTTGTCCTTCGTCCAGGCGACCCCCTCGACCGCCGCCTGGCCCTGCTGCTGAACGAGCGGCCGCGAGCGATCGCGAAGCTTTCCCCTCAGATCGAGCTTCGCCTGGATCTTCTTCTTGTTCTGCTGGAACTCGAAGAACGGCAGCCCATAGCAGGTGAGGTAACAGCTGTCGTGATTGCCCGTGAAGTGCACCTGGCGCACGACGTGGCCGTAGAGCTGATCGAGGAAATCGGTCCATAGCTCACGACGGTCCATGAGCGTCTTGACGTGCTCGTCGAGGGCGTTGAACGCCATCTGACCGTAGTAACGGAACTCGAGAAGACGCTCGTTGAGCTCGACGTCGTTCTTGTACTTGTCGGGGCTCAGGATCTCCGTCGGCTTCGCGCCGTACTTGTTCTTGTAGACGGCCTGCGCGGTCGTCTTGATGTGCCGGATGTTGTAGGCAATGCCGCGCGCCTTCTCCTTCGTGGAGCCGTCCATGATCATCTTTCCGCGTCGCGCGACGCGGATGTACTTCATGACGATCTTCTCGGCGGCGAGCGGGAACAGGCCGAGAGGCAGAACGGCGGTGCCGGAGCTGAAGTCGAGACCTTGCCGCAGCTTCGTCTCGTGGCGGTGGTACGTGACCGCCGTGACGCCCTTCGAGATGGCGACGCCGACGACCACGCCGATGGCAGGACCGACACCGAACGTGACGGCGGCCATCGCGACCCCCGCCGCGCCGACGGCAGCGGTCGCGGCCATCGCGCCGACGCCCGCGGCGACCTTGATGGCGGTCTCGGCGGCCACGCCCGTCTTGTCGAGGCCCTTCCACCAGCCCTTCAGCGCGACACCGGGCTTCTTCCGCTTCGACTGCTTGCGCGCATCCTTGATGAGCTCGTCAGCGCGTGCCTTGTAGTTCGGATCGAGGACCCGGATGTCTTCTGCTTCGAGCGTCATCGTCAGGCCCTAACTTGATCGCGGATCGACATGCCCCACCCCCAGCT
>JANXVA010000474.1 GCA_025351875.1 Myxococcales bacterium | reverse complement strand
CCACGGACTTCGCGGCCACGGCGCCGCCACGCTTGCCCGTCGAGAGCAGCCGGGCTGCGACGGCGGCCGAGCTGCCCGGCGCCGGCACCGACTTCGGCGCCGCGGCTGCTTCCGCCTCGGCCTTCGCCTTCGCGTCCGCCTCGGCCTTCACCTTCACCTTCACCTTCGCATCCGCCTCGGCCTTCGCCTTGGCTTCGATCTCGCTCGCGGTCACCGAGGGGGCGCTCGTCGTCGCGGCGCGGCTCGCCTCGACGACCAAAGGTGTCCGAGTCCCACGCCCGAGGAAGAGACCGAGCACGACGGCCGCTGCGGCCACGGAGACGACCATCGCCGCGACCATCCCGGTCGAGAACGACCGACCGCCGCTCCCTGTGCTCGACGGGCTCTGGCTCGAGTTCCGGCCCCAGCTCACGTCCGTCGAGACGAAGGGCTGCGCGCGCTCGCCGCCGCTTCCGGGCGGGCGGCCCGAGCCGGCGGACACCCTCGTCGACCCCGCCTTCGCGCGCGCGAGGCGCTCGGCCTCGGAGGGCTCGTCGTCGGTCGGAGGCAACGTCTGGATCGTGACGGCGGTGGAAGGTCCGGTGGCGTCGGCGTGGTTTGCGAGCGCGAGGCCTTCGGCGAAGGGACTGCCCCCGCCTTTCGAGTCCTGGGTGTCCTCGAAGGAGCGCCACGGCCGCACGGGACCGCCTTGCTTTGCGCTTCGCGAGAACGGCTCGAGCGCCGCAGCGAGCGCCGAGACGTTGTGGTAGCGGAGCTCGGGCTCCTTCTCGAGGCAGCGCATCACGATCGCGATGATCGCGGGGTCGAGCGTGGGGCGAAGCTCGAGGAGCGCCACGGGCTGCTCGTTGACGACGCGGATGCAGACCTCGGTCACCGTCTCGCCGTCGAACGGGAGCTGCCCACCGAGGAGCTCGTAGAGGATGACGCCGAGCGCCCAGATGTCACTCCGCACCTCGGCGGCGCGCGCCGAGCGCATCTGCTCGGGCGCCATGTAGAGCGGCGAGCCGATGATCGCTGCCGAGTCGGTGAGCGCCATCTGCCCGACGGCGCCGGGGCCGAACGCCTTCGCGATGCCGAAGTCGAGGACCTTCAGGAGCGGCGTGCCGTTGAGGCGGCGCGTGACGAAGAGGTTCTGGGGCTTCAGATCTCGATGCACGATGCCGGCTGCGTGCGCCTCGACGAGCGCCTCGCAGGCCTGGAGGACGTACTCGATCGCATCCGGAACGGGCAGCGGCCCCTTCGACTTGGTCAGCTTCGCGAGGTCCATGCCCTCGAGGAGCTCGAGGACCATGAACGGGCGATCCTCGCCGTCGCGACCTACGTCGTAGACCTTCGCGACGTGCTCGCTCTTGAGGCGGACCGCGGCGCGGGCCTCGCGCATGAACCGCTCGACGTTGCCCTTCCCCGCGAGCGCGTGCGGGAGGATGAACTTCAGCGCGACGGGCTGGTCGAGATCGATGTGCCTCGCGGCGACGACCACGCCCATTCCACCCTGCCCGAGGACGCGCTCGACACGGTACTTCCCAGCAACGATGTCGCCCATGGCGACGCCTGCGATAGGAGAGGCGGGAGGCGATTTCATGCGGGCGGAATCCGACATGAGCGGGAGCAAGCGTAGCACGCGCTAGGCGATGGGCCCGTCCACCCTGCGGACCCTGGCTCGACGAGCCCCGGCACCGGGATATTCAACGAGTTGCGCGAATTTGCGCGGTTCTCAGGGACACTCGCTCCCGAGCGCGGGGTCGGGATTGCAGTAGATGAATCCGCCGCCCGTGGTCTGCGTCACGAGGACGATGGTGTCGGCGCGGATCGCCACGTCGATCGTCGGCAAGGTGCGCGCGATCGCGTCCGTCGCGGCCTTGTTGATCGAGAAGACGTGGAGGATCTGCTTCACCCACTTGTCCTGAGGCAGGACGCGCATGCTGCTCCGGTTGATGCCCACGAGCTTCTTCTCGAGCAGCGCCTTCACGTCGGCGTCGGTGAGGGTCTGGCTCGAGGGCTTGTACGCGCGCGTGACGCTCACGCCGACCCTCTTGCCGCCGATCTCGACCTCCAGGTCGGTGATCGAGTTGGCGCCGGAGTCGTCCGGCGGCTGGTAGGCGATCTCGGTCTCGGTGTGCAGCAGCGTGGCGCCTTCGCAGTAGCGAAGCACCTCGTAGCTCATGGTCTCGGACTCTGTCGAGCTGCCGCCCGCGTTGGCCGTGTCGAACATCCGCTGCCCACCGGGCGACAGCGATGCTTTGTCGTAGGTCTCGCCCATCACGAACACCAGCAGGTTGTTCTCGAGCGAGGGCGTCGCCTGCGTCAGCTCGTTCTTGACGATGCCGCAGGCGCCGGAGGCGAGCGTGCCGAGGATGTCGCCGGTCGGCGCGGGAGGCGCGGTGTCAGCCTTGCTCGCGTCCTTGATCCCCCCGTCGAACGTCGGGTCGTCCGTCCCGGGCCCGGGATCTCCGCTCGATCCGCTCGGGCCGGCCTCCAGCGTCGGCAACGTCGAATCGGTCGCGGCCGTCGAGGACGAGCAGGCCGCAGCGCCAGAGAGGGCCCCGAGCAGCGCCGAGAGCAGCGCGGCCCCCGAGAGACTGGAAGGCCCGAAGGCGGTCCGGAACGGGGCGGTCTGGAGCGGGGTGCGAGCAGCCAGGGGACGGGATCTCCGCATGCGGCGGTCTCTTTAGCAGGTGATGGCTTTCGCGCACGCCCCGACTCGTGCGAGAGGTACCCCGTGCCTGCGCTCCGCGGTTCCCTCACCTACTCCCGCTTCTTCATCGACACGTCGGAGGGCGCGACGGCCCAAAAGGCTGCCGTCTCCGACGACTTCCGCGAGAAGTACATGCGCGCGATCCGCCTCCGCGCGATGAGGCCGCTGGAGGCCGAGGACGAGGACCTCGAACGCTCCGGCTGGTGCAAGGTCGCCGAGCCGTTCGAGATCGAGCTCCACTACGACGATGTATTCTGCAATGAATATGTCGCGCTCGGGTTCCGGACCGACCGCTGGCAGATCCCCGGTCCGATCCTCAAGGCCCGCGTGCGCGAGGCCGAGGCGGCGTACCTCGAGAAGAAGGCTCGCGAGAAGCTCGGCCGAAAAGAGCGCGCCGAGCTGAAGGAGTCGGTCGCGCGGAAGCTTCGCAAGCAGTCGGCCCCGTCGACGCGCATGGTCGATCTGGTGTGGTCGATGAACGACGGCATCGTTCGCTTCTTCAGCCATTCGGACAAAGCTGCCGGCAACATGACCGAGCTGTTTCATCGAACGTTCGGCCTGCGTCTGGTCGCCGAGGCGCCCTACACGCTCGCGAGTCGTCTCGGGCTCACGAAGGCGCAAGAGAGCGCCTGGCAAGAGATCGAGATCAGCGTGCTCGCGAAGGAGGCATCCTGATGGAGGTCTTCGAGCGTATCGAGCTCCGTCGCTTCGTCGGTCGTGAGCTGCTCCTCTGGCTCTGGTTCGAGAGCGAGGTCTTCGAGGGCACCCTGTCGACGAAGCAGCACGGCTCGTTCGGTCTCTGGCTGGAGGGTCGTCTCGTCCTCTCCGCGGGGCAGGAGGTCACCACCATCAAGGGGACCATCCCGGGCCAGCATCGCGAGGCGAAGGAGGCGCTTCTTCGCGGCAAGATGCCCGATCTCGCGAGCCTCCACCTCGCCTGGGCCGATCACGACGCCACGCTCACACTGAAGGCGGAGACGCTCGCGATCGCCGGCCTGAAGCTCCCGCGGAAGGAGCCGGACGCCGCGCCAACGGGTGAAGGCACGACCGTACCGGTACGTCGCGCGCCGCGCCGCCGCGCAGCCCCCGCCGAAGCGGCGGCCGAGCTCGCCGCCCACGAGGCCAACGAGGAGCTCTACGAGCGCATGCGTGTGACCCGCGAGATCGAGGAGATCCTGGAAGCGCTCTACCGCGACTTTCTGGCGCTACGCCTGGGTCCCGCGTGGAGCGAGCTCGTGATCCCCGCGCTCGAGGCGTGGACGCTCGGCGACGACGTGGACGCCGACGACTACGGCACAGCCCGAACGAAGGCGCTCGCCGCGGCCGGCCCCAAAGGCGCAACGCGCAGGTAGCGACGATCCGTTAGGATCGACCCGCAAGGAGGGTCGGGGTTGATGGCGAAGCTCTCGGCACCGCCGCCGTCCAACAAGCGCTTCGACGAGGACGCCCCGACGCAGGTCGACGAGCTCGCGCCCGCGATCCCTCGCGCGTCCGCTGCGCCCGGGCCTCTCACACAACCCGCGATCACCGGCGAGGGCTCGTCGCGCGGCGCCTCGAGCTCGTCGTCGCTCGTCACCGCACGCGAGACGCTCGGCTACCAGGAGATCGAACGGACTCGCGCATTCATGCGCATCGCGCTCTTTCTCGCCGTGATCATGTCGTCCGCGCTTCCGTTCGTCGGCGGCGACCCGATGGCGAAGCTCCTCTTGTTCGTCTCGCTCGGCCTCGTGGTGGCCGTCTGCGGGCGGCTCCTCTTCCTCCTGAAGGACGACGAGGCGTACACCCTGCGGCGCGCGGTCGTGACCGGGTACACGACCATCCTCGCCGTGTTCTGCGGGATCCACTTCTACGGCGTGTTCTCGCCGGGCGCCGCGATCGTGCCGCTCGGGATCTATTTTTTCTGCACGGGTCAGAGCGACCGCGCGAGCCTCTCCGTCTACGTCACCTGCGCGGTCGCGTACGCCGCGCTGGGCGCGCTCGCCATCAGCGGCGTCGCTCCCGACCGCGGCCTCGTCACGGCGGACGGGCTGCCGGTGCTCGAGCGTCTCGTCATCCTCGCGCTCATCGAGGGCATCTTCTTCGCGGTCTACACGATCGCACGAAGGACCCGCGAGGCCACGCTCTACGCGATCGAGCGCCACGACGTCGTCGTACGGAGCCTCGCGCAGAGAGACGCCCTCCTCCACGAGGCTCGCCACGATCTCGTCCAGGCGATGCGCATCGGCGGCGTCGGTCGATTCTCCGGCGAGGTCGTCGGCTCGTTCCGCCTCGGCGGGGTCATCGGCCGAGGTGCGATGGGCGAGGTCTACGAAGCCGTGCGGCTCGACACGAAGGAAGAGGCCGCAGTGAAGCTCGTTCACCCGCAGCTCCTCGCGGACCGTGACATCGTCGAGCGGTTCCTCCGCGAGGCGAAGCTCACGAGCTCCCTCTCGGTCGCCAACGTCGTCCGCGTGATCGAGGCGTCCGGCGCCGACGCACCGATCCCGTATCTGGCGATGGAGCGCCTGCACGGCGACGACCTCGCGACGCACCTTCGGGACACGAAGCGGATGGGCATGAAGAAGCTGCTCACGATGCTCCGCCAGATCGGCAACGGCCTCGACGCGGCGCATGCGGCGGGCATCGTCCACCGCGACCTCAAGCCGAGAAACATCTTCTGCGCGCGACCGCGCAAGGCCGGTGGCGGTGACGACGTGTGGAAGATCCTCGACTTCGGCGTCTCCAAGCTGGACTCCGGCGAAGGCACCCTCACCGGCGGCCAGATCGTCGGAACGCCGGCCTACATGGCGCCCGAGCAGGCCCGCGCGCTGCCGGTCGGCCCGCGCGCGGACGTGTTTGCCCTCGGGGTCATCGCCTACCGCGCGCTCACCGGCAGCCCGCCCTTTTCGGGCGACACGAACGTCGAGATCCTCTTCCGGGTTGCCCACGACATGCCGGCGCGCCCGAGCGACCTCGTTCGGCTACCGCCGGAGGTCGACCTCGTGCTGGCGGTCGCGCTCGCGAAAGCGCCTGCGGATCGCTTCGGCAGGGCCACCGATTTCGCCCTGGCGCTCGACGCTGCCTCCCGAGGGCGTATCGACGCGGCATTGACCGCGCGCGCCAATCGACTGCTCGCGGAGCTCCCGTGGGGTGCTTCGACCGGCCCTGCGAGTTAGGCTCGAGAGATGGCGCGTGAATCCCTCCCCTTCGGGATGTTCGATGTAGCTTACACGGATCGTGAGGCCCGCCGCGCGAAGCGGATGGAGAGCATCTACCACGTCGGTCAAGACCGCATCTGGGACGGCCGCGACGTCCTTGCCGACCTCATCGCGCGCCACGGCCGCCCCAAGCTCGCCGAGCGCGAGCGAAGCGCGCTCTCCCAGATCTTCTCGGTGATCATGTGGGGCGAGCTCGCGGCGTGGAAGATCAGCGCGCAGCTCGCGGACGTCATCGTCCCGCTCGAGGCGAAGCTCGCGGCGTCTAGCCAGGTCCACGACGAGGCTCGCCACTTCTATGTGATGCACGACTACCTCGAGGCCCTCGGTCACAAGCCGCCGGTCCTCGACTACTGGTCGAAACGCGTCCTCGCGATGACCCTGAAGACCAGGAGCCTCGCGAAGAAGCTGCTCGGGATGCAGCTCACCATCGAGACGATCGCCCTCACGATCTTCCAGCGCGTCCGCGAGCTCGAGGTCGAGCCGGTGCTCACGG
>JANXVA010000458.1 GCA_025351875.1 Myxococcales bacterium | reverse complement strand
TCACGGAGCTGCTCCTCGAGGCGCGCCGTGTCGGCGGCGTGGGAGTCGTCGGCGGGCGGGTGGCTCGCGCTGGCGTCGAGCTCCGCGTTGAGCGTGGCGATCAGGTCGTCTCGCTCGAGCATGCCCTGTTCGGCATTGACGAGGCGACGATCGAGGAGCTCGACCGCTTGCTGCGCTGCGCCGAGAATGCCCTCGAGCTCCGCGGCGCGCGTGATGGCGAGATCGCGTTCGATGGCGAACCGCTCGACGAGAGACGCCTGCTCGGCACCTCGGCTGTCGACCGATGCGAGCCGAGCGCGATGCTCGTCGAGCTGCGCGGCGAGCAGCTCTGCCTTCAGCTGCATCGCGGCGAACGCCGTCGCCACGTCGTGTTCGCGGGAGTCGGCTTCGCGTCTCGAGACCTCGACCGCAACGGTGTCGAGCGAATCGGGCTCTCGGCTCCGCGTCACCTGCACGATCGCGTACGGATCGAGCAGCGCGGCCTCGCGGCCAGCCGTGACGACGAAGACGCTCGGCGGCTCCGGGTCGACGAGGCGCGTGTCGACGCTCACGGCGAGATCGTCACCGGCGCCGAGCTCGGCAAACACGACGCCGGCGAACGGCAGAACACCGGTCATCGTCACGCTCTCGAACTGAAGCGCGAAGAGATCGTAGAGCTCTGCGTATTCGACGACCGGCGGCGAGAGCTCGGGGAAGAGCGTGTCATGCGGGTCGTGATCGCGCGAGGTGCGAGCGCGGCCCATCGCCACGACCGCGCCGCGCGGGTCGACGACACGACGTAGCCGCACGATCGCCGCCGCCGCATCGGGCAGGATGCCGATGTCCGGGATCACGACCAGATCGAACGCACCGTCGCGGACGTCGAACTCGTCGCGAAGCATGCGGACGGAGACGCCGCGCGGGACCTGTTCCTCGATCCGCGCGACGCGCTCGGGATCGGGGTCGTAGAGGTGAACCGTCCGAGCACCGAGCTCGATCAGGCGCTCGTGAAAGCCGAGCTCGCCGTCACCGACCACGGCGACGCGCGCATCCGCGACGAGCGGGTCGACATACACGGACAGGGCGGCGATCACTGCAGCGGGACGGTCATCCTGGAGGCCTACGCGATCGGCAGCGGCTTCCGTCGCGTGAGAGGGATCGAGCGCCATTTACAGGCGCGGTTGTATCACAATCCCAGGCGCAAGCGCCTCGATCAGGCGGGCGCCAGAGCTGGCGCGAGCGTCGGCGGGGCCGCGGCCGCCGTGACCGGGCGCGTGCGAGGCGCCCGGCGATCGGCGCCGTTGAAGCCGCGCGAAGGCGACTTCGGCATCGCCCCGCACGAGGCGCGATCCGTCGAACGGCGGCCCTCGAGCTCCGAAGCGAGGCGAGCCAACAGGCGCGCGGCGCCCGACGGCGTGGGCGCGCGCGGGGAGAGCCGGAGCACCTTCTCGCCCGGGCCGCGGCCGGTGACGACGCGGATGCCGGGAGCGAGCTGGGCGATCTTCGCAGCGGCCTCGGAGCCGTCGTCGAAGCGAACGAGTACCTCCGGGAGCGCGGCGGGTGCGCCTGGCTCGAGCGTCGCGAGCGCGAGCTCGATGCTGCGCAGGCCGGGGATGCGGTCGGCAGGAGAGCACGCGAGGCGGACCTCGTCATAGGTCTTCGTGCCCTCGCGGACGCGCGCGAAGCAGCGAACGTCGACGTGGGCGAAGTCGACGAGGCGACCGAGGATGTCCCGCGCCGGACCGAGGACCCTGGCGGCGAGCTCGGCGGGGCTGCGCGGAAGCTGCGCCTGCGTGCCGGTCGCGAAGAGTGGAACGAGCGCCGCGGCGACGAGCGGGATCGAGACCGCCGCGCCTGCGACGCGGGTGCGCAGGACGAACGAGACGAGCGCGAGAACCACGGCGAGAGCGAGCGCGGTGAGCTTGCCCGCGCGCATGCCGATGTCGAGAGCGTCACCGGGCGCGGCTTCGCGCGGACGTGCCACCAGCACGTCACCGTCGGCGATCGGCTGCCAGCGTCCCGGTCCGCGCGGCTTGTGGATGGGAGCGGGCGAGCGGTGCGCGCCGAACGCCATCGCAGCGACGACGAGCGCCGCGCCGTAGGCGGGCGTCCCCCACAAGAGCTCGGCGAGCGCCGCAGCGGCAGCCGCGCCATACGCGAAAGGCAGGAGGCCCCAGCGAAGCGGAACCAGCGGGCGCGGGCGGACCGATGCCGACTCGCAAGCGCGCGCGACGATGCGATGCTTGGCGCCGAGCGCGAACGCCAGCGCACCCGCGAGGACCGCGAGCGCGCTCGCGATGAGCACCGCAGGCACGTTGTTGGGAGCGGCAGCGGCAGTGGTGACGGACGCCACCGGCGGGCGGAGCTCCGGGGAGACGACCCGCGGAAACGCCTTGGGATCGACGCGCGCCGACCAGACCACGGCCTCGCCACGCGGGATGTGCGCGCGCACGAGCTCGAGCTCGTCCTTGCCTGGTTCGCGACGAAGGGTCGCGAGCGTCGTGGCAGCCTGTTCAGGCGATGCGAGACGAGGCTCCGTCGGCGCGGAAGGCACCTCGAAGACGACGCGTGCGCCGTCATGTCCCTCAGGGGACGTGGGCGCGGTCCAGGAGATCCGCCACATCGATCCATCGCGAACGAGCATCTTGGCGGCGACGAGATCGAGGCGGTACTTCACGTCGATCACGTAGACGCCACGGCCGATCCCGCGCGGCTCGTCGAATCCGATGAGTAGCGCGCCGGGCACCTTCGGGTTCGCGAGGATGTGCGCGGGCAGCTCGCCGCCCTTCTCGATGAGCGCGGTCGTCTCGAAGGCGAGCTCGGCGTTCGGCTCGACGCCGCTGAAGTCGAGCGTCTTGAAGTGCCCGGCGACGACGCGATAGCGGAGGTGGTGCTGCACCGTCGCGACGCCGTCGGCGCCGACCGTCAGGCGAACGTCGTCGGAGGTCTGGTGGACCTCCTCCCATCCGCGAGCGTGGCTGCTCGGCGTGAACGCGAGAGCCGCGAACGAGAGCCCGAACGCGAGTAGAAGAGGAGTCCTCGGCACTCACTCACATCTACCCACACCAGGCCGCAGCCCCAAGTTTTAGGCGATCAACGGCTCATCGCGATCTTCACGATGTCCTCGATCGCCGCACGCGGGAGCTTGAACGTCGCGACCGCCGACCCGGCCGGTGCCGCCTGCGACGGCCCCTGCGAAACGAACGTGAGGAGGATCGGCGTAGCGCCCTTTGCGGAAAGCGAAGCGACGGTCGAGAACGGCGTGCGCGAGCCGTGGCCGAGCGCCGTGTAGACGAGCAAGCCGCGGAGCGTCGCGAACCACGCTCCGTTGGCCTTCGCTTCACGAAGTGCTTCCGTACCCGGAAGCTTCGCGAGCGTCGTCGTGTCCGGTGCACTCGAGAGCGAGGCCGCCGCCTTCTGGGCGAGCAGCTTCGCGTCGAGGCCGACGCCGAGCCACGTGCCTCCCTGATCGGGCACCGCGATGACGTGGAGGACCACCGGCTTGCGCGGGATCTTCTTCACCTTCACGGTCGGAGCAGGCGTCGGAGGCGCGTTCTTCGACGGAGCGCGGGTCTGCGGAGGAGGAGGCGCAACGGCAGGCATCTCCTCGAGGTCCGGACGCGGCATGACGATCTCGAGATGCACGGCGTCCTTCGGGAGTGTCACCCCCGCAGGCGCCGGAACGATGCGCATCGTCGCGAGCATCTTCGCCGACGACTGCTGCTTCGCCCACTTGGAGAACGCGGGGCGGTTCCAGAGCTGCGACCAGTCCTTGAGGATCGGCCCGACCTTCGTGATCGGCTCGTTCACCTGCACGAGGTGCCAGCCGAGGACCTGCTCGGCGGCGATTCGCTCCGCCTCGTCCCTCGCGGCGAGATCACCGGGCTTGGCGGCGCGAACATTGGCCAGGGCCTTGTCGAGGGCCGTCGCGTCGTAGCCCTTGCCGTAGACGAGCGGGCCAGTGAAGAGGCTGAGCATGCGATCGACGACGAGCTCGCGCACCGCCTTGCGCTCCGGCTCGGGCATCCCCGCGCCCTCGGTGGCCTCGAGGAACACGTTGCCGAGGAGCTCCTTCGGGTGAGCAAAGAGCTTCGGGTCGGAGCCCTTGCCGAAGAGCGCCATGTCCGTGTCCGACGGCAAGTGCCAGAAGGCCGGAGGCGGCACGTCGGCGCGCTGCGCGCTCGACGTCGCGAGCTGCGCGACGAAGCTCTGCGCCTTGATGTAGTCGACCTTCACCGTCGCCTGAACGCCGCTGTCCCCGAGCTGCGAATCGAGGGTCAGGCGACCCGTATCGCCGACGACGTCGACGAGCTCGTTGACGCCGGCGTCGATGAGCTTCGCGAGCGCAGGGCTCGAGCCACCGAGCATCGAGCGCGCGAGCATCGGGAGCGCGGCGCGCACCTGGCCGAGAGGCTCGCGGATCGCGGCGAGCGTCACCTCGACGTGGATGTCCGAAGGCCACGTCTGCCGCGGAACCGTGCGGGTCAGGTACGGAGAGAGAACGTCGACCGCGTCGCGCTCACCGCAGACGAGCCGCGCGCCGGACGAGGCGTGCGCGAGCACGCAGCTGTCGCCCTCGTCGTCGCCGTCGTCCTCGCCCTTCTCCTTGGAGCGCCCCCTGTCGCTCGCGGCGGCACGGCCGATCCCCTCCACCCAGAGCTGGCCGTTCTTCCCCTTCGTGAGCTTGTGCTTCGCGGAGAGCTTCGCCTTCGCGTCGTCGAAGGAGCGCACGGCGACCGACACCGCGATGAGCGGCCTCGGGTCCCGAACTCCGCCGCCGAGCGATACCGCCCCGTCGATCGGCTGCGACAGATCGACAGACTCGGCGACGCTGTCGTCCGCGATCGAGCGGACGAGGTCGGCGCCGCCGGGAAGCGGGAGGCGCGTCCACGAGCCGAGCGTCTTCAGGATCGCCTCGGCCTTCGCGACGCGACCGACGAGAACGAGGCCCGCCGGCTCGGGCACGGCGGTCACATCCGGCGGGGGCTCGGGCGCCACGAGCGGGGCTGCCGGCTTCGGCACGACGGGCGCGACCGGCGGAGCACCTCCGCACGCGGCAAGCGCGAGCATGGAGGCCGCGGAGGCGGCGAGGAACGGCGCGGGGAACGGGGTTCGAAAACCGGAGACGCGGAGGAAGCGCATGCGGGCGCGAGAATACCGGCACCTCGAACAGACGCGCCCGGGAATCGTCCGCGCGCGGACGAGTCAATCTTTTCTCCGTCGAGATGCCGTGGTTGGCTCGCCCTCGCAACACCGTGGCGACCGCAGGACCCGCTATGAACCCCGCCCAGCAGGAGGCGGTCGAGCACCAGAACGGACCCATGCTCGTTCTGGCCGGCGCCGGCTCCGGCAAGACGCGCGTAATCACGCACCGCATCGCCAGGCTCATGGAACGCGGCGTCCCCGCGCACATGATCTGCGCGCTCACGTTCACGAACAAGGCCGCCGGAGAGATGGCCGAGCGCGTCGCTCACCTCGTGAAGGATCGTCGCCTCGGCGGCAAGGACGGAGGCAAGGGCCTCGTCATCTCCACGTTCCACTCGTTCGGGCTCATGGTGCTCGGTCGCGAGCGCAAGTCGCTCGGCGGGACGTTCACGATCTTCGACCAGGGCGACTGCCTCTCCGCGGTGAAGGAGATCCTCAGCCGCACGGACGCCGGCAAGAAATTCGACGCCTCGCAGATCGTGACGCGCATCTCGAACGCCAAGAACGCGTTCCAGTCACCGGAGGAGTACGCCGAGCGCGAGGGCGACGACTACGACGAGATGACGAAGCTCGTCTATCCGAAGTACCAGAGCGCCCTGAAGAGCTTCCGCGCGTTCGACTTCGACGACCTCGTCTGCGAGGTGGCTCGCCTCTGGAAAGAGCGCGACGACATTCGCGATCGCTGGCAGAAGGAGTTCCTCTACGTCCTCGTCGACGAGTACCAGGATACGAACCGCGCGCAGCTCGAGGTGCTCAGGCTCCTCGTCGATCGCCACAAGAACATCTGCGTCGTCGGTGACGACGACCAGTCGATCTACGCCTGGCGCGGCGCCGACGTGCGCAACATCCTCGACTTCGACGACCAGTTCCCGGGCGCGAAGGTCGTGAAGCTCGAGCAGAACTACCGTTCCACGGCGCCCATCCTCGCGGTGGCGAACGCGGTCATCTCGAAGCGCGCTGACTCGAAGTACAACAAATCGCTCTTCACAGACAAATCTGGCGGCGAGAAGGTGCGCCTCGGCGTCGCCGCGGGCCCCGAGGCCGAGGCCGCGTACGTCGCTCGCGAGCTGCGCCGGCTCACGCGCGAAGAGGGCATCAAGGCGAAGGACTGCGCGATCCTCTATCGCTCCAACGGCCAGGCGAAGCTCCTCGAGGAGCAGCTCCGCGAGCAGGGCGTGGCGTACCGGATGATCGGCGGCCAACAGTTCTTCGAGCGCAAGGAGGTGAAGGATCTGCTCGCCTACCTCAAGGTGTTCCTGAACCGCGCCGACGAGATCAGCCTGCGGCGCATCATCAACTATCCGCCCCGGGGCGTCGGCGACACGAGCGTCGAGAAGCTCGCGCAGCATGCGCTCGGGAAGGGCTGGTCGCTGTGGGAGGCGATCGAGCGCGTCGACGCCCTCGACGGCATCCCCACGAGCGCACGTGAAGGGTGCAAGCAGCTCGAACGGCTCGCCTCGGACATGCGGAAGAAGCTCATGATCGATCGCGCGAAGGCGAGCGCGGTCACGCGTGATCTCTGCGAGTCGATCGGTCTGCGCAAGGACATCGACAACACGTCGACGTCCACGAACGCCGCGTCGCGGCGATGGGGCAACGTCGAGGGCATCATCGGCGTGCTCACGCGTCGCGAGGCGCGTATCACCGGCAAGGGGCAGGACGACACCGCCGAGCGCGAGCTCATGTCATTCCTCCACTCGCTCACGCTGCAGGTGGACGAGGAGGAAGAGGACCCGGGGAACGTGGTCACTCTCTCGACGCTCCATGGGAGCAAGGGTCTCGAGTTCGACTACGTCTTCTTGATCGGCTGCGAGGAGGGGCTCATTCCGCACCAGCGCACCCTCGACGTGAAGGTCTCGGACGCGATGCCCCAGGACGTCGAGGAGGAGCGCCGGCTCTTCTACGTCGGCGTCACGCGTGCGCGGAAGCGGCTCGATCTCCTGCGCTGCAAGTTCCGAATGATGCGCGGCAAGCCGATGCCGCGCACTCCATGCCGGTTCCTCTCCGACATCCCCGAGGAGCTCGTCGAGCCCTTCGAGGTGAAGGACGCCGCGATGATGTCGACCGACGCGATGGCCGAGCAGGCGACCAACCTCCTCGCCATGCTCGACTCGCTCGGCAAGTAGGGCAGCGCTCAGCCGACCTGGACCGAGCGGCGCGTGAACGCGGGCGCCATCTTCCAGAACCCCGTGACCGGGAATTTCACGTCGCCGCCGCCGTCGATCGCCGCGGCGGCCGCGCTGATGATGGGAGCGAAGTGTTCGGCGCGGGGGTGCGCGAGGTGCGCCGACGGAGAGCGCACCTTGAAGTCGACGAGCGCGTCCACGTCGCGACGGGTGAGGACGTCGGCGGACCAGTCGTCGAACTCCTTGGCCCATGCCGGGGTCGTCGATTCACCGAGCGCGCGCATGTTGTGGGTGAGAAAGCCGCTGCCGGCGATGAGCACGCCCTCGTTGCGAAGCGGCGCGAGCGCGCGGCCGAAGTCGTAGAGCTCCTTCGGGTCGAGCCCCGGCAGAGAGACCTGCAGCACGGGCACGTCCGCGTCGGGGTACATCGACATGAGCGGCACGTAGGTTCCGTGGTCGAGGCCGCGGCCCGCGTCGTCGACGAAGGCGATGCTCTTGCTCCGAAGGAGGTCACGCACGCGCGCCGCGAGCTCCGGCGCGCCGGGTGCCGCATACTGAATCTCGTAGTAGCGCTGCGGGAAGCCGTAGAAGTCGTAGACGAGCGGGAGCGCCGTGGTCGCTCCGATGGCGATCGGGTGCGCCTCCCAGTGCGCGGAGAGCGAGAGGATCGCCTTTGGTCGCGGCATCGCCTTCGACCAGGCGGCGAGCTCGGCCTTCCAGGGTTCGTCGTCGAGAAGCGGCGGCGCGCCGTGGGCGATGAACACGACGGGCATGGTCCCGGTCGCGCTCGCTGTCGTGCTGGTCGTCATCGTCCCTCGCCTCGTTCGGCTGCATGCCAGCACGCTGGCGCTGAACGGCACGGTCATCGTGGCCGCCAGCCAGCGCAAGGCACTTCGTCGGTCCATCGAGCTCACATCCTAGTCGCCCTCCGGGCGAGGAGCGCTGAATACACGGCCTAGGAATGGGCGCGATCTCCGCAAGCACGGACGACCGCAACGAACTGTTCTGCGGGGGACAACGACCCGCGAACGAGGCTCCCTCAGTTGGCGGGCTTCTTCTGCTTCGCGCCGCGCGCCTTCAGGAGCTTCACGACGGCATCGTGCCCGCGCGCGTCCGCAGCCTCGAGCGGGGTCATGCCGTCGACGGCATCCTCGACGTGGGCGCCCTTGGACACGAGCAGCGTCACGAGCGACTCGGTGCCCTGTTGCGCAGCGGCAAAGAGCGCGGTGCGCCCGTCGCGCCCGCGCTTGTTCGGATTCGCTCCGTGCTCGAGGAGCACGCGAACGACGCGTACGGCATCCTCTGACTCGCCGGCAGCGGCAGCGACGCCCGCGAGCAAACCAGTGTCACCGTACTCGCCCATCCGATCCATCGGCGCACCCGCGTCGAGGAGCGCCGTCACCATCGCCACGTCGCTGCCGGAGATCGCGTTCGCGAGCGGCGGCGTGGCGTGCGCATCGAGCGCCGCCCAGGCAACGCCCTTGGCGGCCACCTTCTTCAGCGAAGCGACGTCATGGTTGTCCGTGGCGAAGGTCACCGCGCGCAGCGTCGCATTCGGCTCGACCTTGCCCGCAAGGAGCACATCGAGCAGCGCCGCCCGACGGTCGTCGTCGAGCCCCATCGCGGTGACGAGCGCGTCACCGTCGACCTTCGCGCCCTTCGCGACGACCTTGCCTACGAGATCGATCGCGCGATCGCCTGCCTTCTCTTCACCGTCGGCGTGGGCGGCGACGGCGGCGAGCGCGACGGAGAGCGGGGTGTCGTCGTCGCTCTTCGCGTTCACGTCGGCACCGGCCTTGAGGAGCGCATCGACGATGATGCGTCGCTTTGCACCCGACGTGTTGTGAAGGGCGACGAGCAGCACTGGCTCGCCTTCGGGCGTCTTCGAGGTCGCGCTCGCGCCCTTCCCGAGGAGGCGCGCGACGGCCTTGGGTGCGCCCACCGAAACCGCCTTCGCGAGCGTCGGCTCGTGCGCGCCTTTCGCGAGGAGGGTCGTCACGACCGCATCGTGCTCGTCCGCCATCAGGATCGGCGGGACCGAGAGATCCTGGTCCTCCTTCGCGTCGACGCCGTGGTCGATGAGCCACGCCACGAGCGCGGCGTTGCCGGACTTCGCGGCGTTGCCGAGCGTGCCGTCGAGGTTGACGCCCTTCAGGACGAGGGCCTCGACCTTCGCCTTGTCGCCTTCGGTGCACGCCTCGAGCAGCGCAATCCGATCGGCCTGCGTCGCCCCGGTCGGACGGGCGTCGGCCGCGGGCTTGTCGGGGGGCGTCGGCGGGCGTTCCTCCGACGCCCTCGGCGCGGTGGACTGAACATGCGCCGTCGTGACGACCTGCACGCGTCCGGGCGGCGGTCCGGGCGGCGTTCCAGAAATGCGAGCGCGGAGCATCCCGAGACCGACGGCCACGGCCCCGACCACGACCACGACCGCGATCTTGGCACCTGCGGAGTCACGGTTCATCACGAGTGCTACGTCCGACGCCTGGGAGCGATCTAATGTTCCCTGTTCCCGCATTCTCACCTGGCCGAGGGGCGTTTTTCCGGGCCGCGAGAAGGCTCCAGGGTACCCTTTCCGCCATGGATCGGGTCGCGGCGTTTCTATCGGAGAAGACCCCTCGTCGCTTCGCTGCGATCGCCTCGTTCGTGGGCCTGCTCTACCTCTTCCGCCACCTGGCGTTACTGCTCGTGTTCTTCGTGACCTTCGAGCGGCTGCTCGGCTGGGGGGCGCGATCGATCGCCGCGCGAACCGGCCTCACCCCGAAGAAATCGCTCCTCGTCTTGGTCGCGGCGATCGTCGTCGCGCTTGGCGGGGCGGCATGGCTCGGCATCGGCAAGACGATCCGCACGGTCGCCGCGGTACACGAGAGCTTTCCCGATCGACTGGCCGAGCTGAAGGAGAATCCCCTCCTCGTGAAGCTCCAGGAGCAGGTCGGCGGGACCGAGAAGATCGTCGAGGGCATCAAGCACTACGCGGGTGACGCCATCTCGGCCGCTTCGGCCATCGGGCACTTCTTCGTCTACGTGCTCATCGGGTTCATTCTCGCGCTCGTCTACACGCTCGAGCACGACGAGCTCGAGGAGTTCTGGGAGCGCATCGACACGCGGTCGCTCGGCGGCACGCTCGGGCGATGGCTCGGCCACCTCGCCGACTCGACGATCGTGACCGTGCAGCTGCAGTTCGTCGTCGCCGCGTTCAACACGGTCACGACGCTGCCGGTGCTCCTCATCCTCCGCGTCCCGCACGTCGGACCGCTGATGCTCCTGATCTTCGTCTCGGCGCTCGTGCCGGTGATCGGCAACGTCGTCTCGGGTGGCGTGCTCTGTTTGCTCGCGTACCAGGCCAACGGGTGGCTCGGCGTCGGCATCTTCGTCGCGCTGACGTTCATCCTCCACAAGGTCGAGTCGTACTACCTGAGCCCGCGGCTGACCGCGCGGCACGTGAAGATCCCTGGTTTTCTCCTCATCGTGAGCCTGCTCGCGTGCGAGCACGTGTTCGGGTTCAAGGGCCTCTTCCTCTCCTTCCCCATCCTCTTCGTCGCAGGCCGGATCCGCGGCGAGTTCCTCGAGGAGGACGCCGTCGTGTCGAACGCAAGCTCGCCCATCGTGCTGACGGACAGCCCGGATCAGCTGCCAGGTCACCATTCCGACGTCTACGACGACGCCGAGAAGCCGACGGGCTTCGAGCTGGAGCGCGAGCACGTGCCGCTCGACAGCGTGAGGCCGGGCCCGACGGCCAGCGAGGCGAAGGTCGACGCCCCGACGACCCCGCGATGACCACGGTCGCCTACGGCAAGCCGTAGCCCGGTCATGCGGGCGAGGCCGCGCCGGCGACCTTGCGAACGCGACCGAGCTCGGTGACGAACGTGAGGACCTCGTCGTGGTGCTTCGTGATCTGGAGCTCGCGATGAAACGTCCCGAGGATGATCCGCGACGGGCCGATGACGAACGTGACGCGCTTGGCGACGTTCAGGAGCGCCCAGCGAACGTCGTACGCGCGCGTGATCTCTCCTTTCGGATCGGCGATGAGCGGAAACGGGGCGCGCATGAAGTCTGCGAAGCGACACTGGGTCGGCGCGTCGTCGGTGCTGACACCGACGATGCAGGCGCCGAGCTGCCGGAGCTCCGCGTAGCTATCGCGGAACGCCCCGGTCTCGCGGCTGCACCCGGGCGTGAACGCGCGCGGGAAGAAGAAGACGATCGTGCAGAGCTGCTCGGTCTGCTCGGACAGCCGAAAGCGCTGGCCGTGATTGTCGACTGCATCGATCTCGGGTGCCGTGCTGGCGGCGGGAAGCATCGCGCCAGTCTACATGGCGAAGAGGGCTGTTTGTAACGGTCAGTGGGTGAGCGCGGCCTTCACGCGCTCGTCGAGCACGCGCGCGGCATCCGCCACCGGGACGAGCTCGGCCTTCTTCGGGTCGGGCTCGCTGCGGGGCTTCAGCTCGATGTTGCCGTTCGCGAGTGACTTGGCGCCGATCGTCACGCGCAGCGGCATGCCGAGGAGGTCCGCGTCCTTGAACTTCACGCCCGGGCGCTCGTCGCGGTCGTCCCAGAGCACGTCGATGCCGCGCGCGCGCAGATCGTCGTAGAGAGCCTGCGCCGTGGCGCCGACGTTCTCTTCCTTGCCGAGCGTGACGAGGTGCACCTGATAAGGCGCGACCGCCATCGGCCACTTGATCCCGTTCTCGTCGTGGTTCTGCTCGATCGCCGTCGCCACGAGGCGCGACACGCCGATGCCGTAGCACCCCATGACGACGGGCTTCTGCTCCTGCCCTTCGCCGGAGAAGAGCGCGCGCATCTTCTCGCTGTAGTGGGTGCCCAGGATGAAGATGTGCCCGGCCTCGATGCCGCGGTAGCTCTGGAGAGCGCCCTTCTCGCACTTGGGGCAGATGTCGCCGGTGGCGGCGAGGCGAATGTCGACGACGTCCCCCTCGAAATCGC
>JANXVA010000443.1 GCA_025351875.1 Myxococcales bacterium | reverse complement strand
GTCGCTTCTCGCGCTCACGAAGGCACTGGCGGTGTACCTCCCCGGCGGTCCTCTCCGCCCGTGACGCGCTCCTTGCGGTCGCGCGGCTCGGCGGCCACCTCGAAGACAACGGCGAGCCGGGCTGGCTGGTCATAGGCCGCGGCCTACACGACGTCCTGATGATCGAATTGGGCGTCGTCCTGGCCAGGGAATCTGTGATCAATCCTCAGGGCTTCGCCACTCAGGCTTCGCCTGCCTCCCCGCCGCGCGACCTGGCCGGCGTGATTCGCCTGCGGTGAACGGCGCCGCCGGCGGCGTCGAGTTTCACGCCTGGCTTAGGCGAGACTGCGGGCGCGCCACGTGACGCGCGTGCCACGTGACGCGCGTGCCACGTGACGCGGGTGGCACATGACGCGCGTGCCACGTGACGCGGGTGACGCGCTTTCGGCGTGAGAGGTCGGTTCGCAGTCCGCGCGGCGGCGAAACCTCGACCTGCTCCTGCTCTTCTCTTCCTCACCACGGTGAGCGGCTACGGAGGGGCGGGGTCGTTCGACTTCGAGGGGTTCGTCTCGCGCAGCAGGTAGTCGTGGCAGGTCGCGGGGGCCTTGCTCTTCGGCGGTCGCTTGACCGACGGACACCGCAGCGAGGTGCACGGCACGTAGCGCGAGTCCGGGAAATCGCTGGTCAGCGTCGCGAGACGATCGCACGCGGTGCCCATGTCGCCGTCCTTGCGCCATAGCTCGGCCTCGCGCCAGAGCGCGTCGTCGCGCATCGTCGAGGTCGAGAACTGCGTGTAAAGGCGGTGGAGCGTCTCGCGGGCCTTGGACCGATCGTTCAGCTTCTCCTCGTAAATCTGCGCAATGCGGAGGAGCGCAGGCAGGTAACGCGGCCGCTCGTAGGTGCCCATGAACGAGGACTCCTCGCGCTGCGAGAGCAGATGCTCGTAGAGAGCGATGGCCTCCCTTGGGCGCCCGAGCTTCTCCTCCATCTCGCCGGCGCGGTAGAGCGAGTCGTCGTTGAAGGCGCCGAACGGGTAAGGCCACTTGTTCGCCACGGCGACGAATGCGTCGCGTGCGACCTCCGTACGCCCGAGCGCATCGAGGTGCTTGGCGCGTTCATAGAGCACCTTCTCCTCGACCTTCGTGCCTTTCACGCGCGGCGCGAGGCGATCGAGGTGACCGAGCGAGAACTCCGGGCTCGACTCGTCGTCGTGCCGGAGGACGATCGCCAGGGCGACCTGCGCGACGCCGCTCTCGGGGAAGTCGACGACGACCGCCTCGAGCTCGCGCAGCCCCGCGGCCTGGTCGTTCGCGCGAGCGAGCTCGGCGGCCTTGAACGCGGCCTGCGCGGAGTACGCGGTGGGCGGCTTGGTCGTCGCAATCGCGCGGAGCTCGCTCGCGGCGCGAGCGATGTCGCCAGCGCGCGCGCGCGCGAGCGCCGCCTCGTAGCGCGCGTAGACGGCGTCGCGTGGGATCTTGGCGGTTCTTGCGGCCTCGTCGAACTTCTCGGCGGCGAGATCGAAGCGCCCGTCGTGATGGTCGCGCCGCGCCTCCGCGAGCGAACGCAGGTAAGCATCGCCGCGGTTCGGGCCGCCGCACCCTGCGAGCACGAGAGCAGCGACCGTTGCCAGGCATCGTGCGTTCCTCATCCGGCCTTCACCGAGGCGACGGCCTGCGCGAGGAGGTCCGCCGCGCGCTCGACGTCGGTGCGTGGTGCGTCGAGGTGGGTGACGACGCGGATGCGGCGTGGCCCGGAGGCGTTGACGAGGAGGCCCATGCCCTTCGCGGCGATTGCGACGGCCTCGCCCGTCAGGGGGGCGTCGAGGTCGACGTTGACGATGTTCGTCTCCACCCGCGCGAGGTCGACGCGCGCCCCATCGATACGCGCCGCGCGCTCCGCAAAGGCCGTGGCGGCCGCATGGTCGTCGCCGAGGCGTTCGCGATGGTTGCGGAGTGCATGCAATGCACCGGCGGCGAGGATGCCCGACTGGCGCATGCCTCCGCCCCACATCTTGCGGAGGCGACGGGCGCGCTCGACCATCTCGCGCGGAGCGCAGAGCGCGCTGCCGACGGGCGCTCCGAGGCCCTTCGAGAAGCAGACGCTCACCGTGTCGAAGGGTGACGCGAGGTGGACCGGCGAGAGTCCCGTCGCGGCGGCAGCGTTCCAGATCCGCGCGCCGTCGAGGTGTACGGCGAGGCCGCGCGACCGCGCGCGCTCGGCGACCCTCTCGGCGGCACGCTGCGGGAAGACTCGTCCGCCAGCGCGGTTGTGGGTGTTCTCGACGCACACGAGGCTCGTGCGTGGCGACCAGTACGGGCCAGCCTGGATGCGCTCCTCCATCTCCTCGGCGACGAAGAGGCCGCCGGCACCGGCGATCGTGAACTGCACGCCCGACAGCGCGGCGCCGGCGCCGCTCTCGTAGAAGACGACGTGCGCGCCCTCGCCGACGATCACCTCGTCGCCAGGCCGCGTCTGCAGGGCGATCGCGAGCTGGTTCGACATCGTGCCCGACGTGACGAAGAGCGCCGCCTCCTTGCCGAGCAGCGCTGCGACCTCCTCCTCGAGCGCCCGCACGCTCGGGTCCTCTCCGAAGACGTCGTCCCCGACCTCGGCGCGCGCCATGATCTCGCGCATCGCGGGAGTCGGGCGGGTGACGGTGTCGGAGCGGAGATCGATCATGGCGGCGGTGAGGCTAACAAAGCGCGAGCAAGGCCGAGCAAGAGAGCGAGCCTGTTCTCCCGGGGCCGATCCTTCTACTCTGACGAATCATGGTGCGAAGCCGCTTGCGCACCAATGGCCCCTGTGTTAACTGGTTCAACCACTGGACGACTCAATGAAAAAACTACCCCCTCAGACAGCCCCCGTAAACGACCCCGCGGAGACGCTCGCCGTCCTCGGTCCGGTCGCTCGGTCGAGCGTGGTCGATGCGGTGGCAGATCGGCTCAGGAACGAGATCCTCGCCGGCCGCCTCGCCGCGGGGTCGAGGTTGCCGTCCGAGCGTGAGCTCTCCCTCGCGCTCGGCGTGAACCGCCTCACGCTCCGCGCGGCGCTCGCGCGGCTGGAGGCGATGGGCCTCGTGACGACGCGCCACGGCTCGGGTACCGAGGTCGCGGCCTGGCGCGAGCGCGCCGGCCTCGAGGCGTTGCCGATGGTCATGGGCTCCCTCGACCCGGACGAGCCGGCGTGGCTCGAGCTGCTCACGTCGATGCTCGAGGTTCGTCGGATCCTCGCGACGGAGGCGGTGGCCCTCGCGGCCGTCCGTCACACGGATGACGACATCGCCGCGATGCGCGAGATCGCCGCCGCGCAAGGCACGCGTCTCCACGACGCGCAGGCTTACGCCCGCGGTGACCTCGCGTTCCAGCGCGCGGTCGTTCGCGCGGCGCGCAACGTCGGCTTCGAGCTCATCTTGAACTCGTTCGCGCGCTTTCCCGAGGAGCAGCCCGCGCTCGTCGCAGCCCTCTACGACAAGCGCGAGGACTCGGTCGGGTTCTACGGCGCTCTCATCGGCCTCGTCCAGGCCGGCGACCCCGACGGCGCACGCAACGCCCTCCGCGACGCCTTCACCGCGATGGACGAGGAGTGGCTGGGTCGGCACGGTCACCGGCCTGCCGGCGGCGACGCCGCCCGCAAGCGCGAGACCCGCGAGACGCGCGAGGTCGCGGAACGCCGTAGCCGGGCGGGCTCTGCCCACGAAAATTCGAAGAAGAAGCCCACGAAACCAAAGAGGTGATGGAGTGAAGAGGCCGCATTTTTCCCCCGCTCTCGCGTCGTTCGAGCTCGCTTGGACCGATGCGGCCTTCGATACGATCTACCCCGAGCCCCCGCTCAGCGTGCTGCCCCACGGGGTCCTATCGATGCATCCTGCACGCTTCTTCCAGGGCGTGCTCGCGAGCGTTCCGCTCGAGCAGTCCGTCGGGCTCCGCCTCACGCTCTGGATGATCGCGCTCGCGCCGCTCTTCACGATCCGGAAGCTCGGGACCATCGCGTCGATCGGCCCTGACGACCGCGTGCGCGTCCTCGAGCGCCTGCTGGCGAGCCGCAGTTACTTCGTGCGGCAGCTCACGCTGTCTTTCAAGGCCATCGCGACCCTTCTCTACGCGCGGTCCGAGCGCGTGCGCGACGCGATGACGACGCCCCGGACCCCGGACCGCACGTCCCGCGCCCCCCTGGTCAGCGCGACGCGCATCACGTCGCGAGCGAAGGCCAAGATCGAAGCTTCGAGCGAATCACGAGGGACCCATGAGCACGCAGCCGAATAGCTACGCGGACGAGAACCTCCCCGAGGGCGCCGTGGTCGACGGCGAGACGCTGACCCGATCCTTCGACGACGCGTTCGACGTGGTGATCGTCGGGTCCGGTGCGGCGGGTGCCGCGGCCGCCCACACCCTCACCGCCGCCGGCCTCTCGGTCGGCATCGTCGAGGAGGGGCCGTGGATGAAGACCCGCGACCTCGCCAAGGACGTGCACACGGCGTTCGGACGCGTCATGCGCCAGTCCGGGATGCAGGTCCTCGGAGGTCGCGCGTACATGCCGATGCTCCAGGGGCGGTGTGTCGGCGGCAGCACGCTCGTCAACTCGGCCATCGCGTGGCGCATCCCGGAGGACGTCGTCGACGACTGGTCGGCGCGCTTCGGGCTCGGCGCGAGCATCACGATGCGCGAGCTCGAGCCTCACTTCGACGCGCTGGAGCGTGATCTGTCGGTCCGCGAGGTCGACCCCGCCGTGTTCGGGGAGAACAACCGCCTCTTCGTGGAGCAGGCGTCGCGGCACGGCTTCGAGGCTGCGCCGATGCGTCGCTACGATCGCGGGTGCAAGGGCTCGGGGCTCTGTCTCACGGGCTGCCCCAACGGCGCCAAGCAGGGGATGAGCGTCACGTACGTCCCTTGGTCGCTCGCGCGCGGCGCGCGCATCTTCACGTCTTGTGCGGTCGACAGCGTGCAGATCGTCGGTGGTCGTGCCGTGGCCGTGCTCGCACGCTCCGCCAGCGGGCACCTCGTCACCGTGCGGGCGCGTCACGCCGTCCTCGTTGCCGCGAGCACGGTGCAGTCGCCCAACATCCTCAGGCGTAGCGGCATCCGCGCGCGCGCGCTCGGTCGGCACTTCCAGGCGCATCCAGGCCTCGCAATCGGCGGGCTCTTTCCGACGACGAATCGCCCGATCGAGATGGCGTTCGGCGCGACGCAGGGCGCGGAGAGTACGCATTTTCGCACGAGCGATCGCTTCAAGCTCGAGACCATCTCGCTCCCGCCGGATCTCGCAGGCGCACGGATCCCGGGGGTCGGGCGCGAGCTCGCCGAGAGGCTCTCGCAGCTCGCGCACGTCGCGGTGTGGGCAGCGCAGGTCCGCGCGGAGGCCGAAGGCGTCGTCACGTCTGGCCTCGGCGGAGGAGATCGCGTGAGCTACACGCTCACGAAGCGAGACCTCGAGGCAGCGCGCAAGGCGTGCACGCTCATCGCGCGCATGCTGTTCGAGGCCGGCGCGCGCGAGGTTTGGCCGGGCATCCATGGCGTGCCGAGCGTCCTCCGCTCGATCGATGATGTGCGGCACCTCGAGAATGCGCCGCTCGACCCGCGGAGCTACAACTTCATCGCGACCCACCTCTTCGGTGCCGCCCGCATGGGAACAGACCCCGGGAGCTCGGTGGTCGATACGGACTTCCAGGTGCACGGCGTCACCGGCCTGCACGTCGTCGATTCGAGCGTCTTCCCGACGAACCTGGGGGTGAACCCCCAGCATTCGATCATGGCGATGAGCCGTCTTGCAGCGGTGCGCGTGGCCGAACGCGCGACTCGAAGCTCGCTCGGTCGGGCGGTCGCGCGAGGCGAGTCGGCGCGGAAGTACGCGAAGACTCTTGACGGAGCGGTCACCGCCGCCTAAGTGACGTGGGTTCTCACCGGCCGCGATAGCTCAGCGGTAGAGCAGTGCTTTCGTAAAGCACAGGTCGTCGGTTCAAGCCCGACTCGCGGCTCTAGTTTGTGGGACCCTGGGTCCCCCTCGTCACTCCGTTCCGAGCCTCCCCCAGGAGATTCGGCGCAGTCGCGGTTTCCTTCCCCGAACCCCCTGGGCAGCCGCCTCGGGGGAGGGGCGGTTGCTTGTGGTGCATGGCTTGGGGCCGTACACTTGGCGTCGATGAACGAGGGTTCCGCCACGCTTCCCGGACCCGGCGACGTCGTCGACGGCAAGTATCGGCTCGAGCGACTCCTCGGGCAGGGCGGCATGGGCGCGGTCTACGCCGCACGCCACGTCAAGCTGGGGCATGCGGTGGCCATCAAGCTGATGCTCGAGGCCGCCGGCAACGTGGAGGCGACGCGGCGTTTTCTGAACGAAGGGCGTGCCGCGGTCAACATCCAGCACGACAACGTCGTGCGAGGCACCGACCTCGGCGAGGAGCGCGGCTATGCGTTCATGGTCCTCGAGCTCCTCGATGGCGAGGACCTCGACCAGATGCTGGAACGCGAGATCCGCCTCGCGCCTCACGTCGCCGTCGACTACGCGATGCAGGCCTGCCGTGGCGTCGCCCAGGCGCACGCGCAGGGCATCATCCATCGAGATCTCAAGCCGGCGAACCTCTTTCTCGCGAAGCGCCCGGATGGGCGGGTGATCCTCAAGGTGCTCGACTTCGGCATCTCGAAGACGAGCGGCTCGGCCCTCGACATCGCCCCGAGCCAGCTGACCTCGACGGCCACGATGCTCGGGTCACCGCTCTACATGTCGCCCGAGCAGCTCCGTAGCTCGAAGAAGGTCGATGCGCGCGCCGACATCTGGGCGATGGGCGTCATCCTCTTCGAGCTGATGAGCGGCGAGCGGCCGTTCAACGGCGAGACGCTCGGCGAGCTCTTCTCCGCGATCCTCGAGACCGAGGCTCCTCGGCTCAGCACGCGCGTTCCCTCCGTCCCTCCTGGCCTCGACGCGATCATCGTGCGCTGCTTGCAGCGGCGCCCGGAGGATCGGTACCAGACCGCCGCCGAGCTCGAGCGCGAGCTCGCTCCGTTCGCCGTGGCCTCGGCAGCGGGCTCGCCTCTCGCGTACAGCGCGGTGGCGCAGCCTCACCATTTTTCGCCGAATACGGGTCCGAACCCGGCGGCGGCAGGGACCACCGATGTCCGCGCCCACACGGGCTCGGTCGGTGCCGTGAGCGGCCCTTACGCACCGACGTCGAGTCCGGGGAACGCGAACCCGGGAATGGCCCGCTCGTCACCCTCGGTCGGAGGTGGCAGCGCGGCGAACGCAGGCATGATGCCGGGCACCGTTCCGCTCGGCATGATGTCGCCAGCGTCGCCCGCGAGCTTCCAGCAGACGACGGGAAGCGGAGGCACGTGGCAGAGCCCGGCGCCGCCGCCCTCGCGCACGACCTCGCCGGGACTGCTCGCGGTCTTCCTCGCCTGCGGCGCGCTGGTCGTCGTCGGGGGCGGGCTCGTCGTGCAGCGTTCCATGAGCAAGGCACACTCGGGCCCCGTGGCCGCGACGTCCGCGGGCGTGTCGCCGGTCGCATCCACCTCGGTCGCGGCCCCTCCGGAGAGCGTCGCCGCCGTTGCGAGCGCGCCGGCCGTGCCGAGCGCCGTGGCCGTGCAGACATCGTCGCCGGTCGCGTCTGCGGCGAGTGCCAAGCCCCACCACGGCTCGTCCGTGCCCACGACGCCGAAGGCCACCGAGCCGCCGAAGGCCGCCGAGCCGCCGAAGGTCGCCGAGGCGAAGACGGCCGAGCCGCCGAAGGCGCCTGATCCGCCGAGGACGCCTGCAAAGCCGCCGGCCGGCGCCCCGACGACCGGCCTCCAGAACTCGCGCTGACCCGAACCCGAGAGCTCGACCGTCGCGCGGTGATGTATAACTGCGCGCGATGCGAACCCTCTCCGGCCTCCTTGGAGCGAGCATATTTGCGCTGTCGGTCACCGCGAGCGGCCTCGCCTTCGGCGGCGATCCGTCGACCGCCGAGCACCTGTTCCAGCAGGGCCTCGACGCGATGAAGCGCAACCAGTTCAAGGAAGCGTGCGACGCGTTCAACGGGAGCAACGAGGCAGACGCGTCTCCGGGAACGGAGATCAACCTCGCGCTCTGCAACGAGAAGCAGGGCAAGCTCGCGAGCGCGTGGGGCTGGTACAGGACGGCTGCGGGGCTCGCCGAGCTGCGCAACCAGAAGGATCGCGCGGAGCTCGCGCGGGCCGAGGCCACGAAGCTCGAGCCCAAGCTCCACAAGTTCGTGATCTCCGTGAAGTACCCGAGCGAGGGGCTCGTCGTCACGCGCAACGCGGCGGCAGTGCCGGGCGCGGTCCTTGGCACCGACGTGCCGATCGACCCGGGCGACTACGTCGTCGAGGTGAGCGCGAAGGGAAAGAAGGGCTGGAAGCAGACTGTGCACATCGGCGCTGGTCCCGGCGTCGATCGCGTCGAGGTCCCCGCGCTCGAGGACGCACCCGCCGAGGCGAAGCCCGCCGGCGGCACGCCGGGTCCCGACTACAGCCCGCCGGCGTCCGGCGGTCGTGACGGGACGGTGCAGAGGAACATCGGCTTCGTGATCGGAGGCGCGGGCATCGTGGCCGCCATCGTCGCGGTCGCGGTCGAGTTCCTCGCCATCCACGAGGACGACAAGCGGAAGGACTACGACGCCCAGATCAAGGCGCTCCCCCCTGGGCCTTCGGAGAACCGGACGTCGCTCGAGGACTCGTCGGCCTCGCGCAAGAGCGCAGCCAAGAGCGACGAGCTCATCGCCATCGGGACGGGCGCGGGCGCCGTCGTCTTCATCGGTGTCGGCATCACGCTGATCCTGACCGCGCCGAGCAGCTCCAAGGCGGCCGACGTCACGAAGCCGCGCCTCTATCCGCTGCTCGGCAACGGCACCACCGGCCTCGGGCTGACCGGCTCCTTCTGACCTGGGGTGGTACCTCCAAAGTAGCCACAACACTGCACTCTGCTAGACCAGAGCGATGAGCAGCTGGACGGTCGCCATCGATGTGGCGGCGGCAGACACGGGGCCCATGTTCCTCCGCATCGCCCGGGCGGTCTCCGAGGACATCCGGCGCGGCCGCCTGCGGGCAGGGGATGCGCTCCCCGGCTCGCGAACGCTCGCGACGTCTCTGGGCGTCCACCGCAACACCGTACTTGCGGCGTATCGCGAGCTCGCGGCCGAAGGATGGATCGCGACCGCCGAGGCGCACGGCACGTTCGTCTCTCCGCAGATCCCGGACGTCTCCCCACGCCGCTTCTCCTCGCAGGCCGCGATCGCGCGCGAGATCTCTCCGCGGGTTGGGTTCGATCTCGGTCCGCAGCGCATCGCGCCGCTGCCCGCGCCGCTTCCCATGGCGGCACCGTCGTCGCTCGACGGGCCTATGTCGCTCGGCGGCGGTATCCCCGACGTGCGCCTCGTGCCGTCCGCAGAGCTCGCGCGCGCGATGCGACGGGTCCTCGCACGCCGCGCCGTCGAGGTGCTCTCGTACGGCGATCCCGCGGGACCGGCGTCGCTCCGCAGCGCGCTCGCGAGCATGGTCGCCGCGACGCGCGGGGTGGCGGCGCGCCCGGAGAACGTCCTCGTCACACGCGGCAGCCAGATGGGCATCGATCTGGCGGCGCGCGCGCTGGTGTCACCGGGTGACGTGGTCGCCGTCGAAGCGCTCGGCTATCGCCCAGCCTGGGAGGCCCTCCGCGCCGCCGGTGCGAAGCTCGTCTCGCTGCCGGTCGACGCGCAAGGCATCGACACGGCCGCGCTCGCGCAGCTCTGCACGGAGCAGCGTGTGCGTGGCGTGTACGTCACGCCGCACCACCAGTTCCCGACGACGGTGACGCTCGCGCCCGCGCGAAGACTGCGGCTCCTCGAGGTCGCGCGCGAGCATCGCCTCTTCGTGCTCGAGGACGACTACGATCACGAGTTCCACTACGAGGGCCGTCCCGTCCTTCCGCTCGCGAGCGCTGACGTGCACGGGGTCGTCGTCTACCTGGGCACGCTCTCCAAGGTGCTCGCCCCCGGGATGCGCATCGGCTTCGTCGTCGCGCCCGAGCCGCTCACCACGCGACTCGCGGCGATCCGGAGAGTGGTCGACCGGCAGGGCGATCACCTGCTCGAGAACGCCGTCGCCGATCTCCTCGAGGAGGGCGAGATCCAGCGCCACATCCGCCGCGCGAAGCGCGTCTACGCGGAGCGGCGCGAGCGGCTCGCCTCGCTGCTGGAGGCGCGCTTCTCCTCGGTGCTCTCGTTCCGGTTGCCCAGCGGCGGCACCGCGATCTGGACGCGCGTAGCGAGCGACGTATCGGTCGACGCATGGGCCTCGAAGGCCGAGGAGCTCGGTCTCGTGATCCAGCCGGCGCGTCAGTTCGCGTTCGACGGCAAGACGCGCCCCTACCTGCGCCTTGGCTTCGCGCAGCACGAGGAGCGTGAGGTGCGCGAAGCCATCCGCCGGCTCGAGCTCGCGCTCGCCGCCGCGCGGAGCGCTAGCGCGAGATCGACGGCAGGAAGTGCGCGAGCGTCTCGCGCTCTGCGCAGCAGTCCTTGAACTTCTGAGCGCTGCCGCAGACGCAAGGCTCGTTGCGGCCGATCTTCTTCGGCGGCGCCGTCGCGATGGCGGCCGGGTCGGGGTACTTGCGCGGACGCTTCTTCTCGCCGATCGCCGCGGCCTCGGTGATGCGGCGGACCACGTCGTCCAGGTTGTGGTCGGCAAGGAACCACGAGCGCGCGCGCTCCTCGATCTTCCGCCCTCGCGCGTAGTAGCGCTCGGGATGGTGCTGCCGATCGATGTGCGCCACTGAGCGGAAGCCCGCGACGGGAGGGACGAGCGCGTTGCCGCCGACGAAGCAGTAGGTTCCGATGTCGCGGGCGGTGCGGAGGTCCCAGTCGAGCCCGAACATGCGCCGCCCGAGGATCCAGACGCCGACCCAGGCGCGGGCCTCGCCGAAGTTGAACGTGTCGAGGTAGGCCTCCTCGTCGCTCTCGGGGACGTCGGTCGGGACGCCGTAGGGAAGACCGAAGAGCACGCCATAGTTCGCCTTCGTCACGTCGCCGCAGACGGCGTGGATGCACTCGTGGAGGAGGCTACCGACGAGGCGGCGGTAGATGCACTCGCCGAAGCGCACAGCTACGGCGCGGTACGTGTCGTCGTTACGCTGCTGGGCCTCGCGCCACAGGCGGTCGCCGTGCACGTCGTAGATGGGCGTGAAGCCCCAGCCGCGGAGCGCGTCGTCAAGTGTGTATACCGCACGTATCCCAGTGGTGCGCTCGGCGAGAGAGAGGTTGGCGAAGCAGTCGCAAGGACACGCGCGATGGGTCGTGACGGCGTCGACGACGGTGAGCATCGTCCGTTCATTGTAGACCAGATCAGACCTTCGGCTCGAAGCGACGAAGGCGGAGTGAGCTCAGCACGACGCTGACGCTCGAGAGCGCCATGGCGGCCGACGCGAGGGCCGGGGGCATGCGGTAGCCGACCCACGGGACGAGCGCACCGGCGGCGATGGGGACGAGCGCGAGGTTGTACGCGAACGCCCATGCCAGGTTCTGGCGGACGACCCGCATCGCGGCGCGGGCGAGCGCGAGCGCGTCGGGGAGATGCGCGACCCCGCCGGTGAGGAGCGTCACGTCGCTCGCGGAGTCGGCGGCGTCCGTGCCGCTCCCGATCGCGATCCCGACGTGAGCGCGCGCGAGCGCGGGGGCGTCGTTCACACCATCACCGCACATCGCGACGCGGCGACCCTCGCTCGCGAGCGCCGCGAGCACGTCGAGCTTCTGCTCCGGGCCGAGCTCGCTGCGAACGTCTTCGACGAGCAGCGCTGCGCCGACGGCCTTCGCAATCTCCTCGCGGTCGCCGGTGAGGATCACCACCGCGACGCCCATCGCGCGGAGTCGCGCGACGGCCTCCGGTGCCTCGTCGCGAAGGCTGTCGGCGACCTTGCCGTGCCCCGCGAGGACGCCGTCGATCGCGATGCCGAACGCGGCGTCGGGAGCGGCGCCCTCGGGCATCGTGACGGCTTCGCTCGCGAGCCACGCGATCGAACCGACGCGCACGTCGTGGCCCTCGACGTCGGCGCGCGCGCCCGCGCCCGCCGTGGCGATGAACCTCGTGATCGCCGGGATCTCGAGCCCTCGCTCCTCCGCCTCCCGGACGATTGCCTCGCCGACCGGATGCTCGCTGCCTCGCTCCACAGCCGCGGCGAGGCGCAGCACGGTGTCGGTATCCGCCTCGGGGATCGCGACGAGGTCGACGACCATGGGCTCTCCCTCGGTGAGCGTTCCCGTCTTGTCGATGGCCACGGCGTCGACCTGCGCGAGCCGCTCGAGCGCATCACCGGAGCGGACGAGCACGCCGAGCTGCGCGGCGCGACCGATGGCCGTCGCGATCGCGGTCGGTGTCGCGAGACCGAGGGCACACGGGCACGACACGACCACGACGGTCACGAACGTCGTGAGCGCGTGCACGAGCTTCGGCTCTGGCCCGAGCAGCCACCACGCGAGCGCCGAGAGCGTCGCCACGGCCACGATACCCGGGGCGAAATACGAGGCGATCCGGTCGGCGAGCCGCTGGATCGGCGCGCGCGTCGCCTGCGCATCCAGGACGAGCGCAGCGATGCGTGCGACGCGCGTGTCCGTCCCGGTCCGTACCGCTCGCACGTGGACCAGGCCGTCGACCGCGAGCGTGCCCGCGTGGACCTCGTCGCCGTCGTGCTTGGCGATGCGACGGCTCTCGCCCGTGAACCACGCCTCGTCGAACGACGAGCCACCATGCGTGACGATGCCGTCCGCGGGCGCCCGCGCGCCGGGCTTGAGCACGAACACGTCGCCCACGCGCACCTCGCGTGCGGCGACGCGTACCTCCTTGCCGTCGCGCAGCACCCGCGTGAAGGCCGGCACGAGAGCGAGGAGCCCGGTCTGCGCCGCTGTGGTGCGCGACCTCGCTCGCTCCTCCAGCGTTCGACCGATGAGGACGAACGCCAGGATGAAGCTCGCCGCCTCGAAGTGCACGTCAGGGAGCTGCGCGTCCGCCGCGAACCACGCCGGGAACGCGGTCGCGGCGGTCGAATAGACGAACGCGGTTCCGCTGCCGAGCGCGACGAGCGTGTTCATGTCGGCCGTGCGCTGCTTCAGCGCCCACCATGCGCGGACGAAGAACGAGCGGGCGATCACGATCACCGCGAGCGTCGAGAGACACAGCGCCCAGCGCAGCATAGGGTGCATCGCAGGGCCTGCCAGGCCCGGCGCCATCGCGCTGCCATGCGCCATGAAGGGCATCCCGAAGACCATCTGGAGGACCGCGATGGCGAGCGCGAGGATCGCGCGCGAGGCGTCGCGTCGCTGCCGTTCCCGATCGCTCTCTGCCGCCGCAGCCACGCCGCGCCGCGCGAGGATCTCGTCCGCGCTCGCCGTCGGCTCGTAGCCGGCCGCGAGGATCGCCTCCAGCGCGGTCGAGAGCTGAAGCGTGGGATCCGTGAGCGTGACCCTCGCCGAACGGGTCGCGAAGCTCACCTCGGCGCGGACGACCCCAGGGGCCCCGGTGATCGCACGTTCGACGCGGCCAGCGCACGCCGTGCACGTCATTCCCGTGATCGGGATGAGGAGGGCATCGTCGCTCGAGGATGTGCGGGCGCGCGTGGGAGAAGGCGAGGGCACGACGCTTCGCTTAGCATGAACTCCAGATCTGCGGCCGCCGTCACGCCGCTGCGAAATCCGAAGAAGAAAGCGAAACCGGCCCCACACACTCCGCGTAGAGTATGCGGGTCGCAAAAAGGCGACAGGAGGCCGGGTATGAAGCGTTCCATCGTCGCGAACCTCGGGGTCGCGCTCGCCGTCGCTGGCGGACTCGTCGGCTGCGACGACAAGAAGCCCCAGAACCTCGCTCCTGCCGCGAGCTCGCTCGCGCCCTCGACTGTCGCTCCCTCGGCCAAGTCGATGAAGTTCGCGATCGACGCGAAGAGCACGACGTCGATCGACATGCCGGCGCCGAAGGAGCACATCAAGGCCGGTACCGACGCCGCCACGGGGACGCTCGACGTCGACGTCATGAACCTCGCGCAGACACGCGGGGAGATCAAAGCGGACCTCACGACGCTCACCACGAAGACGTTCGGCGACGCGGAGAAGGACAAGAGCCAGACGGGCCACGCGCGCACGTGGCTCGAGGTCGCCGACGGCGAGGAGGGCAAGCTCCCCGACGACGTGAAGGCCGCGAACCGTTACGCGGTCTACGCCATCCGATCCGTCGACGGTTTGAGCGCCGCCGACCTCACGAAGGTCGCCGCGACCAAGGACGGCGGGGACGAGGTGCGGACCGTGACCGCGACGACGCACGGCGAATTTCTCATCCACGGCCACAAGGTCGACCGTGACGCCGACGTCGAGGTGGCGTTCCGCTACGCGCCCGGGGCGGCACCGGACAAGCCCAAGGCGATGACGATCAAGTCGAAGAAGCCCCTCCGCGCGACCCTCGCGGAGCATGACGTCAGGCCGCGCGACGGCTTCGGCAAGATCGCGAAAGGTGCCTTCAATCTCCTTGGCACGAAGGTCGCCGAGGTGGCGGATATCTCGCTCGATATCCGTGCAACGCCGCAGCCGTGATACGCTTCGTCCGCGAGTTCATCATCATCAAACAGGAGTGACTGGTATGCGACCGAATCTGTCCCTTGAGAGCATTGTTGGAGCGCTTGCTGTCCTCGGAACCGGCGTCATCATGGCCGGCTGCGGCGGCGAGGAGCCCAAGACCCCCGTCAACGCGAACGAGGTCAGCGGCGCAGCCACGGAGAAGTCCTCCGAAGGCGCGAACCACTGCGGCGCAGGCAAGGACCACAAGGCTGGCGAGGCCGCATGCGCGGCGAAGCCGGGCGATGCGAAGCCGGCCGACGCGATGTCGGCGAAGCCCGCAGACACCACGGCCGCGGCAGCGATGCCGGCGGCGGCGACGCCCGCGTCGGCGACGCCCCCGGACGCGAAGGGCACGGCCGCCCCCGCGACGACGACGGGCAAGAAGACCCCGCCGCCCGCTGCGGCACCCGCCAAGAAGGGCGGCTCGGGCTCTTGCGGCGCGGGTACCTGCTCCGCGAAGAAGTGAGCTGAAACGGAGGGGCGAAAGGGTCATCCTTTCGCCCCTTCTCGTTTGTTTGCTGCGGTTTCTGGCTCTTTTTGTGTGGCTGGGTTTCGTCAGCGGGTGGATGAGCGAGCGTTCCGTGAGTACTGCCGGAGCACAAAAGAGCGTGAATGGCGTCGGCCTCGGCCTGCGCTGGGACTTCGTCGACGAGCTGCTCGCCACGAAACCTCACGTCGATTTTCTCGAGATCTCGCCCGAGAACTACATGGGCCGGGGCGGCTACTACGACGAGGCGCTCGAGCGCGCCCGCGAGCTCTGGCCGATCGTGACGCACGGCCTGACGATGAGCCTCGGGGGCACCGATCCCCTGCGTGAGGACTACCTCGCGGACGTCAGGAGGTTCCTCGATCGCGTGGAGAGTCCGTGGCACTCCGACCACCTCTGCTTCAGCACGTTCGGGGGCGTCGTGCTGCACGACCTCTTGCCGATCCCCTTCAAGAAGGAGGAGGTCGCGCGCGTCGCCGATCGAATCAAGCGGGCGCAGGACGCGATCGGCCGGCCGATGGCCATCGAGAACGTCAGCTCGTACATGCATCCGGGCAAGCGCGAGATGTCCGAGGCGGAGTTCATCGCGCGCGTGTGCGAGGCCGCGGACTGCGGACTCATGCTCGACGTGAACAACGCTTACGTGAACGCGACCAACTTCGGCTTCGACGTCGACGAATGGATGCGGACAGTGCCGCTCGAGCGCGTCGTGCAGATGCACGTCGCCGGCCACGACTGGGTCAGCGACGGCAGCTGGAAAGCGAGCGACGTCGCCCCGACCGACCCCAAAGAGCGCGAAGAGATGCTCATCGTCGACACGCACGGCTCCGACTGCTGCGATGACGTGCTCGCGCTCCTCGAGCGCACGCTCGCACGCACGGGCCCCGTACCGGTGCTCCTCGAGCGCGACCAGGCCATTCCACCGCTCGATGAGCTGCTCCGAGAGGTCGCGAAGGTGAAGGCGATCTGGACGCGCGCGACCGCGAGGGCTGCATGAGCGTCCTCGCACTCCACGCGATGATCACAGAAGCATGTTTCGGCGACTCCGAGGCGGCGTGGGGCGGCGATCTCGCGGCGTATCTCGCGAAGCACGGCGTCGACCCGGAGGATGCCGAGGCCATCCTGGCATCGCCGCGGCGGCTCGGGCTCTACCGACATCTGGTGCGGCACAACGTCGTCCACGTCGTCGGCGTGATGCTCGAGCGAACGCGGGCACGCCTCGACGTCTGCGTCCCTGGCGAGCTCGATCGCGCCGTGGGCCGGTTTCTCGCCGAGCATGGGCCGCGTACGCCTCACTTGCGTGACGTGCCGAGCGAGTTCCTGGCGTGGGCGTCGCCGCGCTGGCGCGCTGATGCACGGATCCCGGCGTGGCTCGTGGACTACGCCGAGCTCGAGCTGGTGGATTTCACGATCGGCGTCGCGCCGCGCCCGGCGACGCCTCCGCCGCTCGCAGACGTGAAAGCGAATCGCGCTCTCGTGTTCGGCGACCCTCGCGTGATTGTCCATCTCGAATGGGCAGTACATCTCGTGCCCGCGGAAGACCCGCGGGCGGTGCCCGAGAAGCGCCCCGTCGACCTCCTCGTCTATCGCGATGCGAAGCACTGCACGCGGTACCTCGATCTGTCGCCGCTGGCAGCGGTGATCCTCGCGCGTCTGTTCGAGGGGCTGCCCCTCGCGACCGCGCTGAAGGTGGCGTGCGAGTCGAGCGGCGTCGCCCTGGACGACTCCGTGCTCGGGGGCGCCGCACGGCTGCTCGCCGATCTGGGCGAGCGCGGCGTCCTTCTCGGCGCGCGCGAGTGAGCCTCAGGCGCGACGGGCGACGAGCAAGACGTTCGACATGCCACGCGCCGAGCAGAGCTCTCGCGACACGGTCAGCCCCTCGGCCTCGAGCACCGCGGTGATCTCCGCGAACGATCGCGGCGAGACGCGTGCACCGCGGTTGTAGCCGAGCGTCGTCGTGACCCACTCCCAACCGTGGGTGAGGAGGCTCGTGGCGCCCTGGTCGGGGTCGACGTCGCGGACGATCACCCGGCCCCGCGCCGCCCGCGCGGAGCGGACGAGCAGGGCGTCCTGCTCCTCGCGGGTCAGGTAATGGAGGATGTCGACGAGCAGCACCGTGTCCGCCTGCGGGAGGACCGCCTCGCGCACGTCGGCGGCGTGGAAGTGGACGGCGTCGAGTCCGCGCGCGGCAAGGTTCGCGTTCGTGACCTTGCCGGCGTCCCAGTCGAAGCCGGTCACGGACGTGGCGAGGCCCAGCGTGCGGAGGAGGAGCGCGACCTGCCCACGCCCGCACGCGACGTCGACGACCGTGCCGAACGGCTCCTTCTCCCCGAGCTCGTGGAGCGCTCGGGTCACCGGGTCCATCTTCAGCTTCGAGCGGACGTAGTAGTGCGCGGGGCGCGATTGGTAGCGCTCCGCGACGCCGCGCGCGGCTTCATCGAAGGTCATCGCGGCGCTGGGCCGGGCTCCCCGACGACGAGGAACGAGGGCGTCGCCTCGAGCTCGTGACCCGAGGACTCGAGGAAGTGGTCGAGCGGCGTCGCGCCCTTCGCCGAGGACTTGAGCTTCATCGAGAAGCCCGCGCCGTTGATGCGTCCGCGATAGTAGGCGACGAGCGCGCCCTGGTCGGCGAGGGGAGTCATCCAGACGGTGTTGCCCGCGGGTCTCATCTTCGTGAACAAGTAGGCCGCGGGGAAGTCCCAGTACGCGAGGACCTTCCCGTCGGGCCGCTCGTACTTCTGGAAGATCGATTCGACCTCGGCAGAGACGGCCGCATGCTCCGGCGTCGTAGAGAGGCCTCGAAAAGGGCCGCTCGTGACGGCGACGGTGAGGTCCTGAACGGCGCCGTCGCGGTACACGCTGTAGCTGTAACGGGCGAGCATCGAGAAGATCACGATCGCGGGACCGAGCTGCATGAGCGGCGAGACGCGCGCATCCACCACGCCGTCCGGTCCGGCCTCGCGCGCCAGCCGCTCGACCGCGAGCGCCTCGTAGACGACGAACAGGATCGAGCCAGGAAAGAGCCCGATGGCCGCGTTGATCTCGCCGTTGCTGCTCGTGTACGCGGTGACGAGCCCGGCGATCGCCGAAGGGACCCACACGACGAAGAAGAGCGCGCGACAGAACGGCTGGTCCCAGAGCACGACGAGGAAGAGCGGCGCGAACAGGCCCGCGTAGATGACGACGGAGAACTGCGAGAGCACCCCGGCGGGAAATGCGAGGGTGAGCGCGCTGACGAACAGCGGAAGGACCCACAGGGCCCACGCCGGACGGATCCTGAGCGCGGCGATCACGACGCCGAGGGCCGGGAGGACCCACACGCTCACCGGCGAGTGCGCCCAGATGGCAAGAACGAGATCGAACAGCTTGGACGGCGCCTTCGGCGCGAGCGTGGTGCCGAGCTCGACCATCACCCGGAGGTTATGGGCGCCGGCCATGAAGAGGAGCGGTGCCACACACGCGACGACCAGCGCTCCGCCGGCGACGTACTCGCCGAACGCGCTCAGCACCTCCTTCTCGGAGAGGAGCAGGACGACGATGCCGAGGAGCGCCGCCGGCACGAGCAGGGGCGGATAGGCGAGCGTGGCGAGGCCGTTGCACACGCCGGCCCAGAAGAGCGCGCGGCGATCTCGCGCGCCGCCGAAGCGACGGACCGCGACGAACGCGCCCATCGCGAGAAAACCGCTTCCAAGCACGTTGTACCCGATGTTCGGAATGGACCCCGGAACGAACACGAGGCACACGAGCGACGTCACGAGCGCGAGCGGCCACGACGCGTATCGCTTCAAGGTGGCGAACACCGTCGCGGCGAGCGCGAGCCTGAACACGACGAAGAGGAGCCGCGTGAACAGCATGATGCCCGCCGTCGAGTGCGTCAGCTTGATGAAGGCCCAGACGAAGGGCGTGAGGATCAGGGCGGCGGTCTGGGCCGAGTTGATCTCGTCGATGAAGGGGCGGTCGCCGAGCGCGAAGCGATAGGCGAGCGCGGTAGAGAAGGACTCGTCCGTGAAGTCGATGCTCAGCGGGAGCCGGCGGAGCATCCCGACGAGGAGGAGCGCCGTACACCCGATCGCGCTCACGGGAGCGGCGAGCTCGCGAGGCGGGATCTTCCGAAGCCTTTCGACCAGCGCGGCGAGGTTCATGCGGGGACCGAGGAGGACGCGACGGGTCGAGCACCGAGACGACGCGCGACCTCGCCGGGAAGGCGAATCTCGACACGCTCGTCGCGCGCCCACTGGAGGAAGCGGTCGTAGGCGTCGAGGAGAGTCGGCGCTCGGAGGACGTTGTCGGGATGGACGAGGTGCACCGCCACGCCGCCCATCTCGAGCACGTACGATGTCGCCGCGATCCAGCGATCGGCGATCTCGGGGCCGGAGAGCTTCTCGACGAACGCGAGGAAGTAGTCCTGAGGCACGGTGAGCGGCAGGTGCAGCAGCCCGCCCTCGTTCCAGAATGGAAACAGCGTCGAGACGCCGCTGCGCGCGCCGTACGGGCCGCCGCGTTCGGTGGTCGGCGGGGTGAGATCGTACTCGAACACTTGCTGCACCGCCGAGTAGAGCGACCGGCTCCGCGCGAGCTGGCCGCAACGGAACCCGACCGTACGACCACGCAGCATCGGATACGCATCGAAGAAGTGCCGTAGGCGCCGCAGCTGCTCGTCGCGCGGGAGATAGGGCAAGCGACCGTCGTGGAGGTAGCCGTGCGAGAAAATCTCGCAGCCCTCGCGGACCAGCGATTCCACCGCATCGCTGGGGAGGAGATACTTCTTCGAGAGGATGCCCCAGGCCGAGGTCATCCCGTGGCGTCGCTCGATCGCGCG
>JANXVA010000432.1 GCA_025351875.1 Myxococcales bacterium | reverse complement strand
CCGGCCGATCCGGGACGGATGGGCCGAGCTGCTCGGCAAGCCTTAAGACTCGAACGAGGCGGCCGTTGTCACCAGGCGGAGGGGGAAATCCCCGACTTTGCCTGGAGGAACGCCGCCCATGAACGGATCAGAGCTCGACGTCCGCGTCACCTCGCGAGGGCCGCTCCTCGCGGCGCACCCCCTGATGCGCGCAGCGCTCGACGTGCTCGATCGCGTGGCAGGCGCCTCCTGTACGGTCCTGGTGACGGGCGAGAGCGGGACCGGCAAGGAGCTGGCCGTCGCCGCGCTCCACGATGCGAGCCCGCGCGCGAAGCGGCCGCTCGTCGCCGTGAACTGCGGAGCGATCACCGAGAACCTCGTGGAGAGCGAGCTCTTCGGCCACGCGCGCGGCGCCTTCACGGGAGCGAACGTCGCGCGGCAGGGCCTCGTGGCGGCCGCCGAGGGCGGGACGCTCTTCCTCGACGAGGTGGGCGAGCTCCCGCTCTCGATGCAGGTGAAGCTCCTCCGCCTCTTGCAGCAGCGCGAGTACACTCCTGTCGGCGAGTCGAAGGCGGTCAAGGCGGACGTTCGGATCGTCGCCGCTACCAACCGCAACCTCGCGCGCGAGGTCGAGGCGGGACGCTTCCGCGAGGACCTCTATTATCGGCTCAACGTGATTCACGTCCGTCTGCCCGCGCTCCGAGAGCGTCGCGAGGACATTCCGCTGCTGGCCGGGCACTTCTTGCGCGGCGCGGCCGAGCGGGACGGTCGTTCGGGCGGGATGGAGTTCTCCGCCGAGGCGACGGCTCGCCTGCTCGCTTGCGATTGGCCGGGTAACGTTCGCGAGCTCGAGAACGTCATCGAGCGCGCGGTTCTCCTGTCGCCCGATGCGTGTGTCTCGGAGGATTGCATCGTTGGTACGTACGCCTCGCGCATGCCGCCGGCGGCGCCCATCGTGATCGCGCTCGCGCCGCGGTTTCCCGCTGAGATCGGCCCGTACGAGGCATGCGAAGCCGAGGTCGGCGCGCTCGCGATCGATCTCCGTGCGAAGGTCGACGCCTACGAGAACACGCTCATCCGAGACGCGCTCGCGCGGCACGGCAACAACAAGACGAAGGCGGCGCAGTCGCTCGGGCTGCACCGGACCACGCTCGTGGAGATGTTGAAGCGAAAGCGCATCGAGCCGTTGCCGCGCGCGGCGTGAACGCTCGAACCGACGACCCGTCCGCAGTGGAGATTGGCAACCTTGGAACCGAGCGTCCTCATCGTCGTGGCCCCGTCGGCCGAAGTGTCCGCCAGGCTCGATTCCCTTCGCGCCGAGGTGAGCGCCCGCCCCGCGGACGGCCTCGCGCGTGATCGGCTCGCCAAGGCGCTCGTCGGGATCGATCCCGTCGCGGCGCTCGAGCACGCTAGCGCGGCGCTCGAGCTCGTGCCGCTCGAGGCACCCGACGCACGCGGCGTGGTGCTCACGCTCGCCGAGGCGCTCGCCGGCGCGGGGATGTTCGCCGACGTGCTCGGGCTCGCCGAGGCGTGTCGCGAGCGCTGGCCGCGGTTCACCGAGCTGCGGATGCGCGAGGCCCTCGCCTACAAGAGCCTCGGGCGCACGAACGAGATGCTCGCAGCGCTCGAGGCGTGCGTGACGCTCGGCGAGGAGGAGGGAGGCCGCGGAGGAGCCGGCTCGTTCTTGCCGTGGTTCGAGCTGGGCGCATTCTCCGAGTCCCGCGGGGACCGCACGGGGGCACGGGAATGCTACGGGCGCGCGCTCGGGTTCGGTCCGTTCGCGCCCGCGAGCGATCGGCTGGCGGCGCTCGATTCCGCGGCTGCGCGCGCGGCCTGCGTCCCACCGCGGCTGCTCGACAACGGTGCCGTCGCGATGAAGGAGTGCCGTCACGGCGCGCTCATGTATCCGGTGAACGACTCGTTCGTCGGGCGTGCGCTCGATCTCTACGGCGAGTGGTGCGAGTCGGAGATCGAGCTGTTCGCGTCGCTCCTCGCTCCGGGGGACGTGGTCGTGGACGTCGGCGCGAACATCGGCACGCATACCGTGTTCTTCGGCAAGCACGTGGGGCCTAAGGGTCGCGTCGTGGCGATCGAGCCGCAGCGCTTCGTGCACGGGCTGCTGGTCGCGAACGTGGCCGCGAACGGGCTCGCCAACGTCGAGTGCTTGCTCGCCGCGGCGTCGGACGAGGAGGGGACCGTGGCGATCCCCGTCGTCAATCCCCGGCAGGCGTGCAACTTCGGGGCGATCGGCGTCGCAGGCGCGGCGCGCAGCGGTGGCACCGAGGCGGTTCGGGCGACGACGATCGATGCGCTCGCGCTCGAGCGTTGCTCGCTCGTGAAGGTGGACGTGGAGGGGCTGGAGACCCTCGTGCTCTCGGGGGCGGCGAGGACAATCGCGCGCCTACAACCGATCCTGTTCGTGGAGAACAACACCGTCGAGCGCTCGGGTGAGGTGATCCGCGCGGTGACCGCGCTCGGCTACCGCACGTACTGGCACATTGCTCCCTACTACCGGCGCGACAACTTCTTCGGAAATGCGGAGGACGTGTTCGCGCCGTACCAGCCAGAGGCGAATCTCGTCTGCGTGCCGGCGGGGCGCAGTCTCCCCGGGATGCTCGAGGTGAGCGGCGAGGATGACGACTTCGTGAAGGCGCTCGTGCGCGCGGGCGCGACGGAGAGCCGGACGGTGACGGGGCCGAGGCTCCTGGCGCGACCGGTGGCCGCGAGGGGGATGGCCGCGAAGAGGAGCGCCGCGGAGCCCTCCCTCGCGAGCG
>JANXVA010000423.1 GCA_025351875.1 Myxococcales bacterium | reverse complement strand
ATCCCCGGCGTTCTTGCGCGGACACGCGCGCGCGGCGGCAATCTGAGGACTGCGTCGTTACCTAAAACACCAGCTCATACGCTAGGTTAAGTGCCGGCAACCCTCGATTGACGCCGTAGGCTCGTTGGGTGCAGCGACCATCGCGTGACGCGCCTGCCTGAGCGCCTCGCGGGCGTCGAAGGCGAGAGCCGCGCGCACGGCGATCTCCGCCTTGGCGAGCCACGCCACCGCCCTCAGGGCAGGCGCCAGCGTCGCGTCGCTGAGCACCTCGACGACGACGTGACGTGCCTCGGCGAGCCGTCCGCAGAGCACCTCGGCGCGCGCGAGCAGGAGCCGCTGCATTGCCGCGTTGGGCGCATCGCCCAGCCGGGCGAGCTCGTCGGCGGCGGCACGAGCCGCACGAGCCGCGGCGGCTGGCGCACCGTCCGACACGGAGATCTCCGCGAGCGCCGCCCGGATCCGCGCGCGCGCGAGCGGGGCACGGGTCAGCCGAGCGCCCTGCGCAAGCGACTTGCGCGCAAGGTCGTAATCGCCGAGCTGGGCGTAGGCGATGCCGCGCAGCATGAGGCCGAGCGCGTCAGCGGCACGCCCGAGCAGTCCGAGCGCCGTGAGCGCGTCGCCACGCGAGAGCGCACGGCTTGCAGCAGCGTGCGGGGGTGGGGTCACGTGGCTCACGGAACGAGCATCGCGCCGGGCGCGCCCGCTGACAACCTATGGCACAATGGCGACCATGCCCCAGGACTCGCAGCTTCGGGAGCTCTACGAGCTTCGCAACACGGTCGACGAGCTGATCGAGGAGGGCCTCGTGAAGCACTGGAGCGTCAGCGAGGTGCTCGGCGCGATCCTCCCGATGCTGACGAAGACGCTCAGCGTCGAAGGCGCGTTCGTCGAGACCTACGGAGAGGACCTCGCCATCCATCTCTTCACGAGCAGCGGCGAGTCGGAGACCGGCGGCAAGCCGCTCGCGATCGCCGGCAAAGCGCAGGTATGGGAACGCACGAGCGAAGCGAAGCGCGAGCGCGTCGACCTCGTCACGGACGGCGTGAGAATCATCGCCCAGCACCTCGACGTCGCCGGCACCTGGTTCGGACGCGCCGGCCTCGTGTGCCCGACGGACTGCGACCCGGTACGCCTCGCGGACGCACTCGACGCGATGTCCGAGGTCCTCGACAACTACCTCTTCACGATCCGTGCGGCGCGCGAGAAGCACACCGTGATGATGAGACTCGGGCGAGCGCTCCGACATCGCGTCCTCGGCGAGGGCGTGAAGGAGGCCGTCGCGGTCCTCGCTGAAGCGATCCCGATGGACAAGATGGTCCTCGTGTACGTCGCCGAAGAGAGCGCGACCAAGACGCTCCACGTCCAGATGTTCAGCGGCTCGACCCTCGAGGTCGACACGCTGAGCGCGCAGGGTGCCACCCTCGCGCCGCTTCGAGTCATGGGCCGCGACTACCTCAACGGCACCAACGACAACCTGCTCGAGCACCTCGGCGTGAAGAACGCCGCCGAGGAGGTGCTCATCAACGGCATCACGAAGAGCGTCGTCGTCGGCAAGGTCGTCGTCACCTCGAAGTCGCCGTCGTTCAACACCTACGATCGCGAGCTGCTCAGCGCGTTCGCCGGATACATCCGCCAGCGCGTCGTCGACTTCAACAAGGAGTGGCGTTCGCTCGCGCTCGCGTTCCGCCCGGACGACGTCGGCCGGCTGCTCCAGAGCGACGACTACGAGAAGCGCTATCTCGCTCCGCGCGAGGAGACGGTCGGCGTCGTCTACATCGACATCGCCGGCTTCACCAGGGTCTCCGAGACGATCTTGAAGACCCCCGCGAAGGTCGCCGAGCTCGTCGAGGAGTGGAGCCGCGATGCCGTCGACATCGTGTGGCAGCACGGCGGCGTCTTCGACAAGATGGTCGGCGACTGCGTCATCGCGCTCTTCGGTCCCCCCTTCTACGAGGAGACACCCGGCGAGCGCCTGGCGCGCGCCATCCAGTGTGCAATCGACGTGCGCGCGATGACGAACGAGGTCCCGAAGCGCGTGCAATTCGAGTCGCTCCGCGCCGAAGGCCTTGCCGTGTCGACCGGCGTCCACCTCGCGCCGCTCTTCGTCGGCTCGTTCGGACCGAACTCGAACTTCACCGGGTTCTCGAGCGGGATGAACAACACCGCGCGTCTGCAGGGCTGCGCGGGTCGAAACGAGATCCTCGTGATGGAGGAGGCGATCGCCTCCCTCCCAGCCACGCACCCGTTCAAGTTCGGCGAGACACGGTCGATGCCGGTGAAGAACGTCGCCGAGCCGCTCAAGTTCCGCGCGCTCGAGAAGCTCTGAGTCGCTGAGGTCACCCGGCGCGTCGCTCAGTCACTGCAGCAGCGGAAGCCGATCTCCTGACCACGACGGTCTCGGCTCGCGCCGCGGCCGTCGACGCGGCAGTCGAGATTGATCCCGGCGTTGAGGAACGCACCGCCCTTCACGAAGCACTCCTCCTTTGCAGGTCCGCCGTCCGTGACGGCGGCGTCGGTCCCGGCGTCGGGCGGAAGGCAAGGACCGTCGAACCACTCCCACAGGTTTCCGACCATGTCGTAGACGCCCGAGAAGCCGCCGTTGCAGCCAGGCTTGGATTTGACGTCGAGCGTCTTGCCCGCGTCGTTCTCCCCGGTGTTGCACGCCGTGGGCTGCTGGATTCCGCCGTACGGATACCGAAGCTGCCCGAGATTCGAGCATGCAAGGAGCCATTCGTGGGTGTTGAAGTCGCTGAGGTCGTCGACGCCGACCTTGCCGACGAACTTCCCCCCCGCGTGCTTGCCGCACAGCCGTTTGCCGGCCCAGGCGCAGTAGGCGCGCGCGTCGCACCAGTCGACGCCGGCGATCGGAATGTTGTCCGTACCGCCCGACGCGGCCGTGTACGTCGTGTTCCACGCGCACTCGGGCGGCTGACCACCGGCGTCTCCGGCCTTGGCCGTAACGAACTGCGTGTACTGGCTGACGGTGACCTCGCTGCTGTCGATGCAGAAATTGTTGGCCGTAGTTCCGACGCGGACCATCGTGGGGCCGTGCGCGCTCGGGCACGGAAGCGCCGCGCCGTCGAAGGGAACGGACGAGTCGGGGGGCGGGGCCGACGTCTCCGCGGGGTCGATGATAGACGTCTCGCTCCCGCCTTCGGCGACGCACACGCCGCCCTTGCACTCGCCGATCGTGAGGTCGTCGATGCCCGCGACCTTCGCGCAGGCCGCCACGAACGCGGCGGTTGCCGCGAGCAAGGCGAGACGACGCGCAGCTCGTGCCCGCCTCTGCGATGTTGCGGTTCTCGTGCTCGCGGTCATCAGAACGAACCTCGCATGCCCACGCTGCCTGGACCGACCCAAACCGCGCGGCGCTGCGACGTTGAGTGTAGCGCCGATTCCGCCTTCGTCTTCGGCAAGAGGAGTCCCACGACGCCGCACACCGCGCCCACGCCGGCGGCGGCAAAGCCGATCGTGGAGATCGTCGCCAGCGAGCTGGCGCTCTCGAGGTCGTTCTTCACCGTCGGGTCACAGATGCCGTTCGCACACTGGGCCTTCACCGAGCCGGCCGCCGACAAAGTGAGCGCGCCCGTGACGCCGCCGACCGCCAGGCCCGCCACGGCGAGCCCAAAGCCGCCGAACACGAGAAGGTTCGCCGCGGGCGTGCGCTCGGGCCCTCGCGGAGCCTCGGGGACCACCCTCGCCGGCGGCGGAACGGTCGCGAGGAGCACGGGGTTGGCTGCCGGCAGCCCGAGCTCGACCTCCTTCGCGTCGCGCTCGGCGAGGTCGACCTCAGCGCGCTTCTCCACGTTGTCGGCGTTCCGCGCGACGATCGCGTGCTTGCCGGGATTCATGGCGACCGGCTCGCCGAGGAGCAGAGGGGCGACGTCGATCTCGTCGACGGTGACGTGCGTGGCCGGCCCGCCCTTCACGACGATCCGCACCGTCGGGATGCGGGGCTTGAGGCTCGCTTCGATCTCCTTCGCATCCTTGCGCGCTCTGTCGAAGATGGCGGGCTCGCTCCGCTCGCGCGGCATGCGAGCGACCTCCAGCGCGACGTCACGCGCCTCGACGAGATGTCCGAGCGCGAGGTGTGCCTTCACGAGCGTCATCCCCGTCGTCGGGACCTTCATGAGGTCATGGGCCTTCTGGTAGGCCTCGAGCGCGCGCTCCTTCTCGCCGTTGCGCGTGCGCTCCTTGCCCTCGTCCATCAGGCGGCGCGCCGTCTCCTTCTGCGCCGCGGGCGGGGCGGCCGACGCGCGGCTCGACGACGACACGATTGTGAGAAGCACGGCCGTGGCCGCGAAGAGAAGTCGCCTCCTAGAACCCATACTCGTCGCCGTCACCCTGCTTCGTCCCGGGCTTCGCGGGCAACCTTCCGGAGGGCTTCTTTGCCGAGCCGGCGGCGGCTGCGCCGGCGTCCTTGGCGGAGTGGGCCGAGCCAGTCGCGGCGCCCTCGGTGGCGCTGGCGCCAGTCGTCGGCGCGCTGGGCTCGGGCGCCGCAGGCGGAACGCCGTCGGGACTCGTGACGACGGGGACGCCAGTGAGCGCGGACGTCGCGACGGTCGCAGCCTTGCTGCTCGGCGCGGCCGTCGCCTTCTGTCCCCGCCGCGTCACGAGGACGCCGGCGACGACACCGAGAACCGCGACCATCGCGAGGACGAGCACGCCGGCGAATACCTTTGCCAGCGAGGAGCCCGGCATCGGGTGCGAGCTCATCGAAGCGGCGCCGAGGGAGCGAATCGACGGGCCGGTCTGGATCGTGTCGGCCGGCGCCGGATAGTTGAGCGGATGGAGCGAGGCCACCGCGACGGGCCCGCTGGCCCCGGCCATGAGGACGGCGGAGATCGGCGTGCCTGGGCGCGTGCTTCCCATCGCGGGCGCCGCGCCCTCCATGCTGGATACGCCACGAACCGAGAGCGGCGCGACCAGTGTCTCCGTCTTCCGCTGCCCCTCGCTCGCGGCGCGAAGGGCACGCTCGATCGCATCCTTTCGCTTCGAAGTGCGATCGCGCGAGAAGTGGGCGAGGACGCCGGCGACGTCCTCGGGCGTCGCCCCTTGCCCCGTCGCGAGCATCGCTTGCTCGAGGGCGCGCCGGAGCTCTTCGGCGGTGGCGAAGCGCCGGGCGGGATCGCGCGCGAGCGCGCGGTCGACGATACCGCGAACGAGCTGGGGCACCGTCTGGGGGAGCGGCGCATGCGCCACGCCGGTCATCAGCTCGTGGAGCGCGGCGAGCTGCTTTCCGTCACCGGTGTCGTGCACCGGACGCCCGGCGAGGAGCTCGTAGAGGACCGCGCCGAGAGCGTAGACGTCGGCGCGTCGGTCGAGGGGCTCGCCTCGCGCCTGCTCGGGCGCCATGTATTCGAGCTTTCCCTTCAGCGTCCCCGCGGCGGTCTCCTCGCTGCGGCGCGAGCTCGCCTTTGCGACGCCGAAGTCGATGAGCTTGGTCGTCCCGCGAACGGAGACGAGGAGGTTCTGCGGTGACACATCGCGGTGCACCACGTGGAGCGGCTGCCCGTCCTCACCGACGAGCTCGTGGGTTGCGTGAAGGCCGGCGCACGCATCCGACACGATGCGGAGCGCGACCCCCATCGGGAACGGAACGTCGGCGGCGCGCACGTCGCGATAGACCTTGCGGAGCGACTCGCCGTCGATGAGCTCCATCGCGTAGTAGAGCAGCCCGCCGTCCTCACCGATCTCGAGGATGCGTGCGACGTTCTCGTGATCGATCTGCGCGGCGATCTTCGCCTCGTCGAGGAACATCGCTCCGAACTGCTCGTCGTGCGAGTACGAGGGCAGGATCGTCTTCAGGGCGACGAGACGCTCGAAGCCGTG
>JANXVA010000419.1 GCA_025351875.1 Myxococcales bacterium | reverse complement strand
GGGATGACCTTCTCGCCCTTGTAGCCGTGCTTCGTCTTGACGAGCGGGATCTCGACGCCCTTCTTGTCGCGGCCCTTCGGGTACACGATCATCGCGTCGCGGCCCTTCAGGTCGGTGCCGAGCTTGCCCTCGTTCACGTCGTCGTCGGTCACGTGGATGGTGACCTTGACGCCCTCCGGAACCGTATCGAGGTGCACGTTGCCGGCAAAGTCCTCGTTGCCCGTGGCCGCGCACGGCGCGACGTGATCCTGGCCGTCGTCGTCATGGAGGTCGTACTCGTGGACCTTGTCCTTCTCACCGCACTTCGTGTGCTTGACGGAGTGCGGGAGGTCCGCATCTTTCGCGGTCTTCGCGCCGCCTCCGCCACACGCGAACGCGAGGGACATCGAAGCAGCAAGCATGATCCGAGTTGTCGTTCGCATCGCTCTCCCTACTTTCCCTTCGGACGGGTCCAGACGCCGAACGTGTAGCCACCGGCGCCACGTCCATCGACCTCGATGTTGAACTGGAGCTCCATGTCCTCGTCGACACACCAGAGCTTCTCGGTGTCGATGACGGCGACCGAGTGCTCGGTCTTGTCCATCGCATAGAGCGCGCCCTTCTTCAGGACGATGATGTCGATGTCCTTGATGCCCTCGTCGCCGACGGCGAAATAGCGGTAGCACATGCCCTTCTGGACCTTGAAGCGGAACTCGTCGCGCTTGTCGTGCTTCGCGTGGAGGCGTCCCTCGTGGGGCTTCACGTACTCGACCATCCCGGTGGGCGTCCCGCACTTGTCGAGGAGCGTCTTGAAGTCGGCCTGGTGCTTGCCGACGAACGAGAGCTCCTTCAAGCAGTCGTGATCGCCGACCGTCTGCTTCGGGTACACCGTCTTCGAGTTCTTCGTGACGAGGGGCTCCAGGTCGATCACGCCTTCCTTCTCGTTGGGGTCGACGTGCACCGCGGCCTCGGCCGCCTCGTGCTTGTCCACGGGCGCCGCGGCGGCCGCAGGAGCGGGCGCGGTCGCAGACGGCGCGGCCGTCGGCGCGGCGGGAGTTGCGGGAGGCGCCGCAGGCGCTCCTCCACAGGCAACGAAGACCAGGAGGAGAGGACTCGCCATGACGGCTCGCGATAGGCTCATTGGCGACGAAATTACCTGGCTCTCGTTCCAATGCGCAACAGTGGCCTTTGCTCCTTGATAGGCTGAGTCCCCATGAACGACATCGCGCTCGAACGCCCCACATCTCAGTCGGGAGCGACAACCAAACGATCGGTCGCCCTCGGGTTGCTCGCCGTCGTCGTGCTCGGAGGGGCAACGACCGCGCTCGTCGCGCTCGAGGCCTGCACCGAGAACAGCGCAGCGCAGCCGATCCCGGCCACCGCGCCGATGCCGACCACGTCGTCCTCGACGAAGCCGACCGCGACGCCTCCCGCACCTTCACCGACTCCGCCGCTCCCGCCTCCTCCCACGTGACATGAGCGCGGTCGCCGGCCAGCGCTGGCTTCGAAGCGCCCCGTTCGATCTGCTGCTCGTCGTCGGCGTGCTCGCGCTGGCGCTCGCGCTCGGCGGGGCCGCGCTCACCAGCCCCGCCGCGTTCACGATCGTGGTCTACGCGGACGTGTGGCTGCTCGCGTATCCGCACATCGCTTCGATGTACACGCGCGTCGCGTTCGACCGCGTGAGCGTGAAGGCGCATCGGTTCCTGCTCTTCGGTCTGCCGCCCCTCGTGCTCCTGGCGACCGCGGGCACGACGTGGGCGGGAGGCGTCGTCGCCCTCAACACGATCTACTTCTACTGGCAGTCGTGGCACTACACGCGCCAGAGCTACGGCATCGCCCGCGCGTACGCACGGACCGGCGGCCAGCCAAGAGCGCCAGACATCGTGAGCGACTGCGTCGTCTACGCGTTTCCGCTCTGGGGCCTCCTCCATCGCGCCCAGCAGCAGCACGCCGAGTTCTTCGGCGCGCCGCTCTCGAGCCCTCGCGTGCCGCACGGCGTGGTGATCGCGGTCGCGGTCTTCGCGCTCGCCAGTCTCGCGGTGTGGACGTGGCAGCGCCTCCGCCCCGGCCGCGACGAGGCGGCCCCCCGCATCGGTCACGCGCTCTTCGTCCTCTCGCACGTCGTGATGACGCTCGTGAGCTACGTCGCCGTCCGCGACATCACGCGAGGCTGGCTGTTCATCAACATCTGGCACAACGCGCAGTACATGCTCTTCGTGTGGGCGTTCAACGCGCGCCAGTTCAGGGGAGGCTTGGACCCCGCCCGTCGCCTCGTCTCGCGCCTCAGCCAGCGGGGCAACGTCCTGTGGTACGCGCTCACCTGCCTCGGGCTCTCCACCCTTTTCTACGCGACGCTCGGCCAGCTCACGTCGCGCACGGCGATCACCGTGCTCCCGCTCCTGCTCGTGACGCACCAGGCCGTCAACTTCCACCACTACATCGTCGACGCCGTGATCTGGCGCTCGCGGCGCGCAAATGCGGCTACCGCAGGCAAGGCAGGCCAACCGGCTAGCGCAGCATGAAGGTGCGGTTGACGATGGCTCTGCGCCTTACGTACCGTGTTCCGTTGGGCGCGGGATGACGCGCCCCGGAGATCGGGAAACATGCGCTTTCGTCGTGGTGTGCAGATCGGGTTCATGGCGGCACTCGTGCTGGCCTCGGCATGCGTTCCTGCACCCAAGCCGCCGGAGGCCCCGGCGTTCGACCCGAAGGTCGTTTTCCGCGACCTCGCGAAGGGCTCCTCGCGGCCGATGGTCGTCGACTGGACGCCCGACGACCGCGCCTCACTCGAGTCCCGTGCCTCGCACGGCCCGATCCTCGTTCGCATCACCGAGGCGGGCATCGAGCCGCTCTGGGACTGCACCCTTCCCGACGGCGCCAAGTACGAGTTCACGGGCGTCAGCCCCAAGCGCGACCACGTGGACGCGCACTCCGACGCGGAGCTCGCCGCGAACTTCCCGGTCGGCTTCGCGAAGCTGCGCGCGGCGGTGAAGTCCGGGCAGTCGATCTCTGCCGACGTTCGCCTCGTCGGCGTCGCCGAGCTGAACCGCCTGAGCGTCAAGCGCGCCGATCTCCCGCCCGCCTGCCAGAGCGCGACCCACTTCGTGAAGGAGCTCACCATCGGCGGGTTCCAGTTCGGCTCCGGCGCAACGAGCGAGGGCGGCGCGGGCGCAGGCGCGGGCGGCCTCGGCGTCGACGCGAACTACAAGGGCGTGTCGAACCGCATCACCGAGGAAGGCGACTTCAAGGTCTGCGAGGCGGCCGATCCGGACTCGCGCACCGCACCGGGCCGCTGCAAGGGCATCCTTCGCATCCGCCTCGTGCCGATCGGTGAGGACGCGACCCAGGTGCAGACGACGTGCGGCGCCAACATGCGCTGGGACGGTCGGTCTTGCATCGACGTCGAGGCGCCGCCCGCGAAGACGGTAGAGGCTGCGAAGAAGCCCGCCGAGCCGCCGCCCGCCTTCGAGTGCAACAAGACCAACCTCACCGAGTGCCTCGAGCAGTGCAAGAAGGGCAGCGGCTCGTCGTGCACGCTCGCCGGCAAGCTCGTCGGGGCGCGCAAGGGCGCCAAGCTCGACGACCTGAAGACGCTCTTCACTGCCGCATGCAACGCCAAGAACTGGGAGGGCTGCTCCACGCTCGGCGACATCCTCCAGCAGGCCGAGCACAAGGACGACGAGGCCGCGAAGCTCCACGGCCTCGCCTGCCTCAACGGCTTCTCCGGCGGGTGCACGAACTACGGCGTGGCTGCCTACTTCGGCCGCGCAGGCGTGAAGGAAGACCGCGGACTCGCGTTCAAGCTCTGGGATCGCGCATGTCGCCTGGGTGACTTCGTCGCCTGCTCCAACGCGGGCGTCGTCGTGAACAAGGGTGAAGGCGGCGTGAAGCGCGATGAGACGGCCGCACGCAAGCTCTTCGACACCGCATGCAAGAACGACGACCCGGGCGGCTGCACGAACTACGCGTGGATGCTCGAGAACGGAGTCGCGGGCGCGACGGACAAGCCGGGCGCGCTGCGCGCTCTATCTCGGCGCGTGCGAGAAGAACATTCCGACGGCGTGCGTCTACGGCGGCCTCGCGATCGAGGAGAACGCGAAGGGCGACAAGTCGCGCGTGCAGCAGGCTCTCTCTCTCTACGAGCAGTCATGCAACCTCAACAGCGCCGGCGACGGCTGCGCGTCGTTCGAGGAGAACAAGGAGCAATACTCACGCACGCTGACGGACGGACAGCTCCAGCGCCGCTCGTGCGACGGCAGCACGCAGTCAGAGCTCGGCTGCTTCAACGCCGCCTTCGTCTACGCGAGCGACAAGCTCGGCCTGAAGAACGACACCAAGATGGTCGAGTTCGCCAAGCGCGCGTGCAAGAGCCCGGGCGTGAAGAAGGAGCTCTGCAAGCACTTCAAGTAGCCGCGGCGCGCAGCATCAGGAAGACGAGCACCCCCGTGACGGACACGTAGAGCCAAACGGGGAAGAGCACCTTGGTGATCTTCTTGTGCGTGTCGAAGCGGCGGCGAAACGCGAAGTAGAACGCGGCGAGGCACATCGGGACCACGGGGATCGACAGGATCACGTGGCTCGCGAGGAGCACGAGATAGCCGGTGCGCATGTCTCCCGTGCCCGGGTACTTCGAATCGCCGTGCACGTAGTGGTACGCCAGGTACCCGACGAGGAAGAACGTGCTCGACGCGAACGCGGAGATCATGAGCGCCTGGTGACGCGCGACCTTCTTCTGCTTGATGGCGACGACGGCGAGCACGAGGAGCACGGCGGCGGCGGCGTTGAAGCACGCGTTGACCGCAGGCATGAACGAGAGGCTGGTCGGGTCGCCGGATCCGTGCCGCAGGAGCAGCAGGTACGCGAGCACCGAGAGCGCGACGACGGACACCACGCCGTTGACGATCCAGAAGGGGCGATCTGCGGGCGGAGCGGCCGTCGTGGTCGACATCGGAGGCTCTCATAGAGCCTTTGCCCCGCTGCGCCAAGCCGTCGTCGGCCTGGACTTGGGGTACGGAAGAGATCCACGGCCCAGTGCGCCCGCCGACGTGGCTAGAATGCAGACATGTCGCGAAGGCCCCCTCGATGAGCGCCTTGCCCGAGCGCGGGGTCGTCGTGGCGTCGCGCTATCGGCTGGAGTCCGTCATCGGCGAGGGAGGGATGGCCGTCGTGTGGTCGGCCGTCCATACCGAGACGGACCGCAGGGTCGCGCTGAAGCTCGTGAAGGCGGAGTTCGTGCGCGACGACACGATCCGCGATCTCTTCGTCCGCGAGGCGCGCATTGCCGCGCGGATCGGGAAGAGCGAGCACATCGTCGACGTGCTCGACGCGGGGGTCGACGACGCGCTCAAGGTCCCGTTCATCGCGATGGAGCTCCTGGAAGGTCAGGGCCTCGACGCTCGCATCCGCGCCGGTGCAGTGCCCGCGGAGCTCGCCGCCGATCTGCTCGACCAGCTCGGTGACGCGCTCGAGCAGGCGCACAAGGCTGGGGTCTACCATCGGGACCTCAAGCCGCAGAACCTGTTTCTCACGCAGGACCGCAAGGGCAAGCCGCAGCTGAAGGTGCTCGACTTCGGGATCGCGAAGCTCTCGGAGTCGGCGCAGCAGTCGGCCACGCACGTCGGAACGCCCGCCTACGGTGCGCCCGAGCAGCTCGGCGAATCGTGGCGCAACATCGCCAAGCAGCGCGGCAAGACGATCGCCGGGCAGGTGTCGGCGGGCACGGACGTCTGGGCGCTCGGCCTCGTCGCCTTCGAGATGCTCACCGGGGCGTCGCCCGGCTCGTTCTGGGGCGCGACCACACTCGCCGAGCTTCCCGTGAAGATCGTGCTCGAGCCGCTTCCTGCCGCGAGCACGCGCGCCGATCCGCGGCTCCTACCGCCTCACTTCGATTCGTGGCTCGCGCGTTGCCTCGATCTGAACGCGCAGAATCGGTGGCCGAGCGCGCGCGCAGCGGTGGACGCACTGCTCCCCGCGCTGCGGGTGCGACCTCGAGCGCCGTCGATCCCGGCGGTAGCGCCCACGGTGACGTCGCAGATCCCTCGCGTCGCGCCGATCCCCACTCCGCCTCCGGTTCTCTCTCCGATCGCGCAGACCTCACCTCCCCTCCCGCCGCCGGCATTGGCGAGCCCGCCACGCGCGCCGTGGGGGCCACCCGCGACCGGCTATGCGATGCCTCACACGCAGCACCCGCAAGGCGGCGTGGCGGGTCCCATCGACCCGCGCCTGCTCACGTGGATCACACGGTGGCGCACCGATCTCCGCTCACCCGGCGATGCGCGCGTCTTCCACGGCTGGCCTGGTACCTACCTGCCGAGGGTCGAGCACGTGATCCGCGAGGCGCGCGTGTCGCTTCACGGCGCGACGGTCCTCGTCGCGGAGGTGCTCGCGAGCGACGCGATCCGCAGGGCGGTAGGCGAGGAGCGGATGCTCGTCGCGCTCGCGCAGGCGCCGCGGCTCGGCTTCCGCGCAGCGGTGCGGTCCAAGCGCTCGTCCGGCGGCGTGGTCGACGGCGTGAGCCGCGGCCTCAAGGCGCTCGATGCGCTGCTCGTCAGCGCGCCGACGGCAGGGATCCTCGGCGACCCGCACTTCGAGCAGATGTTCGAGGTCTGGGCACCGAGCCCGCACGAGGCGCATGCGGCGCTTCCCGTGTCGCTCCGCCAGGCGCTGGTGACGGGCGGCTTTCACGGGATCCTCGAGCGCTTCCCTGGCGCGCTGCTGATCACGGCGTTCGGTGCGCCGCGCTTCGACCCGATCGAGCTGGATCGTCTGCTCGACACGTGCGGACGCGTGCTCGCGGCGATTCCGTGACGGCTGAGGCGCGCAGCACGCAGCACGTGGGTCGGGCAACCCAGGGTCCGCGGGGAGCACTGGCGCGGTGCGCGCGCAGGTTGCGCAAGTCCGTGCGCGACGTGAGCGCGCCGGCGCGCTGACGAGCGGACGGCGGAAAAGGCCCGCGAGGTGCACCGGGGGAAGGCGTGATCGACCGACGCCGTTCAATATGGGCCCTCGTCCTTGCCGCCGCCCTGTCGCCGCTCGCCTGCGCGGGTCAGGCGGAGGAGCACGAGCACGGTGAAGATGGCGAGGCGGAGGTAGCGACCGCGAGCTCGGCGCTCTCGGCGAGCGATACCGTCGCCACCGCGGTCGCGCAGAGCTGCACGACGACGGCGGTGAAGGGGCTCGCGATGCAGCTCGTCGAGGAGATCCAGTGCCTCCGACCGAACACCTTCGCGAGGATCGACAACACGCCGGGCCTGGCGCTGGGGTCGGCGGTGTTTCCGTACCTCCAGACGAAGGCCGCGCAGGGTCTCGTGGCGGCGCAGAAGGCGCGCGGCACGACGATGTCGATCAACTCGGCCCTCCGGACGCTGCCGCAGCAGTTCCTGCTGTACCGCTGGTATCAGACGGGTCGCTGTGGCATCGGGCTCGCGGCGTCGCCCGGGACGAGCAATCACGAGGGCGCGATCGCGGTCGACATCGACGACACGGCGGGGTGGCGCGCGTCGATGACGAACAAGGGCTTCCGGTGGCTCGGCGCGAGCGACCCGGTGCATTACGACTTCGTCAGCGGCGGCACCGTGGATCTGCGCGGCCTCTCGGTAAAGGCGTTCCAGCGGCTGTGGAACCGCAACCACCCGACGGACCTCATCACCGAGGACGGCCTCTACGGCGGTGGGACCGCGACGCGGCTCGAACAGTCGCCGGTCGGCGGTTTTGCGAAAGGTGCAAACTGCAGCCAATCGGCGGACGCGGGTGCGGACGCGGGCGAGAGCGACGCGCCGGCCACGACGCCGTCGAGCGTGCCTGCGGTCCCGGACGCGACCGAGGGTAACGCCGAGGGTGACGGGGCGAACCACGGCACGGACGCGGGCTCGGGCTCGGGCAATGGCCCGCAGACGCGACCGACCCCGGAAGCGACGGGATGCGCGGTGAGCGCGGGGACGCGGCGCGGCGGGGCGCCGACCACGCCGCTCGGGCTCGGCTTCCTCGCCGCGATGCTCGCAATCGCGCGCAGGCGCCAGCTCAGATCCGCGCGCGCGTAAAGCGCCGCCGGTTCGCGCCTTCGCCGTCAAGCGCCCCACCTACCCGTTGCATGACGAGATTCGTGTCGTGAGGTCGACCGGCCATGCGCCGAGTCCGGTCAATCCTCGGAGGGATCGCCGTCGTGCCGCGTGCGCTCACCCGACACGGGCACGCCCTGGACCGCGTGCGTGCCGACGAGCTGCACGTGCCCCGCGGCCGTGAGCAAGAGAAACGCCGACTGCACCTCGGCGAACGGGAGCCCGGTCACACCCGCGATGTCGCGGATCGACGACTGACCGTCGACATGGAGCAGCAGGAACGCCGCGCGCAGATCGAGGCCCGTCGGAGCGCGATTCGTGGAGCTCGTCAGCATCGGGATGGCCACGTCGAGCGGCAAGCTCGCGGGTCGTTGATGGCGCATCGAGGTCTCGAACGCGAGCGCGGCCACGTCGTAGCCCGGAACTGCCGTCGGACGCTCGGACGGGAACGAAGCCCACTCGTCCGATGCGGCGGGCGGCGCCGGCGTCGTCTCGCGCTCGCGCACGCCGGATCCCGTCGCGGCAACGCCGCTCGGCACGAAGCTCTCCTGCAGCGAAGCGTCGGAGCTTCGTCGTTCGCCGTTTTGCGCTTCCCCGCCCTTCGTGCCTGCCATCGATCGCGGCGCTACGAGTGCCATGCCGCGGCTGCGGCGTCCACCCATCGAGTCGCCTCGCCCTCGCTTCGTCCATCAACCTAACAGCTCCACCGCCGCCTCTGCGAGCCTCCAGTAAGGCAGTCGGCACGCCCACGGTGTACGCTCGGGTGCGTGAACAACGCGGTAAAAGCGGCGCTCGTGCTCGCCGTCACACTCGGCGCCGCCTCCGCCTGTGGCTCCTCCTCTACTACTCCCTCCGCCTCGCCCGTGAACCGCGAGCCGGCCCCCACCCGTCCGTCGGCCGAACGTGCCGCCGCCGCAGAGCGGCTCCTCACCGGCCCGGACTGGTACCGGCATGCCGTCTTCTACGAGGTGAACGTGCGCTCGTTCCAGGACTCGAACGGCGACGGCATCGGCGATCTCGCCGGCCTCACCTCGCGCCTCGACTACCTGAAAGCTCTCGGCGTCGACGCCCTCTGGCTGATGCCCATCTTCCCGACGGCGTTCAAGGACTCCGGCTACGACATCGCAGACTACCGGACGATCGATCCCGCCTACGGCGACGCCGCCTCGTTCGATGCGCTGGTGGCCGCCGCGCACAGCCGGAAGATGCGCGTGTTCATGGACCTCGTCCTGAACCACACGTCCGACAAGCACGCATGGTTCCAGGAGTCGCGGTCGAACACGACGAACCCGAAGGCCGATTGGTACCTCTGGTCGGACACACCCAGCCGGGCCGACCTCGGCACGTGCGGGCCCGACGAGCCGCGGTTCGGCGCCGGCTGGTCG
>JANXVA010000381.1 GCA_025351875.1 Myxococcales bacterium | reverse complement strand
CGCATCGGCGTCGTAGGCGCGCGGCAGGTTCGTCGCTCTCAACCCAACCTAGCGTTGCCCGAGGTCACGAGCCTAGGGTTCGTCGCTGCCGCGCTTCACCGTCGTGCCGTCGGCATACGTGAGCGATTCGATGTCAACGTCGACTTGGTCCGTCTCGCCGGCCGCGAACGCGCGCACGGTGTCAGGGATGAAGCGATTCTCGTCGAACTCCCATACGAGGTTCGTCGTCGCGCCCGGTGCGATCTGGGCCTTCCCGTTGATGTCGTGCTTGTACTCCTGCGCCGGCATGCGGATGCGACCCGAGAAACTCGCGATCGGCGTGTCTCCCTTGTTCTCGAAGCGGATCTGGAAGCGATTCTTCTTGTCCCAGCCTTCCGTGATCGACGTGTGCAGCTTCGCCGTGACGTGAAGCTTCCCGATCTTCTCCTCGTTCGCCTTCGCGATCGCGGCTTTTCTCAGCTTCTCCTCTTGGTCTTCGAGCGAGCGCAGCTCCTTCACGTTGGCAAGACGATCGATCCGCCAGTACCCGTCGGGTACCTGAGTCATGTGGATCTTGAGCGCGAACGGTGCGCCTCCCTTGGTCGTGACTGGTATCGAGAAGTACGCGTTGCGGCCCTGACGATCGATCGGAGGAAGCTGGCTTCCGAGAGTCTTCTGGATGCCCTGTCCGAACTGCGATTCGGTCGGAATGGAACCGTCTTCGATTGCCTTGATGATCTGTGGCTTGAGCGACGTCATCACGGCGCCACCGATCGCACTCGCGAGCGGATTCCCGTCAGCCGCGTCCGCGAGGAACGATTGCAGGATCATGTCGACGTCGACGTACCTCTCGAACTCATAGCGGTCGCGATGCTCGACAGCGGCGGCAACGGCCTTCAGGGAGTAGGTCGGGGAGTGGGTCCACTCTCGCCAGCCGTAGGCGCCGCCGCCGATGATGACGAGCGCGACGACGCCCCCCGCTATCACGCCACGCGAGATCTTCACGGCTGGGACCCGACCGCAGCCGGCACATCACCAAGCTTCTCCCGCGTTTGCTTCAAGCGGGCTCGCGCCTCATCGCAGTCTGCATCGCGCACGCGGATCGAGCGGTCCTCCGGGTAAGGATACGAGTTGAGGAGTTCGAGCTGGTAGAGACCAAGCTGCACGACCTCGGGATCCATCGTCTTCGGGCAGGTGTATCCCGCGACGTCACCCGTCGCGACGGTCTTGGTGCACGGACGCACGAACCCGTTCGCGTCCTTACACTCCGTTTTCACAGCCTGGGTCTCCATGCGTGGGGTGCACTGCTTCCGAACTGCTGCGCCGGGGGCCTGTTCGAGGAGCGTCGCGTGTCGCTTACGCGCGACGCGGGCAGCCTCTGTCGCATCGCAGGTCTCCGCCGTGCGGGTGTCGCGTTCAAGGGTAGCTGTGAGGCGCTGCTTTTCCTGCTGCTGCTTGTCCGCGTCACGCTGACGCTCGCGGGCCTCGCGCTCTCGGTTCGCCTCGTTGTGACGGCGCTCGACCTCCGCTTTCTGGTCGGCTTGCTCCTTCAGCGCCTGCGACTTCGCGCACGCCGTGTGCGCTTCGTTGTCCAGAAGCTCGCGCGCGGGCGTGAACTGTCCCGGGTCAGGCGCGTCCGCCGCGTACTTCTGAAGAAGGTCGCAGGCGCCTTGCAGCTTCGCGACGTCGTGTTGGGAGTTCGGGTCGCCGAATCGGGAACGGACGTCCTTGACCGCGCGCTCGTGGTACTCGCTGTTCGACTTCGTCATCGTGTACTCGTGGCCGCCGTAGTTGTACTTCCACCCGACGATGCCGCAGCCGGCTAGCGCGAGACCACAAGCGGACAACCCAACGACCCTCACCACGCGAGTGAACATTCGCATCGCAGTCCTTCCCCATGCGCGTCACTCGCGCAGGCGATCTCGCAGGCTATAGAGAAGTGGTGAGGACGTCGACTTGCTGCTGCGTCGTCGGCACCAAGGCTGCTGCGCCCGAGCGACAGTGCGTGTCGCTGCTCAGGTCCGCATTGCGGTTTTCCGCATAGGCCCTACCGCGGAACCTAGACCGTCGCGGCACCTGCACCGGCCACGCAGACCATCGTGCCTCCGGCCGAGGCCAGCTCGCGTGCGGGTCACGGTGACGCCACTCCCGGTCACTCGTCTTCCGAGTCACCGTCCCCGGCCCCGAGCAGCTTCGTGACAACCCCTGACAGCATCATGGTGTCAGTCCGATCGACGGGCTTCGGGGGAAACGCGCGCCGCACATCTGTCGGCGCTCTCCGACTCGGGAGGAGCCGCACCCGGCGTTCCACGAGCCGTTCGCCCGAGGCTATTAGCGCCGCGATCCGGTTGAGTTCCTCCGGAGTCGACTTCGAGGCGCCTTCCTTTGCGACGCTGCCGGCAAGCTCGCGCGCGAGTTTGAGGCGCAGTTTCTTGGTGAGCGCGACGGCGCTCTGGGTGTCTTCCGCCGACGCAGCGAGGAGCTTCGTCTCGGCGTCCTTCGTTGCCATCCAGTCGCGAAGCGTGACCACTGCGCGGAAGACGAGGCCGATGAGGCGCACAATCGGAACGGAGGCCGCCTTCATCGCGAGCCAGCTCGAGCCAACGTCGAAGCCGCGGAGTTCAATCGCGTCGACGCGGTCGTCGCCGTCGCCGACGGGGAGGCCCGTGAAGCCCGCCACGAACTCAGCGACTTCGCCGACCAGTGTATGGAGGTCGCGGAGGTCGGTCGTGTCCGGCAGCTCGATCGCGATCGAGGTCTCCGTTTCCGACTCGACAGTGCTGTCGAGCAACAGCTTCAGGAGGCTCGCGGCGTTCGCGAGCATGTTCATCGCGTCGAGAAACGGCTTCGCGACCCCGAGAGGGACGGTGACTTCGTCGCGAATGTCTCGCACCAGCGGCTGATCGACGACCGCCTGCGCAAAGCGCGTGAGCGCGGGGACCACAGCAAGCGCCTTCACGGCGTGACGGTACTCGTCGAGTCGCACGAACCTGACGGCTGCGTTGTTGTCGAGGGCGCTTTCTCCGACGGTGCTCGGGCGGAGGGTATCCTCATGAATACTGAGGAGCGTCTGGATGTCGCGAAGGCGCATGCGGGACCCCATCTCAGCCCCTCGAGGTCTAGGACGCAAGGCCGCTGCACTTCCGCCTCCTCGAATCGATCCGCGCGCAGCGAAGCGTCAGCGTCGCGCGAGTCCGCCTCGGAGATCCGGCACGATCCGGGGTATGCGGCGGGTGCAGTCGCTTGCGCCTGTCCACCGAGGCGCGGAGCGTCGACCTACGTACGACTCCGGGTACCCGGCTCAGCACGCAGGTGGCCACGCCATAACGGAGGTATGAGACACCGAATTGCCAAGGTCCGAGAGTCCCGCGGTCGTCGCCCGGTCTGCGAGGCACGTGTTGAAGGCCATGCGCTCGACAGACCCGACAGCACCCTCGTCCGAGCGAACATCAGGCACGCGCTCGATCGATCGAGCCTTCGACGAGTAGCCAAAGCACTCGGACTCTCGTGCGAAGCGGTTCTCCGACTCGCAGCAGATCGGCCCGTCCATCGCGGCACGCTCGTCCTCGCCTCGACAAACCTCGGCAACCTCACCGCGCTGGTCGCGGCCTGAAAGCGAACGGCGAGCCGGACCAGGGCTCGCCGTTCTGCACCATCGAGGAAGCGATGAGCACCAACAACATGGCGCAGCCCGGCGGCTCCCACAAGAGCCCTGCCGAGTTGGAGGCTGAAGCATTCGAGTGCGAGGCGAAGGCTGCGACGCTTCGGGCAGAAGCGACGCGACTGCGCGACGCCGAGCAACGGATCCAGCAGCGCGCAACAGCGGTCGAGAAGCACGAGCCGCGGCTTCTCTCTGCCTCCGATCTCGCCCGACGTCTCAGCGTGTCGGTCGCGCACGTTCGGCGCCTCGATCCGCCAGGCGTGATCGTCGGAGACAAGTCGACGAAGCGGTACGATCTCGAAGAGGTCCGGGCGTGGCTTCAAGACCGCGAGCCCACGCCAACGACTCCTGCGAAGAGGATCCCCCCGCCGGACAACGACGTGGACGTCATCGACTCACTCGCGAAGGTCGGCATCACGAAGGTGAACACCGCGAACGATCTGCGGGCGGAGTCTTTCTCTAGCAGGGGGACCCCAAACACCAAGACGAGGGGGAAGTAGTATGCGGCTACCACGCCTCGTGCAGTCTCGTGTCGACACGATCGAGATCGGCTTCGACGTGATCATCGCGACGGAGAAGATCGCATCGCTGATCACGGCAAAGGAAGAAGCTAGGCGCGCAGCCGCTGGAGGGAGGACCGTCTTCATGGTCGGCGACGAGCCCTTTGCGCTCCAGGCGAAGGGCGCACCAGGTCACCCCTTCGTGCTTCGCCACGGTTCCACCGAGGTTCTCGTAAGTGAGAGGGATGTGGAAGTGCGCTTGCGGCCGGCGATGCTTCGGACGCGATCGGTCGAGGCGTCGATTGATTACGCTCGCTCACTTGCTGCGAACCTGGCTCAGGTCGTGAGCGCGGAGCGCATTCGTCGCATCGATGCGTGCGCCGACGTCACGTTCTCGGTGCGCGATGTCGATCCCAAAGCGTTCGTGGGTCGATTCCGAAAGTCGACCATCTGCGAGCACACTGCCATGGGTAGGAACAGAACGAGCATCACGTTCGGCCGCGGACGGCCGCTCTCGGTCCGCCTCTACGACAAGGTTGAGGAGCTTCGCCAAAAGGGGAAGCCGACGACAACGGCGAGCGAGCAATGCGAGTGGAGGCGGAATGGCTGGCGGGACGGCGAGCCGGTCACTCGCGTGGAGATGCAGCTTCGTGGACGTGCCCTGACACGCCTCGGCATGCGCGATCCCGCGCGCGTAATGAACAATCTCGACGCCGCGTGGCAGTACGTCTTCGCGAAGTGGGTTCGGCTCGTCGAGCCCGCGTCGTCGACGCGCCCAGAGCGTGCGAAGCTCGACCCGCGATGGCGTGCCGTGC
>JANXVA010000325.1 GCA_025351875.1 Myxococcales bacterium | reverse complement strand
GGGGCCGAACTTCGAATTGCAGTCCTCGATGCAGTTGTTGAGCGCCACGCACCCCTTGTCGGTGAAGCACGTATTGATCGTGACGCAGCAGCGCTTCTGGAGGCAGTCGTCGCAGACCGTCACGCCGGTGACTGCGGTGCTGACGATCTTGCACTCGGGAGGAGCGGCGTCCTGAGGCTCGATGACGAGCGTCTCGTCCGCGGCGTCGGCGGCGTCGGGGGTCTCGCCCGTGGCTGTCGGCTGGGTCGTCGTCGAGGAGCACGCCACGGCCGCAAAGAGCAGCGCCGACGAGAGCGGCGCCGTGAGGACACAGAGCGCAGCGAAGTGTCGGAGGCGCATCATCGGCTCCAGCTTTCTCGCACACCTGGCATGCGGCGCAAGGCACCTCTCGAAACCCGAGTGGCACCCCCTTGGCGCTCTGCTATGTAAGACAATGTGCGCATCGCCCCTGGGGAAATCGTAGGCGGTCGCTACCGTCTGGACCGCCAGCTCGGAGAGGGCGGGATGGGCGCCGTCTGGGCCGCGACGCATACGGTCACCGGGAAGGCGGTCGCTCTCAAGTTCCTCCTCGGCGCCGGTGACGATCCCGGGATGCGCGAGCGTTTGCTCCGCGAGGCGCGCGCGGTCTGTGCCGTGATGCACCCGAACGTGGTGCCTGTTCACGACGTCCTCGAGCTCGAGGGCGGAGCGCCGGCGCTCGTCATGGACATCCTCACCGGCGAGTCGCTGAGCGCGAAGCTCGTTCGCGTGGGCACCCTCCCGCAGGACGAGGTCGTGCGGATCGCGATCGACGTCCTCTCCGCGCTCGAGGCCGCGCACGCACGCGGGATCATTCATCGCGATCTCAAGCCCGACAACATCTTCCTCGCGCGCACGCCGGGATCGAAGGTCGACGACATCAAGGTCCTCGACTTCGGCATCGCGAAGGTGACCACCCTCAACGAAGGAGACGCGCAGGAGGCCGCGCTGACGCGCACCGACGCCATGGTCGGGACGCCGTATTACATGGCGCCCGAGCAGGTCTACGGCGAGAAGGACATCGATCCTCGGAGCGATCTCTGGTCGATCGGCATCGTGCTCTACGAGTGCCTCGCGGGTGTCCGCCCGACCGAGGGCACCAACATGGGGCAGATCTTCAAGCTGGTCACGGTCGGCCCGTTTCCGAGCCTCGCGGACAAAGCCCCGCACGTCTCGGCGTCGCTCGCCAAGCTCGTCGGCTGGTGCCTCGAGCGATCGCGCGAGAATCGCCCGAAGAGCGCGACCGAGCTTCGGGAGGCGCTCGAGCGTGTTCGCGCCGGGAGCACGATGGACGGCGCCGAGGTCATCGCGCGACCCGCCAGCAGCGCGGCACAGCCCACGAAGTCCTCGGGGCGGATGCCGATGGTGGCCGCGGCCGTGGTCCTCGCGCTCGTCGGTGGGTCGGCCTTCGCCGTCAAGGCAAGGAGCGACGCCAAGGCCACCGTAGCCGCTACGGCAGAGGCCGGTCGAACGCGCGCAGTCCAGGTCGAGGCGGACGCGCGCGCTCGCGCGGAATCCGAGGCGCAAGCCAAGGTCGAGGCGGAGGCTCGCGTGAAGGCGGAATCCGAGGCTCGCGCGAAGGCGGAATCCGAGGCTCGCGCTCGCGCGGAATCCGAGGCGCTGGCCGACGCCGGCGCGGCACCCAGCATGAAGCCCGGCGCGAAAGGGCGCGCGAAGGCGGCGCCCGCGGGGGCTCCGGCGGGAGCCGCCGCCGCTCCGAAGGACGAGCGAGCTGCGGGCAAGGTCGTCGTCACTCCTCCTTATTGATTCTCGCGCACGTTGGCTTGCTCGCCTAAGATCCGTCGCGTGCGCTGGCGAACGTGTCTCGTTGTCGTTCTCCTCGCGTGCGCGGTCGGTGTGACCACGAACGGGGTCGCGCACGCGGAGGACGACCCGAAGGCCGCGCGAGACGAGTTCGTTCGCGGCGCGCAGCTCGTGAAGGATGCCGACTGGGCGGGAGCGCTCGGCGCGTTCGAAGCGTCCGCTCGGCTGAAGGCGCACCCGGTCACGACGTTCAACGTCGGCGCCTGCCTGCGCGCGATGGGGCAGTACACGCGCGCGCGGAAGGCCTTCGCCGCCGCGCTCGACGACAGCGGAAGAGGCGCGGGGCTCGATCTCTCGCCGGGACTCACCGAGGAGACCCGGCGCTACGTTGCCGAGCTCGACAAGCTCCTCGCCTCGCTCGACCTCGTGATCGCCCCTGAAGAGACGCGCATCACCATCGATGGTCGGCCGCTCGAGCCCGCACCCTCGTCGCAATCGTGGGGTCGCCCCAACTCACTCATCGCGGGGACGTTGCCCCCCGGGCCGGCCCGCCCCGCGCCCAAGGGTCGCTTTCATGTCGTCCTCGATCCCGGAACGCACGTCATCGCGCTCTCGCGTCCCGGCTTCGCCGACGCGATCAGCAAGGAGACGCTCGGCCCCGGCGCCACGGTCGAGAAGAAGCTCGAGCTCGATCGTCTCCCGGCGCAGATCAAGGTGACGTCGAACTTCGTGGGCGCGCAGGTCCTCGTCAACGAGGCCGACGTCGGCATCACGCCCGTCGAGATCAATCGACCGGCCGGCAAGTATCACGTCGTCGTGAAGAAGCCGGGCTACCTCGTCTTCGACACGAACGCGAACGCCGACCCTGGGCAGAACCTCTCGGTGACGGCGACGCTGCGCGAGGACAAGCCCGCGCTCACGCAGCGCTGGTGGTTCTGGACGGGCGTGGGCGTCATCGTCGTCGGTGCGGCGGTGACGACCTACGCCGTGACCCGGCCCGATCCCGAGCGGCCCGCGCTCAATGGCGGCGGACTGAACTGGTCGGTCCGGTCGCCGTGAGATCGCCGACCTCGGTCGGCGCGTTCACCCCGAGGACGCTGAAGCCGACGTCGAGACGGCTCTGGCAGAGTCGCACGAGGCTCTCGATGTCCTGCGCGGGAAGCCCCAGACGCTCGGCGAGCAAGCGCTGCGTCGTCTGTGCAATGCCGTCGCGGGCGCTCTTGATCCAGCGCGCCACCGTCGCACGATGCACGCCGTAGAGCAGTCCGATCTGCTCGATGTTGAGGCCCTCGGCGACGTTCAAGCGCAGCGCGTTGCGCTCGTCGGTCGGGAGCATCCGGACGGCGTCGCGAAAGGCGACCCTGAAGGGCTCCTCGTAGCGCTTGCGCAGGCTCTCGAGCTCCGGGTCGCGGCTCGCCTCGCCGAGGTCGACGAGGGGCTCCTCCTCCGTGGCCTGCGTGGGGTCGTGCGCGAGCTTTCGCCGGTGGTCGACCCCGGCGCGCACGATGACGGCCCTGAGCCACCCCGCCAGCGGCCCACGCCCTGCGTAGTCGAGGATCTTCGGCCGCGCGCCGGCTCGCGACATGAACAGGCGCTCGCGGACGGTCTGCGCGACCTCGTCGATCTCCGCGCGGCCCAGCGAGAGGCGGGAGAGCGCGCCCGCGAACTCGCCGCCGTAGATGCGCTGGAACTCGGCGAGCGCCCTCGAATTTCCCTCGGAGCACGAGAAGGCCAGCGTGAGGTCTTCGAGATGCGTCGCGTCGAGCTCCCCGAGCGATTGGAGGTGCGTGACCAAGCGCTCCGGTGCAACGCCGTACGCCGAGGCATCGATGCCGCGCGCAGCGAGGGCAGAAAGGATGCTGGCGCCGTCGACCATTGGCCCGAAGATACGTTATCCTCCTCGATCCGTGCAGTGCCCTGACGAGAACACCCTGGCCGCCTTTGCATCGGGCTCGGCGACGAGCGAGACCCGCGCGCTCCACGCCCGCCACCTCGACGACTGCTCGTCCTGCCGGATGACCGTGGGGACGCTCGTGCGCCTCGCATCGGGCATGGTCACCCACGATCCAAACCAGCCCACGTCATCCGAGGGACCGCTGTCGCGGCCGCCGATGAGCGCGGAACAGCAGCAGGTCGCGCTGGCGCAGACGATCGCGTCGGCAGGCCCCGCACCGCCCTCGACACTTCGCGAAGAAGGAGAGCTCGCCCCCGGCGACGTCATCGCGCAGCGCTACCGGCTCGACCGCATCGTCGGCGAGGGCGGCCTCGGCGTGGTCTGGGCGGCCACGCATGTCGTCACGCAGAAGCCTGTCGCGCTCAAGATCATGAAGTTCCGGTATCCGGAGCTCGACAAGCGCTTCCTGCGTGAGGCGCGCGTCTCCGGCGTGCTCCGGCATCCGAACATCGTCGATGTGCACGACGTCATTCAGCTCGACGACGGCACGCTCGGCATGGTCATGGATCTCCTCGAAGGCGAGCCTCTCGACGCCTATCTCGAGAGGCACGGGAGGCTCACGCTCGGTCAGCTCCTCCGGATCATGCACCCCGTGCTCTCGGCGCTCCTCGCCGCGCACGCGATGGGAATCGTGCACCGGGATCTCAAACCTCAGAACATGTTTCTCGCGCAGGATCCGGGAGGGGCGATCCGTCCGGTCCTCCTCGACTTCGGGCTGGCGAAGCTGACGGCCACCGACGGCGCCGCGAAGCAGACGAGCATCCTCACGAAGGAGAAGCAGCTGCTCGGGACTCCGCATTACATGGCGCCCGAGCAGCTCTACGGAGAGATCGACATCGACTCGCGTACGGATGTCTGGGCGGTCGGCGTCGTGTTCTTCGAGTGCCTCTCGGGGCAGCGTCCGCTCGCCGGCAACAACGTCGGTCAGATCCTGCGCAGCCTGGCGACGCGCGAGGTCCCGAAGCTCTGCAGCCTCGTGCCGGAGCTGCCGCCGCAGTTCGGTGCGATGGTCGACACGATGCTGACGCGCGACCGCGCTGCACGCCCTGCGACCGTGCAGCCCGTCATCGCCGCTGCCGAGTGGCTCCTTTCCCAGGGAGTCACGTAGGCCAACTATTTTTGCGACAGCGGCGGGCGCGGCCCGTCTTGGCGTGGAACCCGGGGGCGATGCCCCTCTTACCGGAGTCCAAGCCATGAACCGCAAGCTCACGATCGGCCTCAGCGCAGTCCTCTTCTTCTCCGCCGCGACGGCAGCCGCGCAGCCCCGGGCCGCAAAGGCAAAGACGGCCAAGCCCGCCGCAGGTCGCGTGGTGCGCGCGCAGCCGGCGGCCACGACCGCCGCCCCGGCGGAGACCACGGCGGAGCCTGACGTGTCCGACGCGCCCGCCGACAAGCCGGCGCGCCACATCAGCATCGCCGCGATCGCGGGCGTCGGCTTCAACGAGACGAAGCTGAAGGACGACGCCGGGAACGAGTCGAAGGACGGCGTCGGCACGCAGGGCTTGGGGATCGGGCTTCGCGGCGGTTACACGCTTCCGATGAAGGTCTACATCGGTGCGGCGTTCGTCTATCACCTCGGCGGAAGCGCGGACGCGAACCAGGTCAAGTACACCGGGAGCACGCTCTACCTCGGACCGGAGGCCGGCTACGACCTCGAGCTCGGCCCGGTGATCCTCCGCCCCTACGTGGGCCTCGGCTACGGGTCGGTCAAGGCGAAGGCGGAAGCGGGCGGGACGACGCTCCTCGATCGCTCCGAGGGCGGCTTCGCGCTCTGGCCGGGAGTCATGGCGCGCTACCCCGTGGACGCATTCTTCGTCGGCGCCGACGCCCGCTACGCGCTCGTCACGGGGACCGACAAGATCACGAACGGGGGCGGCGCCGGCGTGTTCGCGACGGTGGGAATGAACTTCTGACATCCAGACGATCGAACGCCTCGCGTGGAGGATGTCCTGAGCGCCCTCGTTCTTCGAGATGTAGAGAGGCGTCGCATCGCCGAGGAAGTACGTGAACCGCGTCCCCATCCATCTCGCGAGATGGAACGGGAGCGGCGCTCACTCTGCCGGCGCTCAGCGCGAAATCGGCCTAAAAATAAGGTACTTGGTGTCCGTTCCGGCGCCGGAACGAGAACGTGCAGAGTGCAGGCAGACGTCGCTCCAGGGCCACGCCGAGGTGAATGCATGAAAAAAGATGCGCGGTTGGGTCGAATCCGGCCACGATTGTTGGGAGCGATTACCTGCAGGGGTAAAAACGATCGTTCACAGGCGTCGATGTGCGCCTGCGCCGAATCTACTTTTGCGTTGCGCGGTCGCGGCGCCGCTCCACGAGCCGTCGACCTTGTTCGAGAGCCGAGCTAAGGCAGCTTGCCGATCACCAGGACGCCGCCCGTGTCGGCCTTCGCGTCGCCGCCTGCGGTCACCGTCGTGACGATCGCGTCGCCCGTCTTCTGCGTCGACACCTTGTAGCCGGCGCCTGGCGTGAGGCCCGTGACGAGCTGCGCCTTCGTGCTGGCGGGAACCGAGTACGTGACGGACGCGAGCTTGCCGATGTCCACGGGGAACATGACGACCGTGTCGTTGAACGCTGCGCCCTGGTACGGCGTACCGGCCGTCGAGCTCACGAGAGTCGCGTTGTCCGCGTGGTCCTTTCCGTCGGCGCCTTGAATGACGTGGAGCCATCGCACGGTCTTCGGCGAACCAGGGGCCTCGACGCGTAGCCGGTACTTGATCGGGTCGAGCAGCGCCGGCTGCTTGCCGTTGTCGTCGTCGAGCGCCTCGGCCTTCTCGACCGTGACGCTCGCGGGCGCCGGGAGGAGCGTGCGGACGAAGAGGTTCTGTCCGCCTGCGCTCTTCATCGTCATGAGCCCGCCGGCCACGGTGCCGGGGCTCGGGAGCTGCATCCAGAAGCGCTTGAAGCGCCCGGCGGTCTTCGATGCCGCGCGGTCGTACGTGATGATGCGATCCGGAACGATCCAGACGATCGAACGGCTGGCGTGGAGGATGTCCTGGGCGCCCTCGTCCTTCGAGTTGTAGAGGGGCGTCGCGTCGCCGAGGAAGTACGTGAAGTCCGGGCCCAAGCGCGAGGCGAGGATCTTCCCGTCGCCGTTGGTCACGTACGTCCACTGCGACCCGCGCTTCCATTCGGCGCCGCGGTATCCGTCGTGGTGCTCCGGTCGGTCGTTCTGGAGGGCGATGCTGTTCTTCTGATCCGTACAGGCGGCGTCGTCGCCGTACCCGGTGCGCTCCTTGGTGAGCCACTCGCCCTTGCGCCACAGCTCGAACATGTTGCCGTCGGCGTGCTGGTGATCGAGCGTCGTCCACCCGAGCTTGTACGTGAACCACGTCGCGTCCGGCGCCCACGACGTCCGCTGGAGGAGCCTCCCGAGCCCCGCCGAGAAGTGGATCAACGGATAGAGCGGGTGCGGATCCGCCGGCGCCCTCGCCTTCGGGTCGAAGAGGAGAAAGTAGAAGATCGACCCGAGGAGATCGTTGTTGTCGCCCGCGCGTGCGTCGCGCTTCGGGACCCCACCGGGCGCCGCGTTCGTCTCGATCCAGCGGACCTGCGAGAGGCGCTTTTCGTTCTGCGTGTAGTAGTCGTAGAGGCCCATCGGCCCGAACACGCCCATGTGGTCCGGCGCCCAGTACTTCTCACCGTCGCCGTACCACGCGACCTGGTGCAGCGCGCCGAGGTAGGCGATGTCCTGATCGGTCGGCACCTTCGCGGTCGGGCTGAGCGAGTGGAGAAACCCGGGGATCGTCTCGTTCCAGAACGGGTTGTCGAACGTGACCTGCTTTCCGTGGATGGCCGGATCGGCTCGGCCTGCCGTGTAGAGCGCGAGGAGGAGCTGCGCGACGTAGCCGACCGAGAGCGGGCTGTACTCGAAGCCCTCGGCGGCGAGCCCGCCGCGCATGTCTCCGCGCATCAGCGCGTCCGAGACGTAGAGCCACGCGCCGGTGACGCTCGAGAGCTGCGACCTCAGCTTGTCGTCGGGGTCGTCGGCGGCGTCGAACGACATCGCCATCATCCCGAGGTTTCGCATGTGTGCGGTGTAGTAGTTGTTGCCTGCCCAGCGCGTGCGCCTCACGTCGGACGTCAGCTTGGGATCGTCGAGGAGGCCCGCGGGCTCCGGATGGTTGTCGGTCGTCGTCTCGGCCTTCTCGATCTCCTTCGCCCACCGCAGGAACACGGTGCGAATCTTCTTCTTGTCCTGCGCGGAGAGCGTTCCGTAGATCCAGTCGACGGTCAGCGGAAAGCCCATGCCGAACCAGCGCGAGCGGTCGCCGATGCTGAACGCCGGATCGCGGAAGGGCTGGTCGGCCGCAGCGCCCGGCAGCGCCTTGTCGATGACGTACATGAGGAGCTTCTGCGCTCGCTTCGCGTAGGCATCGCGCTCGGTGAGCGACGGGCTCACGAGCGAGTAGAAGGCGAACAGCATCGCGAGCGCCTCGGGGGGGCTGGCGAAGTAGCCGTTCGGGCTGGCCGGGTCGTCGGTCATGGCGCCGCCGGCGTCCATCGTCTGCGCGGCCTGCTCCACCAGGGGCTTCAGGCCCTTCTCGAAGGTGTCGTTGCCGGCGGTCGCCCAGCTCCTCAGGCGCGGCAGATCGCTGTCGCGGAGGAGCAAGCGCGGGTGCCCCGTCGCGATGACCACCGGACCCGTCTTGACGGCCGGGGTGCCGTCCGCGTTCGGCTTCGCTGTATCGGTCGACGCATCGGGCCCCTTCGAGCCGGTGCGAAGCGGGCAGCCGGGCAGGCCAACCACCCCAAGCGCGAGGAGCCCCGCGAGACCTGCCAGCTTCGAGCTCATGGCACGGGTGTATCACGCGTGCCGCGCGCGAGTCCGCCGGCGCGGCGGCGGGCGTAGAGCTCGAGGTAGCGGTCGAGCATCCGCTCCTCCGCGAAGCGGCCCAGCGCGTACGTGCGGGCGGCCGCTGCCATGGCGGAGCGGACTGCCGAGTCTTCGAGGAGGAGGTTGATCTCCGCGCGTAGCGCCTGCGGATCGCCGTGCGGGACCAGCACGCCGACCTGAGAGGGCACGATGTCGGGCACGCCGCCGACGGCGGTGGCGACGATCGGTAGCCTCGATGCCATCGCCTCGGCGAGCGCGAGCGGAAGCCCCTCCGCCCGCGAGCTCGAGGCGTAGACGTCGAAGGCAGAGAGCACGCGCGAGACGTCGCGGCGGGCGCCCGTGAGCGTCACGCGCTCGCGAGCAGAGGGAGGCAGCTCCGCGATCGCCGCCTCGATCTCGGCGCGGGCGATCCCCTCGCCGACGATCACGAGGCGTACCTGCTCGCCGAGGAGCGGGCCCATCGCGCGGACCAGGAGCGGGTAGTCCTTCTCCTCGACCAGCCGGCCCACCGAGCCCACGACGAGAGCGCTCTTCGGGATGCCGAGCTCCTCGCGGATGGCCCTGCGCGCCAGCTCGTCGGGCGCGAATCTTCCGAGCGGGATGCCGTTCTCGATCACCGAGAGACGCTTCGGGCGAGGTCGCTCGTTCTGCTCAGCCGTGGTCGCCGTGTCCCTCGAGACGGCGACGAAGTGGTCGACGAACGCCGTCGCGGCCCGCGCGAGCTGGAGCGAGGCCTTCGAGTACGCGATGTGGCCGTGCTTCGTGTGTAGGAT
>JANXVA010000273.1 GCA_025351875.1 Myxococcales bacterium | reverse complement strand
CTGCGATGGTTGGTGGGACCATGGTGTCGCGACGTCTCTCGTCCACGACAACTGCCCATACGTGGCGAATCAAGATCAGGTCGACAAGAACGACAACGGCACGGGAGACCTCTGCGAGCTCTGTCCGTTCGACCCGGCGGGGAACGACGCGGATCAAGACGGCGTCTGCGGGGGCACCGCTGCTGTCCCTCTCTACCGGCGAGACAACTGTCCGTTCGTGAGCAACGCAGACCAGTTCAACTGCAACGAGGAAGCCGAGCTCGTGAAGCAGCGCCAAGACACGACCTTCGAGATCCTCGGCGACGCGTGCGATCCGGTGCCGTGCCCGAGGACAACGCCCCTCGCGACAGGGGAATATCGAAACCCTGTGGGCGGAGGGCATCCTCAGTTCGGAGGCTTCTTCTCGGGCCGCGTGATCAGCGACGCTATCGCGACCGTGCGCGTTGCGCCGCACGTGAAGGCCCCCGCGGGCACGACGCCAATCGCGAGAGCGCTTCCCGATGTGACGACCTACGCGCGGTTTTGTCAGCAGAGTCTTCCTTTGTTCGATTGTCACGCAGACCCGAACATCCGCGACAGCGCGCTCACCGACTTTCCGTCGAGCACCGCCGAGACCGCGCTTGCCACGAAACCTTGGCACCGCGTAAAGCTCAGCATCAACGCGAGCCGCGACTCGGTCTGGCATTGGCCGTACGACGACTCGACGGCGGGCAACCACACCTGGTCGTACGCGTCGGACTCGAGCTTCTGGACGAGTGGCGGCCGCATTCCGCAGCCCGAGGCCGCGTACGCAGCCACCTGCTCCAACACATCGCTGGTCGGCGGCGGCACGTGTCTAGACGGCGCGCTCTGGTACCACGCAGACTCGACCGTCGGGCGTACGACGAACCCGAATGCGAACGGGTTCTTCGTCGGGGTTCACGATGGCGACATCGCGAATCACTACTTCGATCTGCGGCCCGACCGCGCGTACGCGAAGACGTACTCCGGTACCGGGCTGATGCGACAGTTCTTCTTCCTCGTTCACACGCTGCCGGATCCGGCGCCCTACGAGACAGCGCTCCGCGCGCGCATTCGTCCGATCGTCGCCGCAGCGACGGAGGGCGACGTGCCACGAGTGCTCGAGGATCACGGAGGATCCTGGGATGCGACCGCGCTCATCAGCGCGACGATGGCGACGAAGCTGGCGTCGCCGGGTGTGGTCTGGACGAGTGCCCTCGAGCCCGCGGGCGTCGCGGCCAACCTCGATGACCGCGTGCAGGCCATGGGCGTGACGGCGGATGGAACCACGGTCTACGACACCGTGCTCTTCGACCGTGGAACGCTCAAGTCCGCCGCCGAGCTCGGCTACCCGGCGGCGAGCAGCCCGGCCGACGCTCCCGCCCCGCGGTCCGGGTTTCTGACGGTGCTCTCGCGGCAGGCCGGAGGGCTCTTCGTGATCGGCGGTCTCGAGGCAGGAACCGGGCTGGAGCTCCGCGATGTCCATCTCTGGCGTCCGTACGTCGGCTGGTCGACGATCGTGCCCAGCATCTCGTTCGCGAAGGCGAAGACCGCGACGTTCTCGCCGGCCGACGGGCAGCTCTGGATCCTCGAGCAACGCACTCGGTCGTATTCGCTCTTTCGCATGAGCCCGTGGACCGGAGCGACGCAAGCGCTCGGGACGTGGACGCGTGGGACGGTCTGGGACCAGCACTTCTTGTCCGTCGATCGCGATGGCCGGGTGCTCCTCTTAGCAGCGTCGAGAACGAGCGGTCAGAGCAAGTTCGCCAGGCTTCGCGTCGATACGAACGGTGGCGCGTACGCCTCGCAGATCGACGCCGACTCGATCCCCTACACGACGAGCGGGCCCATCGTCGACAAGGACGAGTACGGCGTCATCGTCCGCGACACCACCGGCGCCGTGACCTCGGTGTACCGTCGCGCGAACCTTCTGGGAGGTACAGGAACCTTCACGCTGGACGGCTTCTTCCAATGAGCGCGCGTCGTGCGGCTTCCCTTCTCATCGCGTTCACCGGCGCCGCGGCGCTGGTGCGCGGCGGCGCGGCGTGTTCGTCGGAGCCCGCGGCGGCGGCGTTGGAAGCCTCGGTCGACGCGCCGGCTGCAGACGTGCGGTTCGACCGGACGCCGCCAGCGCTCGACGGGACACACGCCAGTCCGTTCGAAGGGTGGGACCACTACGCCGACTACGATCCGTTCTGTGAGTTCTACGTACCCCACGCGCGAGAGAACTTGCCGGCTCCCATTCGCTGGGAACCGTGTCGCGCAAACCCCGAGACCTCCGGCAAGGCGTGCCGGCAAATGGTGCTCGATTGGGAGCCTGCACCGTTTGTCCCAGATCTGATATCGGCCGGAACTCGTGCGCTTCGTCGGCCCAATGGCAACGTCGTGCTCCTCACGTCCAGATCGCAGCGCGACGGCACCTTCCATTTGACGTCAGAGCCCGACGGCCCAGTGCTCACAGCGATTCGCGAACAGAAGTCGTCCAGCTGCGTGCTTGGCGAGGCCGTGAGCGACGGCGACCACTATGCGTACCGGGTGTACGACAGCGAGGCCAAAGGCACGCTTAGCAGCTACGGGGGCGGAGCGCTCGGAGGACGACTCGACGACCTACGGCCGACGGTGCTGCGCCACTACCATGACTCGTTCACGCGGGGCTTCATCGCGGGCGACCCCGGGCTGCTCGAGGTCTCGGGCGGCCTGATGAGCCTTTTGTCCTGGAAGGACGGCTCTCTCGTCAAGGACATCTGGTCCTCGAGCCAGGACAACGGTCTCGCGCAGAACTACCAGTTCTTCCACGCGCAGACGCTCTTCTGGGCGTCCGATACGTAC
>JANXVA010000257.1 GCA_025351875.1 Myxococcales bacterium | reverse complement strand
CACGGCCAGGAGGTCGATCGCCGCACCGATGTCTACGCGACCGCGGTGGTGCTGTGGGAGACCCTGGCGGGTCGGCCGTTGTTCCATGCGCCGAACCAGGGCGCGCTGACCCTCAAGGTGAGCGAGGGGTGTGTCGACGCCGTCAGTATGTACGCCGCGGAGGAGATCCCCGAGGCGCTCGACCAAGCCTTGCTGAAGGCGCTGGCGAGAGAGCCCGCAGAGAGGTTCGCCACGGCCGAAGAGATGGCGCTCGCGCTCGGCTACGCACTCGCGGTGGCGCCGCACACGGAGGTGAAGAGGGTCGTCGTCGATCTCGCGCGCGACCTCCTCGATGCGCCGTCGCGGCTCCTGACGCCGGGGGGGAGGGCGCTGCCCACCCCGGACGAGAGCGCGCGCGCGATGCTCGAAGAAGCGCTCACGGACAAGGTCGAGCGCTCGACTCGCGCGTGGACGAAGCCGGTTGCGCGCCGCCGCCTCTCCCCGATCGCCGCCGCGGCGCTCGGCATCGCCGGAACCTTGCTCGGCGTCACGGCCCTGATGTTCCTCCTGCGCACCGGGTCCGCGGCGCAGCCGAACAAGGCCGCGCCGCCTGCGGAGGCTCCTGCGGTCGCCGCTTCTCCGATGGCGCCGAGCGTCGCGCTCATGCCTTCCGCGATCGTCGCGAGCCCGACTCTGATCATTCCTTCGGCGTCTGCGTCGATCTCACCGCCGAGCCCGGCAGCGCGGCCGACCACGAGCGGCAAGCGCCCTCCGCAGGCGTCCTCGAGCGCGACGGCGAAGGCGCCGGACTGCAATCCTTCGTTCACCGTCGACGAGACCGGGCGACACTACAAGCCCGAATGCTTCCAATGAGCGCGCGCGTCCCGGTCCGCGCTCTCGTCTCCGGCGTCACGCTCGGCATCTCCCTCGGAGCTGCATCGCTCGCCCACGCGGCACCAGAGACGGTCGCGTGCATCGCGGCGTTCGACGACGGTCAGCGTCTGCGCGGCGAGCGCCACCTCCTGGCGGCTCGCGAGCGGCTGCTCGCCTGCGCGCGTACGGAGTGCCCGAGCGAGATCCGGAGCGACTGCGCGAACGTGCTCCGCGAGGTCGAGCTCGCGACGCCGTCCGTGGTGCTCGGTGCGTCGGACGGAGACGGCCACGACGTCACCGACGTGCATGTCGATCTGAACGGGCATCGCATCGCTGCCCAGCTCGACGGCCGGGCGATCTCGGTCGACCCTGGCAAGCTCGTGCTCCGGTTCGAGCGGGCGGCGGGCGGACCTCCCGTCACCGTCGAGATCCTCGTCGGCGAAGGCGAGAAAAATCGCGCCGTGCGCACCGTTCTCGGTCCAAAGTCGGCGGTGGCGGACGTCCCGAAGGAACCGTCCAAGGTGCCGCTCCACGAAGAGAAGCGCAGCTTCATCGGCTGGGCGGCGCCGATCGGTTTCGCCGTCGTGGGGGCGGGTGCGCTCACGTTCGCGGGGATCACCCGCCTTCGCCTCGGCGACGAGGTCGACGGCCTCCAGGCATCCTGCGGGACGCGCTGCGATCCATCGGAGAGGGATCGCCTTCATGACAAGCTCGCGGTGGCGAACGTCTCCCTCGCGATCGGGATCACGAGCGTCGTCCTCTCGGCCGCGAGCTGGTTCCTGTTTGCTCCTCGCAGCAAGGCGGCTCCGCCGCAGTCGGCACTCGCATGGTGAGATCGTTGCGGCGCATCGGTCTCTTCGCGCTCGTGACGTCCGCGATCGCAAGTCCGGTGGTCGCGTGCGGCTCGGGGTTCATCGACAAGCTCTTCGCCGGCCCCTACGACGACGGAGGGAGCGCTGACGTCACCGCCGACGTCGCCCCGCCCACCGACGCGCGCTGCTCGCTCAAGCACGCACCGGAGCGTCCGACCAACCCCGACACTGCAAGCATCCCCACCGTCGTCTTCGCGATGGATTCGGTCTCGTTCGACGACGCGACCGCCGGCTCCCCGCTCGGCTTCGACCTCGACGACGCTTGCACGTGTCCGGAAGACGATACGTGCGTGCCGCCGGCCGGCGGTGAGCGGCGTTGCGACAAGAGCGAGGGGCGAGACAATGCGTTCGGCCCGCTCTTCGGGCTGGTCGTCAATCAGTTCGGAAGCCCAGACTTTGCCACCCAGCGGATCCGGGACGGAAGCTACGGCGCGATCCTCGCGCTCTCCCAGTGGAATCAGCAGGCGAACGATCCGCTGGTCACCGTCGGCTTCTTCACGTCGGGAGGTCTCGATAGCCCGCCGGACGCGGGGAAGAGCAAGCCTCTCTTCGACGGCACCGATCGGTGGACGATCGATCCGGAGTCGTTGATCTCGGGTGATCAGCTCATCGGCGAGGACTGCCACACGAGCGCGCGGTGCCTGCCGCGCTACGCCGACCTCAAGGGCTACGTGAAGGACGATCAGCTGGTCGCACGGATCGACCGAGCCCCCTTCGTCGTCTCCACGAAGAGCGGGAGGTTCGAGGTCGAGCTCACGAGCGTCATCCTGACGGCGCACATCGTTCGAGAGGGCGGCTTCCTGCGGCTCGAGCGAGGCGAGCTCGTCGGGCGTTCGGCGTCGGGCCGTCTGCTCGCCGCGATCGGTCAGCTCCAGGATCCCGTCGGCGGCGATGGCGGGCTCTGCCACTCCGCCACCGCCTATCCGCTGGCGAAGAGCACGATCTGCGATGCGGTCGACATCGCCGCCGCGCCGGCCGACGACAAGACAGGCAAGTCGTGCACCGCGGTGAGCGGCGGCATCGGTTTCACCGCCGTCCAGGCGCTGGGCGGGACGGTGTTCTCGACCGTTCGCACTCCGAACTCCTGCGCATCGTTTGCCGACACGTGTCCCTGAAAGAGCTCGGCCTCCCTAGCGCCGGCGCTGTCTTTTCCCGTCCGCGATGAGCCCACCCCGCAAGGCGGCTTTGCGGCCTCGGCGCGTCTGCGAACCTCGGGCCATGCTCCCGCGCCGTCAGTTCGTGTTCGC
>JANXVA010000241.1 GCA_025351875.1 Myxococcales bacterium | reverse complement strand
TCACGGCGAAGAAGGCGATGCCGCCGAGCGCGGCTGCCGCGAGGAGCACCGCCATGAGCCACACGGCGACGGTGCTCTTCGGACGCATCCCGAGATCACGCGGGTCGATGTCGGAGTAGCTCTCGTCAGCGCCGAAGGTGAGCGTGTTCCCATAGGCGGGGATGCTCCCCTCCTGGCGTTCGCCGCTGTCCGGCCGCGAGCTCCGGGTGCCCACCGGATCGGGCGTCGGCATCCGGCGCATGATCGCCGCAGGATTCGGCGCGTTGGTCGGTCCACGCGGTTCACGCGGTTCGCCAACCAGCACGCCGGGAAGCGGTGAGCTGAGCGGGATGGGCACGCCCGGGGTGCCTGGACTTCCGGCATTCGAGGGCATGCGCGGGCGACCTGGCACCGGCGGAGGATTCGAAGGTCGCGGCGGCGCCGACTTCGGCGGGCTCGAGAGGAAGGCCGGAGGCGGAGGGACCGAGCGCGCGACCGAGCCATCGGTGCCGACGACCGAGGTGAGCTTTCCGTCCTTGCTGCCGATGCCGATGAACGTTCCGCCGGGCCCCTCGGGCGGCTCGCTCTCCATGCGCTGCGTACGCTCGCCGTCGAACTCCCTTCGCAGCTCCGGCGGGCTGCTCTTGAACGGCCCGGGAAGCTGCGAGGGGCCGCCCTTGTCGACGTGCGTCGACTCGTCGAGCGACATGTCATAAGGGCGCGCGGGCTCCGCGGCCCGGCCGAGCCCCGAGTTCTCGCGAGCCTCGCGAAACGAGCGGCGCATCGCATCGACCGACTGCCAGCGGTCTTCCTTCTTGAACCGCAGCGCCATGTCGATCGCGGCGGCGATCGCCGGCGGTAGGTCGGGCATGACCATCGCGATCGAGCGGGCCTTCACGGTCGCCGCGGCGAGGAGCTTGGCCTGGACGTTCGCGCCGAGGTGGACCGTCTCGCCTGTGAGCGCGGTGAAGAGCGTTGCGCCGAAGGACCAGATGTCGCTGCGGTGATCGACCTTGTCGCGCGAGCCGAGCGCCTGCTCGGGAGACATGAACGAGGGCGTCCCGAGGACGAGCCCGAACATCGAGAGCTTGCTCTGAGAGGTGCGGTCGAAGACGCGCGCGACGCCGAAGTCGAGGAGCTTGAGGACGCCGTCGTCGCACACGAAGACGTTCTGGGGCTTGAGATCCCGATGGATGATCCCCGCGGCGTGGACGGCGCTCAGGACGTCCATCAGCTTGTCGCCCAGCTCGAGGGCCTCGACGACCGGGATTCGGTTACCGCGCTTCTGGCGGTGGGCCTCGAGCGTGTCGCCCTCGAGGAGGTCCATCGTGAGGAAGACGCAGCCGTCGTCGGTCACGCCGTCGTCGAGGACGCGAACGATCCCCGAGTGCTTGACCGAGTTCGCGAGGTAGCCCTCGCCGAGAAACCGCTCGCACACAGCGGGATCGGTGCAGAGGGTCGGATGGAGGATCTTGAGCGCCGCGCGCGCTCCGTTGCGGTGCGTCACGGCGTAGACGGCCGCCATGGACCCCGACCCGAGCAGCGCATCGACGCGCCACTTACCGCCGATGATGGTCCCTACCCGCCGCTCGGCCTGCTGACTCATAGCCTAGGCAACCCACGTTAGCACGGCTCGGGCCGCGGACATTAAGGTCTGATTTTCCGCGGAAAACTGCGCGTAAGTCAGGAGCTGGACACCGTACCAACCCGCGGGTCAGACGTGCGGCGGGCCATTCTGGTCTGCGCGGGGTCGACTTGGGCAGCCGACAAGGGAGCGAGGTGCGACTACGGGGCGCGGACGGAGAGCCGGGTCGCGGTGGCGAAGGCCACGCCGAAGGTGACCAGCGTCATGTAACTATTGAAGCCCTGGTCACCCCAGATCTGGATGACGCAGACGGCGACGGCGGCCAGCGCCGCCAAGGCTGAGCTTCGTTCGACGGGGGTCTGGGCCGCTCGGTAGCCTCGGAGCGCGAGGGTGCTCGCCAGTGGATAGATCATCCAGAGGAGGGTGAACCCGACGACCCCTGCGAGCGACCAGATCCAGAGGACGCCGTTGTGCGCGATCAGGCGGAAGTTCTTGAAGAGCTCCCCGAGGTCGACCGGCGGATTGTTCGGTGAATACTGGTACTCGTGCCCGAAGCCGGTCGTGATGACCGGGCTCTGCTTGAGCGTGTAGATCAGGTTCTCGTTCTCGATGTCGCGCGAGATGCTCGAGTTGTCCTTCTGGTCCATGACGGACACGACGAGCTTCGCGGGCTTCAGCAGCGGCGAGGACGACGGGAGCTCGGAGCCGATGAGGACGTAACCGATCATCATCGGGATCGCGACCGCGAGCGCCCACGTGACGCGGCGCTTCCGCTTGCTCGGCTTGAGCGCGAGGTAGATGACGAGAGGTGCCGCCGCGAGACTGACGAACGCAAGGCGTCGGTTGTTGAAGACGATCCCGAGGAGGATCGGCAGCGCGAGGAGGAGCGACTTCTTGATGACCTTGGACGTGCGCTGCTCGAGCGCGTGGGCGAGCAGGATCATGAGCGCGGTCACGAAGAGCACGGAGTCCGAGTGGTTCGTGCACCACTCGGGCTGGCCGGGCCGGCTCGTGATACCTGCCGGGGCGCAGACGCCGAAGTAGACGTACATGACGAGCACGCTGCGCGCGACGGCGACGGTGACGAACGCCGTGCCGACCGACGCGAGATCCTCCGGGATGCGGAGCGCGTAGAGGAAGAGCAGCGCGACGAGGGGGAGCTGCATCAGGTGGATCGTCTGGCGGAACGCGGGCTCGATCCCGCCGCCGCGAACGATCCCCAGCACCGCGAGACCGAGGACGGTGAACAAGAACGCGAGGAGCGCACGCCGCGCGAACCTCGGCGGCGGCGTGTAGTCGGCGGATTTCTTTCCCCACACGGCGCGATACAGGAGCCCGACCGTCACGAAGAAGAACACCGAGAGCGAAGCGCCCGGCATGCCCGAGAACTCCTTCAACGTCCCGAAGAACGCGACGGCGGCCGGCCACATGACGGTGTTCCAGTAGCCCCCCTCGCCCGAAGCCACGGCGCCCATATCCATGAACATCGCCTCGCTGAACGCCTCGATGAAGAGCGCGAGCACGAGGTAGGTACGGAGGCTCTTCCAGAGCCGCTGCTTGGCCATCGCGACGTAGAGGACCGGGCCCCAGAAGACGACGAGCGCCGTGTCGACGCGGAAGGAGTTCGCCCACGCTCCGGGCCCCGAGAACTTCGGGCCCGAGACGAGGTAGGCGAACAGCGTCGCCGCAAAGACGCCGCCGATGATCTGCAGCGTCGGCTTGAGGAAGTTGTCCTGGAGGACCTTGCGATCCGCCTCCTCGTCGTCGGGCCGCGCGCCGAAGGCGCCATATTTCTGGGCGACCTGCTGCGTGAGGTGCGCCATCGGGTCATTGGGCTGCTGCGGCGGGAACGGTGCGCCCGGCGTACGATTCCGATTGCGAGGATCGTTCATCGAGCGGCGACCGTCGTCCAGCAGGTCTTCGCGTGGATCGCGCCGACCACCTGATCGGCCATGATGCGATGCACCTCGAGGTTCGGGTGGTAGTCGCAGCCGAGGCCGTAGCGAACGCCCATCTCGACGAGCTCCATCGAGTAGACCTTCGCGTCACCGGAGGCGTTGAGGTCCTCGGCGACGGCGCGGAGGACGTTACGGAAGTCCGAACGCGCGTTGTCGAGCGGGAACTTGTCGGTGACCATGGGCGGTACCGCGAGGAAGATCTCTGCGCCCGGCCGCTTCGTGCGCACGAACTGGACGAAGCCCTTGTAGGCATCGCGGAACTTGCCGAGGTCGATGCCGTCCGCGACCGAGTCCTGGTTGAGATCGCGCGCGAAGTCGTTCGTACCGATGTTGATGAGCACGACCTGCGGCTTGTCGGTGTCCTTCTCCTTCGAGAAATCGTAGACCGCGCCGCCAGTGTCGGGTCGCTCGGTGGCGAGCGTGCGCAGCCAGTACTCGGGGATGGTCGTCCTCGCGTCGGGATCGTCCGGCGCCTTGCCGGGAGCGCAGGCGCCCTCGCCTTTGCAGGCCTCGCGATAGTTCTGGTAGACGCCCTTGCCCGAGAAGCAGAGCGTCGTTGCCTGGGCCGAGAGCTTGCGCGCCGCGATCGAGCCGTAAGCGAGGTAGATGTTCTGGGTCGCGGGGATCTTCACCTCCTCGATGACGCCGTTGTTGTTCACCTTGCGGATCGGGATGTCGTACGGGCAGGTCGCGTTCGGACCCTCGTCGCCGTAGCCGCAGGTGATCGAGTCGCCGATGTACTCGATGCGCCGCGCATACTCCGTCGGCGGGAGCTGCTTGGCGCCGCCACCGAACGTGAACATGATGTACTTGCTGTCGCTGTAGAGCGCCTCGCTCGAGCGGAGGACGCTGATCTCGTGCGTGCCGGCCCCGACCTGCCGGGTGACGGTCTTGTTCTCGATGAGCCCGCCGAGGACGATTTGCTCGGCCTGACCGTCGAGGATCTGCTCGAAGACCATCTCGACGGCGGCCTCGGCGCCCCACGTGACCTCGCCCGGTCCTTCGAACCTTGCGGTCATCGTGTTGCCGGACCAGTCGAAGCGAGGCCTCGTCGGGTCCGTCATGTCGTAGCGGCCGATCAGCTTCGTTGCCGCAGCTCCAGCGGGCGCACCTTCGGGGAGCGGCTGGACGACGTTGCAGTCGGCATTGGGCCCCGAAACGCCGCCGTTCGTGAGAGGAGCGTTGCGATCGCTCAGGCGAACGACGCACGCGGCGCTCCCTACGAAGAGAAGGGCTGCGGCTGTCCGTAGACTCCTTCGCACCATGCGCTGGAATCTAGCATGGGCCGGTCGCTCAGGTCGTGTGCCTCACACGACACGAGCTCCCGAAGGTCGCTCAGGGCGCGAGTCTCGCGCGGATCACGCGCTCGAGGCGTTCGGCGATCCGGGCGTTGTCGGCGCCGTTCGGATGCCCGTCGCACCCTTGGTTCTGGGCCGTCGCGTCGCCGTCGAGCGGAACGAGCTCGATGCGGCGGTCACCCTCCTCGGTGCGGCGAGCGACCACGCGCCCGAGGGTCGCTCGCGCAAGCTCCTGCACGGTGCCAGGCCCCGAAGGCGACGGCTCCGCCTTCAGCATCGGGCTGGTCGTGACGAGGACGAACGCGTTCGGCTCGCGCTCGCGCACGCGCCTGAGGAAGCGGACATACGCCTCTTCGAAGGCCGCGAGATCGAGCGGTCGGCCGGCGCCGCCGAGGAAATCGTTCGTTCCCAGGTTCACCACGACCGCGTCCGCGCGCGCCGCAGCCGCGAACGACCAGGGGACCGGCGGGTCCGTCGGAACGGCCTGCTCGTAGAGCTCGGGCATCGTCCCGTTCGTCGAGCCGTCGTAGTTCCGGACCACACCCCGTCCCGACCAGCATACCGTCGTGACGTCTGCATCGAGCGCCCGCCCGAGCCGCGCGCCGTACGCCGCGCTCGCGCGTTCGGTCGCGAACGTGAAAGGGCAGCGCGGGCTCTCGCCGATCACGCCGTACCCGCACGTGATCGAATCGCCGACGACCTCGATGCGGAGCGCAGGCGCGCGCGGCGGGAGGAAGTGGCCGCCGGCGCCGAGCTCCACGCCGAGGAGCTCGTGGACGCCGGCAAACGCCTCGACCTCTCGCACGACCCGGACGACATGAGGCTCCGCGGGATCGAGCCCGGAGGCGAGCTCGTAGCGCTCCCTTTCGTTCGACACCTCGAGGCTCGACGGTGGGCGGTCGTCGACGCTCACGGCATACGCCGTGGACCTCTCGGCCATGCGGACAGGCTTTCCGTCGACGACGACCATGCGCGGCTCGAGGGGAGGCACGCGCAGGCGCATGGCGATCGAACGACCGGTGAACCTCACCTCGAAGGACGATCCGGACCAGGCGAACCTCCGAGGCCCGAAGTCCCCCCGGCCCGGCGCGCCGCCCGGGTCGAACCGCCCGACGAGCCGGACCGAGGACAGCGAGGAGCCGCCGGCGTCCGATGAGGCGGCGTCCGAGCCGCCACAGGTCCGTGCAGTTGCGCCACATGCGACGGTGAGGGACGCCGTAATTGCCACGTAAATCACCGCCCCCACCGGGGGCCACGGCGCTGGTTTCGCGGGGTTCCCGCGTGGCACGGGGGGAGCATCGGCTGAGCCTTCACCTGGCACGCCCCCGGACCGAGCGGCCCGCCATGGCAAAAAACCTCGGGATTCGACCTTCTGACCCATGGGACGTTATGGCTATACTCGCTACCGATGACAGTACCCGCTGGGGTGAACGTGACGTTGGGGAGCTGGCGGTCGACGACCCCCCTCTGGCTCGCGCCGTGAACAAGAATTTGCAGCAGGTACCGGGCGGTAGCGTGGTCCCCGCGCCCTCTCAGTCGTCGCAGTCGAACCTCGCGTTCGACGCGAATCAGGCGATGGCGGGGGCCAACACCATGGACCCCGTGTGGCAGCGCCTCTGGCTGCGGTGCCAGCAGCACGACTGGCAGTCGATGGCGTTCATCGGGTCGAGCAAGCGCGACCCCGACGGCGTCCTCGAGATCGCCCACGGCATGGCGCGGCTCGCGAGCGAGCTCGGTCAGGAGCTCACCGTCTTCGACGCGCGCAACCTCGGCCTGAAGGACATGGGCCGGATGCTGGCGCAGATCCAGAGCATCACGAGCCGCGGAAAGCGGTGCATCGTGGTCCTCAAGCTCGTGACGGAGAACGCGACGACCGTGCCCATGGCGCAGAACGTCGACGCGGCTCTGCTCGGCGTCTTCATCGGCGAGACGAGCGTCGTCGCGTCGTCGCGCACCGTCGAGGAGGTCGGTCGAGCCAAGTTCCTCGGCTCGGTCGTCCTCAACGCTTCGCTCGCGAAGTGACGTGATCCGCGGGGGGCTGGTCTTCGCGCTCGCGGCGCTCGCGCTCGTTCCTGCCGTCGCTTGCCACGACGCGCCCGGCCCAGTGACACCGCCGCCGACGGAAATGAACGTGCGGCCCGCCACGACGGTCACGGACGCGCGCGCGAACCTGCCACCGGCTGACCGCGGGCCGATCACGGGGTGGCTGCGGGTGCGGGGCCCGCGCATCGTCACCCCCGACGGAAATCCGTTCCATGGTCGCGGCGCAAACGTGCATGATACACGTTCGTGCGATTCGTGCTCCTGGGAGCCGCCGCACGTCGACGAGGTGCTCCGCCGGATCGACACCCTGGTCGACGAGTGGCACGCGACGTTCGTTCGCCTCTTGCTCGAGAGCTACCCCGACCGCGGCCCCGACCCGGGGCGCGCGCACTACCGGAACCTCCTCGAGGACCCCGAGTACATGAGCGATGTGATGCGCATCGTCGGCCACATCGGGAAGAAGCGCGGCGTCTACGTGCTGATCTCGCTCTGGCACGACCCGACGCTCGGGCCCCTCGGGTGGCCGACGGAGCGGACACGCACGGAGTGGAAGAAGCTCGCGAAGGCGCTGCGCGACATGCCGTTCGTGATGTTCGGGCTCGTGAACGAGCCCGAGAAGAACGAAGACGGAAGGCTCGACAGCGAGGTCTGGACCGCGATGAACGAGACCGTCCTCGCGATCCGAAGCGTCGAGGACGCGGGACATCGCCACATCGTGACGGTGCAGGGAACGCGTGAATGGGGCCGGGTGCTCGACTACTACGTCGCTCATCCGATCACCGCGGGAGGCGGAGAGAACGTCGCGTACGAGACGCACGTCTACAATCGCCCGAGCCGCTTCGACGAGCTCGTCACGCGCCCGTCGGCCAAGCTCCCGGTGATCATCGGCGAGATGGGGGTCGTGAACGACCAGAACGCGACCATGTTCCCCGAGGACTGCGAGAGCCTGATGGATCTCGCGGAGAAGCTCGATGTTCCGTGGCTGGCGTACACGTTCCACACGAACTGCCCGCCGAACCTCCTCGTCGAGCACGCAGGGAGCTGCGGCGTGGGCGTCCCGCTCCAGCCGAGCCCGTGGGGCCGCATCGTGAAGGAGCGCCTCGCGCGTCCGTGGTAGGCTCGCCCCGCGATGCAGAAGGCGCTGCTCATCAGCATCCTCGCGGCGACGATCGTGATCCCGCTCTTCGCGTCGCGCGGCGGCACGGTCAAGCAGGCGGTTCGTCGCAGCGCGATCGCGACGGCGGTGTTCTGCGTCCTCTACTGGCTCGGCTTGCTCTTCGTCTACCCGGCGCTCACGCCTGCGAAGCGGAGCACGGGTAGCAACAGCAGCCAGTGAGCTGCCGCGATCGTGGAGGGCGCGGATTTGCCCGTTTCGCGAGCAGCCGCCGGTCGGGGTCGGGTGCGGGGTCGCGGCTGGGGCCGAGACGGCATCACCGACGGAGTTCGGTTCCCTTCTTCTGACTGGCACGTGGTCCGGACTGGCCGTAGAGGTAAGGCGGAGCTCATGAGCCATGGAGACCCTTCGGTGGTGGCGACCATCATTCGAGCCGAGCGACGCCGAAAGCATCGTCGACGTGATCTTCTTCTCGGATCGCGAGTTCCCGCGCGATCTCGCCGTGGGCCGCGAGCACGGACTACCCGACGGCTACATGTGGCCGACCACGTCCGGGTTTGCTCGCTTCTCGAGCGAACGCGATGGCTGGGACCGAGTGGAGCCCGTGCTCCTCAACATGCGCGCAGAGGCTGACCTTCAGATCCCAGGCGTGTCCCAGCGTCTCGACCGCGTGGGGCACGCCCTTTCGGTGATCGTCGAAGACGCAGACAGCGCTCGCCTCGATCACCTTAGGGCGATTTGGGCGGTCGCGCGCTGGGCTGAGTCGTCCGGCGCTTTCGCGATGTTCGACGCAGCGTCCGAGACTTGGCACCAACTTGGCGATCTTGGCCGCGACGTGACGGACGAATTCTCGCTATCCCGCGAAGTGGCGTTCGTCCAAGAGGGCGATGCTGACCCAAACTTCGGCCTCGTCATGCAAACCCGCGGCATGGCAAAGCTCGCGCGACCGGACATCGTCCTGTGCCACGTCCCGCCTCACGCGGTCGCGCCTGCGCAAGCATTGCTCGTGCGCCTTGCGCGCCTCGCCGCCGACGGAGAGCGACTGCTTCCCAACCGCGCGCGCCGCGTCGAGAGCGCAACCATAACGGTCGAGCCCATGCACCGCGGGGTCAACGTGCCAGCAGACTTACGGATCTACGACGAAGCTATCGTCGTGAACTTCGCAGAAATCGTTTCTGGGGCGGCGTCCTGAGCAGGAAATCCTGCGCCTGTACGCGTGTGACCGTCTACCGATTCGTTCGATGTCTCGCCGCGATCCCCGTCTCCAGTCAGCGGCTCTTCGTCTCGCCGCCGAGCGTGTCGAGCGCGGCGAGGTCCTCAGGGCCGAACTAGCGGACGCGCTCGCGAAAGACATGGCCGAGCATCCCGACGACGTGAGCCGAGGACCGCGATGCGAGAGGATGA
>JANXVA010000220.1 GCA_025351875.1 Myxococcales bacterium | reverse complement strand
CGATCTGCTGCTCTTCGTCGCCTTCGCCCTGCGCGGAGCGCGGACCGGCTCCACCGAGGCGGCGAGCACGCCGCCCGCGAGCATGGTGCCGCTACCCCCGCGAGCCGCGGTCCCCGCAAAGGTCTACACGCCGGAGGAGCTCCCCACGCAGCCCGAGTCGAGCGCGGCGGCTTCCGCGAGCGCGTCTCCGGCGGCGCCGACGAAGCCCGCGAGCCCGACTCCTCCACCTCCGGCGGGCTCGGGGTTCAGTGTCCCTCGCAATCCGGACTCGGAAATCCGGATGACGCGCTGATCACTCAGCGATGTCGTCGCGGATGGGGGCAAGGTCACCCCTGCGCGCCGATGCCGTCAGCGCCGGGGCGACCGGACGAGCGGATGCAAACGGATGAGCGAAGCCGGGCGAAAGGTCCGTCCGAGGCTCGCCAGGGCGCATGGCGCCGCCCGAGGCCGACTTCGCTTCCGCGGCCGCCGAACCGACCGACGGCGGGCCACCGCTCGACTCGACGGTCGTCCACGTCGACACACCCGCCGTCGACGCGGTGCTCGCCGTCGCGACGCGTCCCTTGCGTAGATCCGACATCGCGTAGAGCGCAGCTCCCGCGACGAGTGCAAGCGCGACCAGCACCACCGCGGCCAGCCACGTCTTGTTGCTCCGCGGAGCGGCCGCTTCAGGCCCGAGACTCGGCGGCGTCGTCACCACGGGTCGCGCGTCGACTGCTGGCGGTCCGCTCACGGCCACGGGACGAGCGCTCCTTCGCACCACCTCCGGCACGGGCGTGCGCGGAGCCGCGCTGACCGGCTCCGGGCTCGGCTCGAGGACGGGCTCCGCTTCGGGGACCTCTGGCTCCACGACCTCCTCGAGCTCGTCGAGCGCGTCGGTGACGACCGCTCCCATCACCATCGGCTCGAGGAGCTTGCCGAGGTTGCGCGGGTCGGGAATCGCCGGGAGCTCCGGCACCGGACCGTAGCGACGAACGGATACAGGAGCTGGCTCGATCCCAATGCCCTCGCCGTCGAAGAACGCAACGATCGCCGTGACGTTGTCGTCACCGCCGAGCTCCTTCGCGCGCTGGATGAGCTCGATGCAGATGCGCGTCGGCTCGGCCTGCGCGCCCAGGATACCGGCGATCTCGTCGGCCGGGACCAGCCCGCTGAGACCATCCGAGCAGAGAAGGAGCCGATCGCCGCGTCGAAGGTCGACGTAGGTGACCTCCACGAGCACGGTCGTCGACGCGCCCAGCGCCTGGAGGATGACGTTTCCGTGCTCGAAGGTGTCCGCTTGCTCGGGCTTGAGCGCGCCGGACTCGAGGAGCTTCGCGAGGAGCGATTGGTCGCGGGTCACCTGCGTGAGCTCGTCCCCTCGCAAGAGATATCCTCGTGAGTCGCCGACCTGCGCGAAGAGTAGATGATCGTCGACGAGGGCCGCCGCCGTGAACGTGGTGCCCATCCCCTTGCGCTCGGGGTTGTCGATCGCGTCCTGGTGGATCTTCGCGTTTGCGTGGTGCGCGGCCGCCTCGATGCGCTCGGCCAGCTCGTCGCGGCTCGTCGCGTCGGTCCCGGCCGAGCGCGTGGTCATCTCCGCGTAGAGCGACTCGATGGCCATGTCGCTCGCCACCTCGCCCGCGGCGGCGCCGCCCATACCGTCGCAGACGGCGAGGAGGACGCCATGCTTGCCGACCGCATGCCCATCGTCCGGAAGCCGCCGCGTTGGTGCCGTCAGATCCGCGACGAGGAAATTGTCCTCGTTGTGCTCACGATGGTTACCGACATCCGTTCGCGCGCAGACCTGCGCGGTGACCGCGCCCTTCACGACCCGTGCCCGAAGTAATGGAGGGACACCGGCATGGTGCGCGCTTCCCTCGGGTTGACGTTGAGGTCGAAGAACGCAGTGACCATCGTGTACCGGCCGGCCTCGACTTCGAACACGGTGGCCGCGCTCGACGCATAGATCTTGTAGAGGCCGAGACCGGCGCCGCCGTGCGACGTGTCGAGCACATCCTGCGGACCGTCCTCGCCCGCAGCCATGCCGCGCGCGATGCTCTTCAGGACCTGATTCCTCTTCAATCGACCGAACGTGTCGACGACCTGCAGCGCGAGGTTGACGCCGTCGCTCGCGAGCCGAAACGTCGGAATTTCCTGGTCCTCGAGGCTTATTTCCACCTTGCGGTCGTGGGCGTATCGCGGTCGTCCGGCAGCGTCGACCGGGGCGTCGTACATCGCGTTCATCAGCAGCTCGTGCGCGACCTCCGCGAGTCTCTCCGCGGTGCGAGCGGGCGCGCCGGACTTCTCGCTGAGCCACTGGACCTCGGCGACGACGGCGTCGCGGTCCTCGCTCGTTCGCGGCCGGTACTTCACGACCGTCGACCCCCAGCCGAACAGCTCTGCGAGCCTGGGCGGAGGAAGCTCGGCGTCGACGATCCGCCTCGCGGCGAGCTGCAGCTCCCACGAGCGCGGGATGGTCTCGAACGACGGCCACCCGAGCATGCTGGTGACGCGATTGCTCATCGCCGCTCGCTCGAAGAGCGGTGCCATCGCACCGTTCGTCCACACCACGATCTGCGCGGTGGGGTAGACGGACTCGACCCACTGCGTGAGCGTCGGGAGATCGCTGGCTTCGCATGCGAGCAGCGCAGGCTGGTTGCCGAGCCGGTCGCGCAACGTCTCGGGGTCGTCGGACACGACCACGTCCGAGAAGCCCGTCGCGCAGCTGATGACCCGCGCGATCCGGTTGCCGATCGTGCGGTTCTTCTCGAGCACGCCAATACGGCAGACGTCGGCGTCGTCGCCGTGTGCCGCGCTGGGAGGTCTGTTGGACGGAAATGCCACCGGCAATCCTCTCTCGCTCTAACGAGCGAGCTGGACGTTCTTGGAAGTCCCGCCGCTCTCGACGAGCAGTGAGTACGATTTGGATTTGGTCGTGAGCGCAGAGAAGGACTGGAGGTTCGGCGTTCGGCGGTCGTCGACGCGCAGGACCCGATCGCCGATGGCGATGCCTTGCACGCGCGCGGTGGCGTCGACGTCGACGACCACGACGTCCTGCTCCTCTGCCACGCCGATGAACGGAAACGCGGTCGCGACGGTGAGGCCGTTCAGCTTCACGGCGCGGGAATACGCGGTGATGGCGCTCTTCAGCCCGTCCTCGGCGAGCGAATAACGCGCGTAGATCTGGAGCCGCGCACCGACGTGCCGAACGACGACCTCGACGCGCTCTGGCGTCGACGAGGTGCCCGCGACGCGGAGGAAGCGAGCGGCAATTCCGCGCAGCTCGGCCGCCGGAACCTGCCGTTTGGGGTCGCTCGTCTGCTGGCTCGTCGCGTACGTCTTGGCGGGGCCTTCGGGCATGCCGTCGAGGACGGCCGCGGCAAGCCTTCGGATGGCATCCGCCTGCGCGAGCTCCAGCCCTTCGCGCTCCGTATCCACGTCACCGCTCGTGCCGACGAGGATGACGAAGCCGGGCTCGCGCAGGATCGGCTGCTTCGTCCACGCGGGCCAGCCCTTGTCGCCGGCTGTCGCCGACGCGCCACCGGCCGTTGCAGCGGCGGACCTCCCCCCCAACGGATGCGCGACCACGATGAACACGCTCGCGACGAGACCGACGCCCATGAAGGCGAGCGCGACGTAGAGCTTGGTCCGGCTGTTCTTGATCACGGGCCGGTTCGAGCGAGGACGCGGGCTGGGTGGTTCAGAGACCTTGCCGAGCGCGCGCTTCAGGCGCTTCTGGACGTCGGCGTCGAACACGAGCTGCGTGTTGCAACGACGGCAGGAAGCCTTGACCGACCCACCCGAGAGAAGCGCCGACTCGACGTCGGAGAGCTCCACCAGGGCCCCACGAACCGCGTCGCACGTGGGGCACACTCCTTCGAAGGTCACCGTTGAGATGGTCAGGCGCCCGCTGCGCGACGTCGCGCCGATCGCCTCGAGAACGACCAGCGGACAGGCCTTCATCTCGATCGATGTCACCTCGGGCCCGACCGCGGCGAGCGCTTGCGCGAGATTCCCGCTGACCGCTGCGTCGATCTTGGGCGACTGGAAGTCGACGACCACGGCGCCCTCGAGACCGTCGAGAATGCGCTTCCAGCGCACGGACCGATCGAGCGCGCCGCGCACGCGCAGCCGGGTCACGTTGCCGACGACGAGCTTCTCGACGATGTCGCCGGTGGTCGGCGCCTCGCCATCGCCGAGCGCGTCGAGCGCTGCGCGGACAGACGGCGGTATGGGGGCACCCGCGTACGGAATGGCGAACGCGCAATAGCCCTCGTCGTCGTCGAGGTGTCCCTCGCTTCCGCACGTGGGGCATTTCCCAGGCGGGAGGGTCTTGCTCGTCAAGGCCGCGCCGTCGCGCTCACAGTCGATGAGCCAGCGGAAGCTCGAGCCGCACGCGTCGCAGAGGTACGGAGCCTGGAAGGAGGTGACCTTTCCTCGACCGGCGAACGACCGGATCATCCCCATCTGCGTCGCCATGGCCTCGGAGAGGCGCGCGAGGTAGAGCTCGGTCACTCCGCTGCGCGTGGCGTTCATCATCTCGAGCCACTCGCGGACGCCGAATGACGTGACGCGCTCGACGTTCGCGAGGTCGATGACCACGACGCCGCGCATGGCGGCGCCCACGGCCGCGCCGGTGAAAGACTCGGTCAGGCGCCCAGCGAGGCTCACGACCTCGACGCTCCCGACCGTCGTAGCCCCGATGTCGACTCCGGCGGAGATGAGGCCGCTCACTGCCGAGGAGGAGCTGGGCGGCTCGGGCGCGTCCTCGTCCCACTCGACCTGGAAGTTCATCTCGGTCGTGTCGACGACGACCTCCGCGTCCGAGTCGTCGTCCGCGTGGGTGTGCGCCTTCTCGAGCTCGAGCTCGGCGACGTGCTCGGCAAACGCCTTGCCCGCGGCGCGCGCCTTGCCCCACCGCTCGATGCGCACGTTGAAGACGGTGGTCATGTACGAGGCGAGCGCATTCGCGTTGAGCGCGACGCGACTCTCGGCGGCGAACGCCTCGAGCGCGACCTCGAGCTCCCGTGTCGTCTGGTAACGATCGGCTGCGCGACGAGCCATCGCCTTCATGACGATCGCTTCCAGCTTCGCCGGGTAGTCGGGCCGAACGAGCCTCGGCGCCTTGATCTGCCCGCGAGCGATCGCCATCATCAACGCGAACTCGCCGGTGTTCGTGACGATGTATGGCCGCTGCCCAGTGGTGAGCTCGTAGAGGATCACGCCAACCGCGTAGATGTCGCAACGCCGATCAATCGGCTCGCCGCGCAGCTGCTCGGGCGACATGTACGGGACCTTGCCCTTGAGCGTGCCGTGACGAGTCTGGCTCATCCGGTTCTTCGCCTTGGCGATCCCGAAATCGACGAGCTTCACCGCGCCGTCGAAGGTGACGACGATGTTGTGAGGCGAGACGTCGCGATGCACGACCTCGAGCGCGGCGCCGTCGATTCCGCGCGCCTCGTGGGCGTGGTGGAGCCCCGAGCAAACGCCCGTCAGGATCGTGAGCATGTGCCCGATCGGGAGGAGATCGTGATTGGCGATCGCGTGCCGGTGGATGGAGCGGAGATCCGCGCCGTGCAGATACTCCATCGCCATGAAGTAGGCGCCGTCGACGGGGCCGAAGTCGTACATCTGCACGACGTTGGGATGGTTCAGGGCTGCGGCGATGCGCGCCTCGTCGAGGAACATCTCCACGAATTCGGGCTTCGTGAGGTGCTCCGGAAGTAGCCGCTTGATGACGACGACCTTGTCGACGCCGAGCGTGCTGGACTTCGCGACGTGGATCTCCGCCATGCCGCCCGAGGCGATCTTCGAGAAGAGCTCGTATTTGCCGAGACGTTCACCCATCGATGGCGTCAGAAGGTTCGCGGCGGAAGGATGATGCCCGAGTCGCGCGGCGGCTTTTGCGCGGACGCAGGGGGAGGCGCGGGTTGCGGCGGCGCGGCCGGCGCCGGCGCGTAGACCTTCTTCACCTTGAGGGTCTGCTTCGTGCCGGCGCTGTCGACGGTCACTTCGTACCCGCCGTTCATCGCGATGCCCGCCCAGTCGTCGGCCGCTTTCGAGAACGCGTCGAGTCCGGGCACGGGCTTGTTGTTCATCCCGAGGACGAAGTCCCCGACCTTGATGCCCGCGGCTTCGGCGGCGCGGCCCTTGGCGACCCCGATGACCACGAGGTCACCGTCCGAAGCCCCGGCCTCGAGCAGCGGGAACGCCCGCGCGACCGTCATTCCCTGGAACTGCGCCGTGGCCTTGTAGAGCGCGAGCACCTGGGTGTACGCGGCGCGCGTGAGCCGATAGCGCGCGAAGGCCTCGACCCCGCCCTCGCGCTGCCGCACGACCGTCTCGCCGCGATCGGGGGTTCCGATCGAGCCAACCTGGCGTAGATAGCGCTCGGCGACGATCGCGCCTCGCTTCTTCGCCTCCTCCTCCTTCACGCGACCGACGAGGAAGTCGTAGGGGACCGTGCCCGTGAGGTCTCCGTAGGCTTGCTTGACGATGCGCGCGACCGCCTCGTTCCGCGCCTGCGCGAGCGCAGCCTCGGACGACGCCGCGCGGTCACATCGACCGACGACGAGGAGCACACCGTTCTCCTCGACGAACGGCCGTTCGACCCAGGGCGGCGGCAGGTCCGTCAGCGGCGAAGCAGCCTGGGTGGCCGCGGGGGCCACTGGCCCTTCGGGGGCCATCGCGCCACGCGAGCGCGCGTAGCTGAAGAAGCCGGCCGAGGCGAGGATCGCGACCGAGAGGATCGCCGCGCCGGCGATGATGCCACGACCGCCAGCGACCGGCGCGGCGACGGGCGGCGCCGAGACGGCCGAGGGCAAGGGAGCAGGCGCCGGCATCGAGGTCAGCAACATCGCCGCGGGCGCCGGCGCAGGGAGCGAGGCCCGCGGCGCCATCGATGTTCGCTTCCGCTGACGCGAGAGAAAATTGAGGATCTCCGTCGCATCGACGAGCGCGAGCCGCCCGTTGCAGCGCTTGCAGTTCAGCGCGGGCTCCTTGGTCGCCGCGAGACTGTGCGCGTGGTCGTCGACGACGAGCAGCGCGGGACGCTGGACGTTGCAAGAGGCGCAGAAGCCCACGACGACCGTCGACGCGACGACTACCCGACGAGGCAGGCCACTCCTCGCGAAGTACTCGACGACGGCTTGGGGAGTGCGGTCGAGGCGCACGGTGGTGACGTCGGAGCTCAACGAGCTCAGGGCGTTCTCGAAGTTCGCGATGCCGTTCTCGTCGATCGCCCCGACACCGCCGAGGTCGATCACGAGGGAACCCTCGATGCCGTCGAGGACCCGCTGCCAGCGCACGTTCGCCGCGAGCTTGGTCGAGACGCGAACGCGCGTGATGTCGCCGTCGATCGTCTTGTCGATGGCGTCTGCGGTCGCCGTCGGCTTCACGTTGCCGAGCTCGTTGAGGATCGCGCGAACGTTCTTCGGAACCACCTGACCGACGTGCGCCGGCGCGAACGCGAAGTAGGTCTCGGGGTCGTCGTCGAAACGTGCCTTGCCGCTGCAGCGCTGGCAGACGCATTCCGGCGGCGAGTAGCTGCGCACCGCATCCGCGTCGAGCTCACAGTCGATGAGCCGCTCGAACTGCTCTCCGCACGAGTCGCAGAGGTAAGGAGTGAAGAACGAGACGACGTGCGCGTTGCCTCCGAACTTGCGGATCATCGAGAGCTGGTTGACCACAGCCTCGGAGCAGTGCGCGAAATAGAGCTTCTTCACGCGATCCTGACACGCGTTCAGCATGTTCAGCCACTCGCGAACGCCGAACGACGTGATGCGCTCGACGCCGCCGAGGTCGAACACGACGGTGCCACCGAGCTCACGACCGACCGAATCCCCCTTGAAGTTCTCGCTGAGCCTTCCGTTGAACGAGACGAGGAGGACGTCGCCCCTCTTCTCCGTGGTCACCTTCGCGGAGACCGAGGCCCCGCTTGGCGCGGCGCCGCCCGACATGACCGAACGAGTGACCTCTGGACGACGGCGTGGCTGCGCCGAGGGCCGCGTCGACTGGGGCGGCGACGGCGTCTCCGCGGGGTGCGAAGGCGCCGGGATCGTCCGTCGCTCGGACACCGGGTCTACCTTGACCATCGGAGCATCCGCCTCGCTGAAGATCGTGAGCGTGATGCTCTCGTTGCCGAGCCCCGCGACGCCGGCGCCGAACTCTGCGAGCGAGTAGAAGCCCACGAGCTGGTGAGCCGCGTCGCTCGGGATCGCCTCGAGAATGGCCTCGGTCTCCTCGTCGGCGCGAGACCCCAGGGCTTGCGCGCGTCCGATGCTGCTCACTGCGAGCACGAGCGTCGCGCTTCCCTTGACGACGCCGTCCTTCGCGAGGTTCGCCGCCCGGAGCACGTCGTCGACGAGCCGATCCGGGTTCGCGCGCATGAGGCGGACGAAGGAGTCCTGCGGAACGTCGCCTGCGAACGTGAGCGACTGCGCGTTCGTGTCGAACGCGATCGGCATCCGGACCCGCACGACCTCCTTGCTGTCGCGCACCGCGAGCGGGAACGGCAACGCGCCCGGAACGAGCGCGGTGACGCTGCCGCCGACGTACTCGGCGTAGACTCCGAGGGCTGGCTTGCCGTCCATCTCGTACACGATGGAGCCCGAGGACCGCGTGACGCGTCGCTCGGGACCGAAGGCGTCGAAGCTGGAGCGAGCTTCGCTCTGTACGCCGAGATGATTGCCGTAGAGGCCGACGGCGGCGACGATGCCGGTGCGGATCGTCTTGCCGCACATCACCCAGGTGCGTCCGGGGCCCGCCGCGGCGACGCCGCCGGAGACGACGACCCCGGGCCGGAGCGCCGAAGAGAGCGCGCGGAGGAACGTGTCGCCGTTGGTCGACGGATCCGCGAAGACGAGGACGGCGCGAAGATCGGGGCGCGCGAGCGCCTCCGCGATCTTCTCGCCGGCGGCCACGGGGCCCAGCGCGAGGTCTGCCCATGCCGCCTCGAGATCGGTGTGCGCGAAGCGTGCCGCGCTGACGACGAGGTCGGCGCCTGGCCCCGCGGTATGAACGAGCTTCGTCGAGCCGCAGCCGACGATGGTGGACAACGGATACGCTTTTGCGAGCGCGTCGAGCGGTCCGCTCGCACCCGCGAGGGGCACGGCGCCGAACGCGAGGAGCAGCGTGCGGGGTGAGTCAATCGCGGGAAATGCGCTCAGGGACCACGCGCTGTTGCTCGAGTCGTGAGAGAAAGAGCTCAACGACAGACCGGTCCTGGGCTTCGCGAGGACCGACGCATCGACGTCGACCATGCGAGGCGTCTTGACGCGCGAGCGGACCCGGTCGCCGGGCACCACGTGCTCGGGCGACGATTCGGCCGCGCCGGGCAGCGGGGCCGGCGCCGGAATGTTGACGGACGGTGACGTAGACTCCTCTTCCTCTTCGTCTTTCGCCGGTGCTGCACGGCCGTTGCCGTTGCCGTTGCCGTTGCCGTTGGGGTGGGCGCTCGGTGCCTTCGGCGCTGCGGACGGGACCGGGGGCTTTCGCGGCACGGCCGGCGGCATGCCCGGCCGTCCGGGGGCACGGAGGCCGCCCTTGCCACCCTCGACCTCGAGCTCGAGGAAGAGATCGTCGACGGTCTGATGACGGGAGCGGAGGTGCGCTGCGGGCCCCGCGGTGGTCGCGGGGGCCTGCGCGCGAACGGCACCGACGGCGAGCCCGCGAGCGGCCTTTCGTGCGATGGGCGTTGGCGACTCCATGAGCATCGCGATCGTGACGCTCTGGTTGTGCAGCTCGCTGTGGCCCCCCTCGAACGGAGCGATTTCTCCGTAGCCGAAGAAACCGATCATGTGAGCCTTCGGGCCTGCCGGCACCGCGGCGAGCGCCGCAGCGAGCTCCTCTGAGGTGCGGGGGCCGAGAAACGCACGACGCGCTGCGTGACTGAAGGCGAGCACCACGGCGTCCTTGCCGACGGGAGGAGACGCGTCGGTCGTTCGGGCAGCGGCTTCACGCGCGGCGCCGACCAGGCTCTCTAGCGAGGCCGATAGGGGCTGGGCGAGATACCCTTGAGGGATCTCCGCGGCGAGCTTGATCGACTTCTTCTCTGCGTCGACGGAAACGATGGAGCGCACGAGCGACCTGTCGTGGCGGGACGTCGCGCGCACGGCGAACGGGACCGCGAGCGTCCCGACGGCGGCGCCCGCCTTCGACTGAGCGAGCCGCTCCTCGTAGACCGTGAGGGCCGGCTTTCCGTCGAGCTCGTAGATGACGTTGCCGTCCGCCTTCGTCACGACGAGCTCGGAACCAAGGGGCGTCCAGCCCGAGCGGCTCGCGGGAGCGACGACCACATGCTCTCCGTAGAGCCCGACCGCTGCGACGATACCGCTCTTCGCGTTCGCGCCGGACAGGACCCATGCGCGCTTCCATGCGCGGTCGTCGGCAGCCATGCCGCCGATGACCACGACCGACTGATCGAGCGCCGAGTTGAGACCGCGCACCAGCTCGGCGCCGTTCACTTCGACGCCGTCGGCGAAGACGATGAGACCGCGCAGGCTCGGCTTGCTCAGCTTCTTGGCGAGGGACTGGCCGGCCCCGAAGGCCTCCACCGTCGGTCCGAGCGCGACGTGGGCCGACGACATGGTCGTCTTGTCGAACTGGACCACGGTCACGACGAGCGCGCCGTCCCGTACGGCGCTGCCTTGGACTCCGCCCGCCGACGACGCGCCGAGGACGTGCGACCGAGGAAATGCCCGGACGAGCTCGGAGAGCGCGCCGGAGTCGTCGAGCATCGACGGAGGACCGAACACCAGCACGAGCGTGCGCTCGGAATCGAGGTTCGAGGGAAGCCCCGCGAGGGACCACTTCTTCGACGCAATGTCGAAGGAGAAAGAAACGACGTTCATCAGCGGCCCTTCATTTGATCGTGGCGACGACGACGGTCACGTCGTCGGACGGCGGGTGTTTTCCGCGAAACTGCGAGAGCACCTCGAGGATGCCGTCACGCGCGGCGACGGCCCCATCGGAAGCCACGCGCTGACAGAGCGCGCGAAGACGCTTCTCGGTGAACTGCTCTCCCCATTCGTTCTCGGCTTCGATGAGTCCGTCGGTGAACCAGACGAGCGTGTCGGCGGGCTGGAGGACCGACGTGACCTCCTCGTACTGCGCCGTGGGAGCCGCGCCGAGCGGCGGACCGTGCGCGACGAGCGGCCGCGCGAGCGCGGCACGAACGAGATACGAGAAGTGGTGACCGGCATTGGCGAACGTCACCGTGCTGGCGCGCGGGTCGATCACCGCGGCCGTGCAGGTCATCATCACGTGCCGCTGCACGCTCTGATGGATGGCGCCGTTCATCATCGCGAGGATCTCGCCGGCCCCGACGTTTCCCTTGGTGAGCGCGACGGCGGTAGCGCTGGCGGCACGCGCCGCTCCCGTCACGATCGCCGCGGGAATGCCGTGGCCGGTGACGTCTCCGACGAGGACGAGCGTGCGGCCTTCGGTGAGATCGTAGCTCGCCCAGAAGTCGCCGCCGCACTCCGCCATCGACCGGAATGCGCCCGCCACACGTACGAAGGGCTGGTCGATCGGCTCCTCCGAGGGCAACAGGATCTGCTGGAGCACGCGCGCCGCTTCGAGCTCTCGTTTCAGCTTCGCCTTCTCGCTCATCTCGGCGAGCAGGCGCACGAGCTCGTCGGCGAGACGGACCAGGTTGGCCTTCACGCCAGAAAGCTCCCCGCTCGAATCCTGCGCGACGAGGTTCTCGCCGAAGAGCTTCTCGATCTGTCGGGAGGTCTCCGCCTTCGCGGCCTCGATCGACTCGACCTCGGTCGGGTCCTCCGCGCCGGCGATACGGCTGAACGTGTCGATCGCGCCAGCGACAGTCGACAGCGTCGTGCGGAGGACCTCCTTCTGGGCGTGGAGGCGTTGCTGCGCCTCGCTCACCATGTTGGCCGCGACGTCGCTCGAGCGCGCGAGGACCTCGCGGTCGCTCTCGGCTTGCCGGTAGTGCTCGTTGACCGCGCGCAGGAACTTCCGCCACGCTTCCGCGGGCGGGAGCTCACCCTCGTCGAGGATGCCCGCACGCTTCAACTGGCGCACAAGCTGGGGCGCTAGCTCGGTCGTACTCACTCATGATCAGGATACGATAAGAGCCATGACAACGCGCAAGGCGTTTCCCACGTTGAAGCGCGACATGTGTGACATGTGGACATACGGCTGATGGCGAGCGCCGCTCGGTGGTACCTGGGTCCGAGCGCGCGTTTCGTGCACCTCCAGCAGGACCCTGAGTTTGTCCGAATGGTCTTCGTTCCCCGAGGCCGAACGCTGTGGACTGTGCCGTGATTGCGCGTGCTAGTGTGTTGCCATGGCAGCGAGCGCGGCCACGGAGCCGGATCTGCCGGTCCGGGAGGGGCAGGTGCTCGACGGCAAGTTCCGCGTCGAACGCCTGATTGGCGAAGGGGCGATGGGGCTGGTGGTCGAGGCCACCCACCTCGGCCTCGACGAGCGCGTTGCGCTCAAGTTCCTCCGGCGCGAGGCCCGCGACCAGCCCGACATCGTCGCGCGGTTCGCGCGCGAAGCTCGCGCGGCCGTGAAGATCAAGAGCGACCACGTGGCGCGCGTCTTCGACGTCGGCGGAACCGAGGACGGCACCCCCTTCATCGTGATGGAGTTCCTCGAGGGAAGCGATCTCGCGACCATCCTCGAAGTGCG
>JANXVA010000211.1 GCA_025351875.1 Myxococcales bacterium | reverse complement strand
CGCACGGAAGGCGGCCGCGCCGACCTCGGCACTTCTTCGCCATTGAGCGCCGGCGGCGCGAACGTCTTGGTATGCGGTCCCGCGTGGTGCGAGGGGGATCCCGCCGGCAACGTCGCCGACGGTCGTCTCGGCTCCTGGATGGTGAGCGGCGGCAGCCCGCTGGGGGACGGCCCGCGCACGGAATCCGTGCGGGCCGGCGGGCCGACCGAAGCGGCCGCGGGCGCAACGGGCGGCGCGGCCAACACGTCGGCGCCCGACGCGGGCGCAGGTCGCCCGTCCAAGAGCGCATCGAACTGGCCTTCGCGCAACGCGCTGAAGACCGACTTGTGCTGGTCCTTCATCAGGCCGCGCACGGTCTCCCGCATCCCCTCGGTGCCCACGTGCTCGGCGTACGACGTCTTGACGCTCTTGAGGATGCGACCGCCATCCATGAAGAGGTGAGTGATGATGTGCGGGTGGCCGACGCCCGAGTCTTCCGTCTGGATGTGGAACACCCGGTTCTTGTGCCGGACGTTGTTGTTGTAGCCGAGCAGCGGCGACTGGAACTTGGCCATCGCGAAAAACCAATCACAACGGTATCACGCCGCCTCAGCCCGCGCCGACGATCCGCTCCAGGCACGATTCTCGGGCAACGCGCAGCTCCGCGCATTTTTGTTCGAATTTCAGCCCGGAAAGCAGCGCGATCCGCAGAGTCGCCTCGGCGCCGATGTCGGTGGTGTGTCCGAGCTGTCGCGCCGGGACCCCGGCATCGCGGGCGCGTTTCAGTACGTCATCGGCTCCGTCCTTCGAGACAGACACGACGATGCGGCTCGGCGCCTCGCCGAAGAGCGTCGCGGCAACGGGTGCGGCCCCCGATGCGGCGGCCGCGGAGAGCGTGATGTGCGCGCCGACGAGGGTTCCGTCCTGCGCGGTCGTGCAGCACTCGGCCAGCGCGACGGCGAGCCCGCCGTCGGAGACATCGTGGGCGCTCGAGAGGACGTGCGCGCGCGCGAGCTCGAGAACGAGCCGCTGGAGCTTGCGCTCGGCCTCGAGGTCGATGCGCGGTGCAGGTCCGCCGAGGCGGCCCGCCTTCATGGCCTGGTACTCGCTCCCGCCGAGGCCGGCGTCGTCGCTGCCACCCAGCAGGAGCACGACGTCTCCCTCGCGGCGAAAGAACTGCGTGAGGATGTCCTTCTCGTCGGCGACGAGACCGACCGCGGCGACGCCCGGCGTCGGGAGGATCGGATGTCTTCCGCTGGCGTCGGTCGTCTCGTTGTAGAGGCTGACGTTGCCGCTGACGATCGGCACGTCGAGCACGCGGCACGCCTCGGCGAGACCGTCGACCGCGCGCGCGAAGACGTCCATCGTGACCGGGTCCTCGGGGCTCGCGAAGTTGAGGCAGTCGGTGATGCCGATCGGCTCGGCGCCCGCGCACACGAGGTTGCGACAGACCTCGGCGATCGCCATCTTCGCGCCCTCCTCGGGGGCGAGCGCGACGAAGCGACCGTTGCAGTCGACGGCGAACGCGAGGTGCTTCATCAGCGTCTTGCCGTCGCGCTCGCAGGGGACGCGAACGACGCCGGCGTCAGAGCCGGGACGGACGACGGTGCCGCCGCGAACGATGTGGTCGTACTGACGCCAGATCCAGGCGCGTGAGCCGATGTTCGGCGAGGCGAGGAGCGCGAGGAGATCGCCGGCGGGGTCTTCCGACTCGGGGACTGCGACGTCCGTCGGTGCGGGCCCGGCCTTGCGCGGACGATCGTAGACGGGAGCCTCGTCGGTGAGCACGCCGACGGGGATGTCGGCGGCGACCTGCTTCTCGCCCTTCGGCGGGAGGCCGTCGAGCGGGTCGTAGCCGGGCGTCGCCGTCACGACCCAGCGCTTCGTGTCGGTCACGCGACCGATGATGGCCGCGTCGAGATCCCACTTCTTGCACAGCTCGAGGACGGCGTTCTCGCAGCCCTTCTTCGCGACGAGGAGCATGCGCTCCTGCGACTCGCTGAGGAGGATCTCGTAGGGGGACATGCCCTTCGCGCGCCGGGGGACGGAGTCGAGATCGATCTCGACGCCGTTCTCCGCGCGCCCGGCCATCTCGACGCTCGAGGAGGTGAGGCCGGCGGCGCCCATGTCCTGGATACCCTCGAGCAGATCCGTCGACATGAGCTCGAGGCACGCCTCGAGGATCAGCTTGCCCATGAACGGATCGCCGACCTGCATCGTCGAACGAACGCCCTTCTTGATGCTGCTCGCCGTCGCGAGCTCGCCGGTGCCTTCCTTCGAGGTCCCGAACTCGTCGGACGCCATCGTCGCGCCGTGGATGCCGTCGCGCCCGGTCCGTGAGCCGATGTAGAGGATCGGATTGCCGATGCCCGCGGCGCGACCGTAGAAGATTCGATCGGTGCGAGCGACGCCGCACGTGAACGCGTTGACGAGGATGTTGCCGTCGTAGGCGGCGTCGAACTGCACCTCGCCGCCGACGGTGGGCACGCCGATCGCGTTGCCGTAGCCGCCGATGCCGGCGACGACGCCGCGGAGCAGCTCCGGCGTGCGCGGGTGATCGGGGCTACCGAAGCGGAGCGAGTTGAGGCCGGCGATCGGGCGCGCGCCCATCGTGAAGACGTCGCGGAGGATGCCGCCGACGCCGGTCGCGGCGCCCTGGTACGGCTCGATGAAGCTCGGATGGTTGTGCGACTCCATCTTGAAGACCGCCGCGAAGCCGTCTCCGATGTCGACGACGCCTGCGTTCTCGCCCGGACCCTGGATGACGCGCGGCCCCTTCGTCGGAAGGCGCTTCAGGTGAACGCGCGACGACTTGTAGGAGCAGTGCTCGCTCCACATGACACTGAACACCCCGAGCTCGGTGTAGGTCGGGACGCGGCCAAGCGACTTCTCGACCCGCGCGTACTCCTCCGTGGTCAGCTTGTGCTGCTTGATGACCTCCGGGGTGATGGGGAGATCGCCAGGGAATTTGACGGATTCTGCCTTCGTCGCGCTCATCGTTGCCCGTGAGTTAGCCGCTCCGGGGCGCGAGGTCCATGGTCGGAGGCGCGGCCGGCAGATCGGCCTCCCTTCTCGTCCATACCAAGCCTAGCGCCGGACCGGCATCCCGGGACCCACCATGAGACTTCGCGTTCGATTCTCGCTCCTCTCGCTCGCCTCGATGGTGTGCGTCGTCGCGGCGTGCCAGGGGGCTCCGCCGAAAAGCCCGACCGGACAGCTCGCGGCGTCCGAGTCCCCGGTGGCTGAGGCTCGCGCTCACCGTCGTCCGACGGCACCGGGCTTCGTCTCGCCGAGCTCCACGCGCAAGCCTTCATCGACGGACTGCTCGCGTTCACCGAGCTCCGCATGACCTTCGTGAACCCGCTCGAGCGGCAGCTCGAGGGCACGTTCCGCATCGAGGTCGTCGAGCTCGCGGAGGCGAGGCGCGCCTACGAGGACTTCCTCGGTTGGCTCGTCGAGGATGAGTCGTCCGTTGACTCCGAGAACCTCGCGGCGGAGGTGTGGATCCCCGAGGGGGCGTGTTCGGAATCGTGGCCATGGGCCATCGCGTCCGCAGCATCGTGCCCCGACGGCACTCTTCGCCTCCTCCTTCGCGTGTGCTACTCGACCGTCATGCGCGCAGCCGTCGTGGTCTTCCCTGGGCTCAACGCCGACGCGGAGATGATCCGCACACTCCAGCTCGCGGGCGCCGACGTCACGAGCGTGTGGCACACCGAGACGTCGCTGCCGGCCGGTACCGACCTCGTCGCGATCCCCGGCGGCTTCAGCTACGGCGATTACCTGCGCTGCGGCGCCATCGCGAAGGTCGGTCCGATCATGCGCGCCGTCTCCGAGCACGCGGCGCGAGGCGGCTTCGTCCTCGGCGTGTGCAACGGGTTCCAGATCCTGACCGAGTGCGGGCTCCTCCCGGGCGCGCTCACACGGAACACGAGCCTTCGCTTCGAGTGCCGCGACATCTTCGTGAAGGCCGCGTCGGAGGGACCGTTCTCGCCGAAGGTCGGCTCGGTGCTGCGCCTCCCCATCGCCCACGGCGAGGGTCGCTACCAGGCCTCGGCCGAGGTCCTCGCGAAGCTCGACGCCGAGGGGCTCATCGCTCTCGTGTATTGTACACGCGATGGCGTGGTGAGCGCCGAGGCCAACCCGAACGGCTCGGCGCGCAACATCGCCGGCATCTACGGCGGCCCGTCGAAGAACGTCCTCGGCCTCATGCCGCACCCGGAGCGGATGAGCGAGGAGTGCCTCGGCGGGACCGACGGCCTCGCCCTCTTCTCTGCCGTCCTCCGCCAGCGCCGCGCCGCCGCCTGAGCCCGTCGCGCGTCGCAATCGTCCGCGGGGCTTGACGGCCCGCGCCGCGGCCGGCACATCACGGGGGCCAAGCTCTTGGACCTCCTCTACTTCATCCTCTTCGTCAGCATTCTCATCTTCATCCACGAATTCGGTCACTTCGCGTTCGCGAAGCTGTTCGGGGTGAAGGTGCTGACATTTTCCATCGGCTTTGGGCCCAAGCTCCTGAAAGTGCGCGGGAAGGAGACCGAGTACTGCCTCGGGCTGCTTCCGTTCGGCGGCTTCGTGAAGATGCTCGAGGAGGGCAAGGCCCGCGAGGCGATCCTCCCCGAGGAGCGGCACAGGACCTTCGAATCCCAGACGCTCTGGAAGCGCGTCGTCATCGTCCTCGCCGGTCCGGCGATGAACCTCGTCTTCCCGATGGCGCTCTACACGTCGGTCTACCTCGAGGACAAAGACTTCCTCCCGCCCACCGTCGGCGTCGTGTTCCCGGGCAAGCCCGCCGATGGCAAGCTGTTCCCCGGCGACACGATCACCGCCGTCGAGGGCGAGAGCGTCGCGAGCTTCCCGGACGTGCAGAAGGCATTCGCGAAGGGCGCCGGGGTTCCGATGCGCGTGCGCGTCGACCGCGACGGCAAGCCCGTCGAGGTGACGGTCACGCCGTCGGAGGAGACAGAGGTCGTCGAGCCCAGCGAGCTCGAGCTGTTCGAGCACGTCGGTCGCATCGGCATCGCACCGACCTACCCGTCTCCCGTCATCGGCCTCTCGCGCACGGACTCACCGGCGTTCCGTGCTGGCCTGCGGACGTTCGACCGCATCACGGCCGTCAACGGGCGCAAGGTCGAGACGTTCGTCGAGCTCGCCCGCGTTCTCTCGCAGAACAAGGGCGACAACGTGGTGCTCACGTACGTGCGCCCCGTGTCGGTCCCGCGCTCGCTCGGCGGGCTCTGCGACATCGCCGTGCTCGAGACCGGAATCGCGTCGCTGTCCCCGCGCCCGCGCGCCGAAGGTGCCGTCGCCCGCGACGACGATCCGGACTGGCGCACCAAGGACATGCTCGATCGCGCCGGCATCGAGAGCGCCGAGATGTACGTCGCGTTCGTGCCCGAGGGCTCCAGCGAGTGGCGCGCCGGGTTGCGCGCGGGCGACCGCATCACGCACCTCGACGGCGTCGCGCAGCGCATGTGGAAGGTGGACCGCCGCGGCGGTCACGCGCTCGACGACACCACGATGGTGGGCCGGCTCCTCCGCGAGCCGAACCGCATGCACGAGCTCGTGTGGACGCGTGACGGCGATCGCATGAGCGGCAGCTTCCAGGTCCGCAAGGAGCGCTGGAACGACGAGCTCGGCCAGCACTACGAGCGCTACGTCTTCCGCACGACGCACTGGCTCCCGCGCGCAGCGAGCAAGACGGTGCCGAATCCGCACCCGCTCGTCTACGCGATCAGGCGCGGCGCGCTCGAGACCACCAACGCGATGAAGTTCATCGTGGTCGGCTTCGTTCGCATCCTCCAGGGTCGCGTGAGCATCGCGGCGGTGAGCGGGCCGATCACGCTTTACGACGTCGCGGGCGACGCCGGCGCGAAGGGCACCACGTACTTCGTCTGGGCGATGGCGGTGACGAGCGTGAACCTCGGCCTCATCAACCTGCTGCCGATCCCCGTGCTCGACGGTGGGCACCTCCTCCTCTTCCTCCTGGAGTGGGTCCGCCGGAAGCCGGTGAGCCTCCGGGCCAGGGAGCTGTCCAGCCTGGTTGGAATGAGCGTCCTCGTCCTCCTCATGCTCGTCGCCTTCAAGAACGACGTGACCCGGAAGTGGGACGTCATCGTCCTGCAAGTGCGCGATCTCACTCACTGACGCCTGCTGCTTGAGGGGCAACAGTCTCTTTTGTCGGAGAGTGTGCGGCCTTCGTGGCGCACCGTCGGGTCATGTGGCATAGCCGAGCCGATCAACCAGGACTCGTAAATGCCCCGCATTTTTCAGCAGACGCCTCAGCAGACGCCTCAGCAGCCGCGCTCTTCTTCGTCGCGTTTCTCGTTCGCTCTCCTGCTCGCCGTGCTCGGTGCCGTGCTGGCGCTCCCGCCGTTCGTCGCCAGCTGCGCGCAGGGCGACCCGACCGCGTCGGGCACGCCCATCGTCGAGCCGGTCGCGACCACGCAGCCGACAGAGCCGGCGCCGACCGCGGCACCCACGACGACGGCGCCCAAGCAGCCGACGAACCCTGATGATGCGCTCGCCCCCGTGGTCACGTCGGTGACGCCGGACAAGGGCACGGTCGGTTCGGTCGGTCCCTCGATCGTCGTCGCGGGCACCAACTTCGTGCCGCGCTCGATCGTCCAGCTCGACGGCGCTCCTCTCGCGACGAGCTTCGTGAGCGGCACCGAGCTTCGCGCGACCATTCCGACGACGAAGCTCGCGGCGGTCGCCGTGCTTCGCCTCTCGGTCGGCACGAGCCCGCCCGGTGGAGGCGCGAGCAAGGAGATCACGTTCGAGGTGCAGAACCCGGGCGCGATGCTCACGAGCCTCTCTCCTCTCTCGGTCATCACCGGCACCGGTCCCACGACGCTCACGGCGAACGGCACCGGCTTCGTGCCGGGCGCGAAGGTCGTCTTCGGCGGGACGGACCTCACGACCACGTTCACGAGCTCGACGTCGCTCGACGCGACGATCCCCGCGAGCCTCCTGCTCAACACCGGCAGCGTTCCGGTGACCGTCGTGAATCCCGCGCCGGGTGGCGGCGGCTCTGCGTCGATCGCGTTCACGATCGCGAACCCGCAAGCGGCAGTCCAGGCGATCAATCCGTCGACGGCGCTCGTCGGCTCTGCGGCGCTCTCGCTCACCGTGAACGGGTCGGGCTTCGTCTCCGGTAGCAACGTGCTCTTCAACGGGACCACGCTCGCCACGACGTTCGTGAATGGCACGAAGCTCACCGCGATCGTGCCGGCGTCGTCGCTCGGCGCAGCGGGTGATTTTCCGATCGCCGTCAGCAATCCGCCTCCCGGTGGCGGCCTGACCGCACCTGTCGTGTTCCGCGTCCAGTACCCGGTTCCGCAGACGACCTCGCTCGCACCGTCGAGCGGAGCCGTCGGCTCCGGGCCGACGGACGTCGTCATCACAGGCCTCGGCTTCTTCGTCACGTCGCAGGTCACGTTCGACGGCGCTCCCACGGCGACGACCTTCCAGGATGCGACGCACCTCAAGACCACGCTCACCGCCGCGCAGCTCGCGAATGCGGGCACCATCTCCGTGCGTGTCGTCAACTCCACCCCTGGCGGCGGCACGTCGGCGGCGCTCGGCTTCACGGCGCTCAATGGCGTGCCAGCCATCACGAGCCTGAACCCGGCGAGCGTTTCGGCCGGCTCTCCGGATCGCGCGCTCACCGTCACCGGCACCGGCTTCGTGTCGAGCAGCACGGTCCGCAGCAACGGCGTCCTTCTCATGACGACGTACGTGACGCCGACCACGCTCTCCGCGGTCGTACCCTCGAGCCACCTCATCAATCCAGGCTCCGTCGCGATCACGGTCACGAACCCCACGCCCGGCGGCGGCACGAGCGCCGCGAAAGCCCTCACCATCGGCTGCGACCCGAGCGGCGTCGACGTCGCGCTCGGCGCGATCGGAAATGTGACCACGCTCGCAACGGGCTTCGCAGCGGCGCCGCTCATGTCTATCTTCTCGGATGCCGCCGCGGACAGCAGCTGCGCGGCGACGACGCTCGACCCGAACAACCTGCGCCCGGGCAAGTACCTGGTCGTCCAGAACACCGCCGGCATGCCGGTCACGCTCTCGGCGTGGGCGGTCTGCACCGCCGACGGTCAGCAGGATGACGCGTTCCTCACGTTCTACCGGCGTCCCACGCCGCCGGCGAACGACAGCGAGCGCCTCGCCTGCACCGGCCAGATCTCCGAAGGCATCGCATGGGGTGCCGGTTATTCGAGCCCCGAGGCCGGCGCGAGCTCGTGGTGTCCTGGTCTCACGAAGGCCAACGGCGGCGGCATCGTGCTCGCGGCGTGCGAGAAGGCGGTCGTCCACATCCAGCCGTTCAGCACGACGAACGCGACCTACACAGCGCCGCCGTTCCTCCGCGTGAAGCCTGAGTGACGACGGCGCCCACGTGGCGTAGATACCTCGCGTGAGCAAGCAGCAACGGAGAGCGCCGACCGCGCGGAGCGTCGCGGCCGAGGTCGTCGTTCGCGTCCTGCGCGACAAGGCGTACGCCGCGGCGGCGCTCGACGCCGACCTCGAACGGAACATCCAGCTCGACGCGCGCGACCGTGCGCTCGCCACCGAGCTCGCCTACGGCACGTTGCGGCTCCTCGGGTGGCTCGAGAAGCGCCTGAACCGCCACGCCACACGCGGGATCGGTTCGGTGGACGTGCAGGTCCGCGCGCAGCTCCTCGTCGCCGCGTATCAGGTGCTCGTGCTGACCCGCGTACCGGCGTTCGCCGCCGTCGACGAGGCTGTGAGCGTCGTCAAGGCGCTGCGCGGTCCGCGCGTCGCCGGCTTCGTGAACGCCGTCTTGCGCAAGCTCGCGAGCGAGCCCAGGCCCGCCGCCGAGGAGATCGCGCGTGCTGCGCTCGACGCCGCCGACCCCGAGCTGGCGAAGGCGATCGTGCGCGCCGTCGGAGAAGAAGGCGCGCTGCGTCTGCTCGTGGCCGAGGAGTCACCGCCGCTCGGCCTTCGCGTCGAGAACGCGTCCGAGCGCGACGCGTGGATCGCACGTCTGCGCGAGGCGCGGCCCGAGGCGACCATCGAGGCGGGGCTCGTCTCACCGCTGGCCATCGTCGCGCGCGGGGCCGGTCGGCTCACCGATCTGCCGGGCTGGGCGGAGGGCGCGTGGACGTCGCAAGAAGAAGGCTCGCAGATCGTCGCCGCGGCGCTCGGCGCGCGCGCCGGCGAATCGGTGCTCGATGCCTGCGCCGGCCGTGGCAACAAGACGGGCTTGCTTGCCCGCGCGACCGGTCCCGACGGCTCGGTGGATGCGGCGGATCTGCATCCCGCGAAGCTCGAGCGGCTGACCAGCGAGCTCGCGCGAATCGGCCTGGCCCCGCGTTCGACGTTCGCGGTCGACTGGGCGGCCGGCACGGGCGGCGCAACGGGGCCGTACGATCGGATCCTCGTCGATGCGCCGTGCTCGGGGACGGGGACCATTCGCCGCCGGCCCGAGCTCCTGCTTCGTCGCACGGCGAAGGATCTGCCGGCGCTCACGGAGCTGCAGACCAAGATCCTCGCGCGGGTGGCGGGCCTCGTTCGACCCGGCGGTCGCATCGTCTACGCCGTTTGCAGCGTGCTCCGCGAGGAGTCGGAAGACGTCATCGTCGCGGCGGCCGACGTGGGCCTCGTACCGGCCGCGTTCGATGAACCGATCGCGGCAAGGCTCGCCGGAGAGGGCGGGACCTCGTTCCGCCTGTTGCCTCACGAGCACGGTACCGACGGCTATTTCGTGGCTTCCTTCGTCCGCAAGGGCTCCCCTTGAGCTCCGCGAGCGAGCCCGCGGCCCACTTTTCCAGGGTCGCGCGGTCTTGACTGCGTTGCGAAGGGCCCCATGCCTACGGTAGCGTGCGAGCCGAAATGCTTATCGACGTCATCGTGCCCCAGCTCGGCGAGAGCGTGACCGAGGGAACCATCACGAAGTGGCGGGTCAAGGAGGGCGACGTCGTCGTCAAGGACCAGCCCATCGCCGAGATCGCGACCGACAAGGCCGACAGCGAGCTGCCCGCGCCCGCTGGCGGCCGCGTGATGAAGCTGCTCGCCAAGGAGGGCGACGTGGTGCCGGTGAAGACCGTCATCTGTCAGCTCGACGAGGGCGCCGGCGCAGGAGCTCCGTCCGCGCGCGTCGACGCGCCTTCGTCGGTCGTGGGCTCGCCGAACGTGGTGACACGCGGCGACGAACCTGTCGCGCCGAGCCAGGGCGCGCTTGGTCCGCTCGCGTCGCCGACCGCGCGCCGCGCAGCGCTCGAGCAGGGCATCGATCTGAAGGACGTCAAGGGCTCGGGTGACCACGGGCGCATCACGCGGGACGACGTCATGCGCGCCGGCGTGGACGTGCCGCCGCGCACGGAGCCCCCGATGTCGCTCGAGCAGCGTGGCAAGGCCGAGTCGCAGATGCGCGCGCAGCAGCAGCAGCAGGTCGCTCCCGCGGCGAGCGCGGCTCCGGCCATCGCGCAGATGATCAACCAGGGAGGCGGCTTCGTTCCGCCCGTCCCGGGCGTCGGGTTCGGCTCGTTCAAGGTGCCGCCGTACCGTCCGAAGCCGGGCGATCAGGTCGTGCCGTTCACGCGCCGGCGCCGGATCACCGCGGACCACATGGTCTACTCGAAGATCGCTTCGCCCCACGTGGTGACGGTCGCCGAGTGCGATCTCCAGCGCGCGTCGAAGCTCCGCGAGACCAACAAGGATCGCTACAAGAAGGAGGGCATGAGCCTCACGATGCTCGCCTTCGTCGTGGTCGCGGTCGCGCGGGCCATTCGCGAGAACCCCACCGTCAACGCGCGAGTCCTCGACGACTCGTTCGTGATCTTCAAGGACGTGAACATCGGCGTCGCCGTCGACTCGCCAGACGGCCTCGTAGTGCCGGTCGTGCGTCGTGCGGACGAGCTCGGCGTGCGCGGCATCGTGCGCGCGATTGACGAGGTCGCAGGCCGCGCCCGGAGCGGCAAGATCACCGTCGACGACCTCTCCGGCTCGACGTTCTCGGTCTCCAACCCCGGCCTCAAGGGCAACCTCTTCGGCGGCGCGATCATCAACCAGCCGAACGTCGGCATCCTGCGCATCGGCGAGATCAAGAAGCGCGCGGTCGTGGTCGAGGGACCCGACAAGGAAGACCACATCGCGATTCACCCCGTGATGTACATGGCGCTCAGCTACGACCATCGCATCGTCGACGGCGTCGCTGCGAACTCGTTCCTGTGGCGCGTCCGCGAGATCCTCGAGAAGGCCGAGTTCGAGGTCTGAGGCTACGGCTGGAGCGAGCGGGTCTCCCAGCTCGCTCTCGCTTCGAAGCCATAGCGCTCGAGCGCCGGGAGGATCGCACCCTCGACGGTCGTGTAGAAGACCTCCTGGATGCGTCGGGGATTCGGGATGCCCAGCGCACGCTCGTCGTCGCTCAACGTGAGGGGAGCCATGTCTCGGCCCGAGAGGTCCTTCTCGAGAACGGCGAACGCGAAGCGGAGGTAGCGCGACATCGTCTTCTGGACGTCGGGATTCGCGTCGAGCCACTCCGACCAGGCATCGAGATAGTGGAAGCCGAACTGCCCGTGCAGCGCCTCGTCGGAGAGGAGCTGGCGCGTCACGTCGAGCGAGAGCGGATCACTCATCGTGTCGATCGCGTCGACGAAGCGCGCGCAGTTGACCATCTCGGAGAGGCAGCACCCGTAGACGACGTTGCGCATCGCACACTCCTCGCGCGAGGCGCCGCGATGGACGGCGAGGGGAGCGACCGGGACGCGCACACGGACGGTCGCTTCTCCTCCCATGAGGACGACCGTCTCTGCGCAGACCGCGGCATGACGAAGCTCGTCCTGGGCCATGCGGAGCACGATGGTCTCCATGTCGAGCGTCGCGCCCGCCTCCATCAGCTGCCCGCAGAGCGCGGAGAACACTGACGTCGACCGATGCTCGGACTCCATGCGGCGGAGCCACATCGCGCGCGCGCGCTCGATCGACTGCGGGTCGTAGGCACTCGCATCGAAGGAGTGAACCGTGCGCACGCAGCGAAGCATCGCGGCGTTCACGAATTCGGATTCCTTCGCGATCGGCGTCGATGAGAGTCGCGCCGTGAGTGTGACCTCGGTCATGCCAGCCAGGCGGCTGGGAGCTCGGGCGTGCCGCGCGTGGGGCCGCCGCCGTCATCGCTCGCGTCACCGCTGTCTTCGTTCGCGTTCGCGTCGGCGTCCGCGAGGTTGCCGTCGGGCGCGGCATCGGTGGCGCCGTCGAGCCCCGCTTGCACCCCGCCGCTGCCGATACCGCACTCGTCGGAGGTCTGGCAGGTCTGGGCACCCAGTGCAGGGCCGTTCCCAGACGTCCCGGTCGACCCGCTGCTGCAGCCCGCGAGGTGAGCCGCTACGAGGACGACGGGCACCGGCAATGTCACCGACACTACCGCGAGCGCGCGAACGAAGCGAAGGTAGTGCGGGACGTTTCGCATGGGTGCCCCAGTGTAACTCAGCGCGAGCGGCGACGCCGGCGCACGAACGCGATTGCGCCGCCAAGGCCCGCGAGGAGGGCGGCGAGCGGGGTAGAGGAGGGCGCACGAAGGGAGCAATCGCATCCGCCTGCGCCGCTGCCGTCGTCGGGAGCGAGCGGCTTGATCGAGCCGTCCACGGCGCCGTCGCCGCCTCCGGCGTCGCGCTCGTCACCGGTGCAGCCGAGGCTTGCCTGCTGCTGGGGCCACGGCGGCGAGGCAGTCGACGTCGTTCCACCGAGCACGCACTCGGTGTGCGTCGTCGAGCCGACGGGGCAGGCGAGCGGCCCGCGGATGTCGCAGAAGTGGAGCTTCGTTTCGAACGTCGCGCCTTCGTCCTTCGAGAGACCGACGACGAAGCCGCTCTTCTCCGTCGAGCACGTCCACAGCCCGTCCGTCGCGAGCTTCAGGCACCGCACCTCGACGCTCGACTTCTGGGTGAAGGCGAAGTCAGTCGTGCTGGCCACGCGAAGTCCGTCGCGGGGGCCGCCGACCCAGACCTTGCTGCCGTCCAGCGAGAGAGCGAAGCCCGCGAGGGCGCCCTGCCCCGTGTAGACCGTCTTGAATGTCTTGCCCGCGTCATCGCTGACGAGCAGGCGCGACGGCATGTCGGTCGCGTTCGACGTCCGCACGTAGAGCCGATCGGCGTTCAGCGGATCGACCGCAGCGATGAACGCGCCGTTCTCCGGCGCGATCAGGGCGATCGGGTTCTCCTCGAACGTCTTTCCGCGGTCCTTCGACGTCAGGAGGACTGCGGTCGCGGCGGTCCCGGGGTTTCGCTTCGCCGAGACGTAGATGCGATCAGGGTCGCTCGGCGTGACGTCGACGGTCGAACCGAGCAGCGTCCGATCGAGGCTCGGACCGAGCGCCGCGAAGCTCTTCCCCTCGTCCTTCGTCTCGAAGAGCGTCGACTTGAAGAAGATGGCGCCGGCGTCGTCCTGTCCGTCGTAGGAGCTCGCGAACGCCACGATGTTCGTCGGCGTGCTGGGCCGCGACGCGAGATCGATGAAGACGAGATCCTTCAGCTCCCCGCCCACGTACGCCCAGTTGCACGCCTTGTCGTGCGAGACGGCGAGGCCCTGGAACGTCGAGCTCAGCATGGTGCCGTCGGGCGTCACCTCGTACATGGGGTCCTCGACGCCGGCGAGACCAACCGAACGCTCGCACACCCAGTCCCAGGTCTTGCCCCGGTCGTGTGAGGTGATGAGGCCGAACGTCGTTCGGAGCAGGACCACGTCGGCGTCGTTCGGGGCGAAGAAGATCGCGTTCGATTCGGGAAAACGACCGTTCGCGTGTGCCGCTGTCGGAGCCGCGACGACCCCGAGAACCAGGGCGCCAACGAGGAAACCCGAAGCCGCTGACGAAGCTCTACGCACCGTGGAAACGTAGCGCATCCGTCATCGGCGCGTCGATCCGGTAGCACGCACCGACGGTGCGTTGACGCTCGTTCTTGCCATGAAATACAGGGCTTTCGTGCGTTGGGCGGCTCGCGCGTGATGGCGCGCATTTCGCAGCGGCCCCTGTACCAATATGTCGCGTCGTCTCGTTGCCATTGCTCTGCCGGCCGTGTTCCTGCTCGCCGCAGCCTCGGCGCTAGGCGACGACGCCCACCACGGTACGCCTCCGAAGCCCGCCGTCTCGGCGGCACCGGCGAGCAGCCTCACGCCCGACGAGGCACTCGCGCTCCTGAAGGCGGGCAACGAGCGGTTCAAGACCGGCGCGCCGACGCATCCGCACCTGGGTCCGAAGCGGCTCCTCGAGACCGCCGCCGGCCAGCACCCCGTCGCCACGATCCTCTCGTGCTCCGATTCGCGCGTTCCGCCGGAGGTTCTGTTCGACAACGGGATCGGCGACATCTTCGCGATTCGCGTCGCAGGCAATGTCGTCGGCGTCGACGAGATGGGCTCGGCCGAGTACGGCGTCGAACACCTCGGCACGTCGCTCATGGTCGTGATGGGGCATACCAAGTGCGGTGTCGTCACCGCCGTCGCGACGCACGCGACGGTGCACGGTCACATCCCGGGGCTCATCGACCCCATCAACGAGGCGGTCGAGGCGACGCGCAAGAAGTACCCGTCCGCCACGGACAGCGATCTCCTCCCCGAGGCGACGCGGGCCAATGTCTTCCAGTCGATCGCGACGCTGCTGCGCGAGAGCGACTCGGTGCGCGAGGGCGTCGAGAGCGGCAAGGCGCAGCTGGTGGGGGCAATCTACGACGTCGAGACCGGCAACGTGGAGTGGCTCGGCCGTCATCACGAGGAGGCCGCGCTCATCGCCGAAGGAAAGAAGGCCTCCGCCGCGCACGGCGCGAAGCCCGCGGCGAAGGGCGGTCACGACAGCCACGCGAGCGGCGCGCCGCACGGCGTCGGCGCGAGCGCGGTCGTGGCCAACCTCGCGGCGCACGCTCCTCATGGCGTAGCGCCCGCGCTCGCCGAGCCCGTGGCTCCGCCGGCGCCGTCGATTCCCTCGCCCTATACCTTCGTGCTCGTCGCGCTGCTCTGCACGATCGGCGGGAGCATCTCCGGTCGGCTCACCGCGAAGGCGGGCTGAGCCTCACCAGGCGTACGCCTCGGGCGCCGCGCCGCCGGGTCCCGGGAAGATCGCGTCGAGCTCCTTCAGGGTCGCGTCGTCGAGCTTTGCATCGAGCGCGGCGACGGCCGAGTCGAGCTGCTCCATCGTGCGTGGTCCGACGATCGGCGCGGTGACCGCCGGATTCGTGAGCAGCCAGGCGAGCGCGACGTTGCCGGGCGGAACGCCGATTTGGTCGCACAGCGCCTCGTACTTCTCGAGCGCAGGCCCGTGCTTGGCGATCGCCTTCTGCGCCATGTCGCTCGAGCGTCGCCCGTCGGCCTGCTTCTTCAACACTCCGCCGAGCACGCCTCCCTTGAGCGGGCTCCACGGGATGAGGCCGAGCCCGTAGGCCCTGCACGCGGGAATGACCTCGAGCTCGATCGTGCGATCGAGCAGGTTGTAGAGGCTCTGCTCCGAGACGAGCCCGAGGAAGTGGCGATGCCGCGCGGCCTCGCTGGCCTGCGCGATGTGCCAGCCGGCGAAGTTCGACGAGCCCGTGTAGATCACCTTGCCCTGGCGAACGAGCGTCTCCATCGCCTGCCAGATCTCGTCCCACGAGCTCGCGCGGTCGATGTGGTGCATCTGGTAGAGGTCGACCGCCTCGGTCTTCATCCGCCGGAGCGAGTCCTCGCACGCGCGCACGATGTGCATCGCGGAGAGCCGTGACTGGTTCGGCCAGTCCCCCATCGTTCCGTAGACCTTCGTCGCGAGGACGACCTTCTCGCGCCGGCCGCCGCCCTGGTCGAGCCAGCGTCCGACGATCTGCTCCGTCCAGCCCTCGCCCTTCTTCCAGCCGTAGACGTTCGCGGTGTCGAAGAAGTTGACGCCGCGTTCGAGCGCGCTGTCCATGATGCGAAACGCGTCGGCCTCGCTGGTCTGCGGACCGAAGTTCATGGTCCCGAGACAGAGGCGACTGACCTTGAGCCCGGTGCGACCGAGGTGGACGTATTCCATGCGCGTCAGGCTAAGCGCACGTTCTCTGCGTGAGAAGAGTCACGTCTTCGGAAGCAGCGTTCGCATGCGTTCGCAGAGGTCCAGGTAGACCGCCTCGTGGATGCCGGCGAGCGCGATCGCGTGCGCGCGGATCGTCGCGAGATCTGCGGCAGCCCAGCGCTTCGGAACCTTCGTCGCCGCGCGCGCGTGCGCTGACCCGAGGAGCGCGCCGAGGTACGTCGCGAGGCTCGGTAGGTCCTCGCCCTTGAGGCGGCGCAAGTTGAGCTTGTCCTCCTGCGGCGACAGCTTGCGCACGAACATGGAGAGCTTCTCGGTGCTCATCACGATGGAGGTACTGCCCAGCATGCTCGGAGGCCGCTCGACGCACGCGCGAAACGAGGTCGTCACGCGGTCGGCGGGGACCATCTTCGGCGCGCCGAGGAGCGTCGATGCCGAAGGCTCGCCTTGCTCCTTCATGTCGAAGATCCACCCGCCGTCAGGCCCGCCCTTTCCTTTGACGAGCACGGCGATGCGCAATCCACCGAGGCTGCCGGTGCCCGCGATGCGGAGCGCGCAGTCGACGATGTCGTGCGAGCCCTTGTGCGGACGGTCCTCCTCGGCGAGCGCGGTGATGTACGCGCTGAACGCCTCCGGCACTGCGGCGACGACGTCGGCCGGGAGATCCGCGTAGCGCGGTCCACGAACGAAGTGACGTTTGCCTCCCGTGACCGCGGTGCGTGCATCGAGCAGCGCCGTCTTCGAGCGCGCGCGCACTTGCTCGGTGAGCGCGACGATGGGAGGTGGAAGCTCCGTGGGTAGCGGCGCGCCGTCAAAGGCGCTGCGTGCCCACGCTTCGAGCATGAGGTCGCAGAGCGACAGCGCGACCAGCCCGTTCGCGCCGAGCTCCCGACCTCCGAGGAGCAAGCTGGTCGCGAGGCGGAGCACGTCGAGCCGCCACGGGCCGACGATCGCGTCGTCGAAGTCGTTGAGGTCGAAGCGGACCTTCTTGGCATTGTCCTTGGGTGAAGCGTCGTCCGCGGCGCCGAGCGGGTCGGGACGGTACGCCCCGAAGTTCTCGAGGTGCATGTCGCCGACGATCCAACCTTCACCCGCGGGGCCCTCCGCGAGCTCGGGGTGCCCCTGGAGGAGCTCGAAGAAGAGCGGAGCGGCGCCGCGCAGGTAGGCGAGCGGCGAAGAGCTCATACGCTGGAGCTTGCGGATGAACAGGTCCGGGAACCGCTTCGTGCGCTCGCGATCGAGCGTCAGCTGCCGATCCGCGAGGGCGCCCGGATCGTGCATGTGGGTGGCCTTGGAGCCTTGCTTTCCCTCGGCCGGCGCGGTCTTCGACACGTCTTTCCTTGTACGCTGCGGAGCGAGCGTTGTGTACCGTCGCGACGTGCTCGCCGAGGTTCGTACGACGATCTCCCGCTGGCTCGAGGAGGGGGCCCTCTCGAACCCTGCTTCGCGTGCGGTCGGGCGAGCCCACGCGGTCTTCGCGGGCCGTGCTCTCGCGCGACCCCTGCGCGTCCCAGTGCGCGTCGCGGCCGGTGCGCGTCCGCTCGTCACGGTGACGGTCGGCGGCTCGACGCTCGGCGGCTCAGGCAAGACCCGCGTGGCGCTCGCGTGCGCGCTCGAGCTCGCGAGCCACGGCGCGAATGTCGTGCTGATCGGTCACGCGTACCGCGCGTCTCCCGGTGCCGCGCGCGTCGTCACCCCGGAGGACTCCGTCGTCGACGTAGGCGACGAGGCCGGCCTGGGCGA
>JANXVA010000207.1 GCA_025351875.1 Myxococcales bacterium | reverse complement strand
CATCACCGCTCAGAGCGGCAAGCGCCTCGGAGAGGTCGCCGTCGAGTCGGGCATCGTCTCCGCCGAGAAGCTCTTCGCGATGATGGCCCAGCAGGTCGAGGAGGTCTTCTTCGCCGCCGTGCACGTCGCCGACGGCGCCTTCTATTTCTTCGATCGCTTCGACGAGAAGAACATCCTGCGTCGCCACAATCTCAATGCAGCCGGGCTCCTGCTCGAGGCCGCGCGCCGCATGGATGAGATGCGCTTCTTCCGCGAGAAGGTCCCGAACGACCAGTACATCCCCGTGCCCGTCGCCGGGAAGAAGGCCGCGGACGACCTCGTGAAGGTCTTCGCGGAGTGCGACGCCAAGAAGAGCATCGCCGACATCGGTCGCGCGACAGGTCAGCTCGAGTTCGACGTGACCCGGGCCGTCTTCCAGCTCGTCTCGAGCGGTTGCGTGACCGTGCTCGCACCACGGCCGCGCGGCCCTGAGGCCATCGTCGAGATGTTCAACCCTGCCCTGGTCGCGGTCCACGAGCGCTGCGACGCCGCCGGGAAGGGGCTCGAGATCCGTGACGGACTGAGCCGGTTTGCCACCGGCGGAGGTGTGTACGATCCGCTGTTCATGGGAGCTGGACCGTTGCAGGACGGGAGCCTCAAGCCCGATCGCATCGGACGCAACATCGCGGCTCTCGCGGGGGAAGACCCGGACGCGTGGCTGGTCGAGCTGATGAACGACTATGTCGGGTTCGCACTCTTCCAGGCGGAGTCCATTCTCTCGCGCGATGCGCAGGCGACGCTCCTCACTGACGTCATGGAAATTCTCAAGCCGCTGAAGCCGCTCATCGACGCCGGTCCGCGCTCACGAGGTGCAGCATGATCCCGAACGAAAAAACGGACGCGCCGCCGAGCTCGAGGTCCGGGATCGTCCCGGCCGGGCGGAAGCGCAAGCGCCTCCGCAAGGAGGAGATCCTCGTCGAGGCGACCCGGCTCTTCGCCGAACGCGGCTACGAAGGCGCGAGCATGGGGGACCTCGCCGAGCGCGTCGGCCTCCGCAAGGCGTCGCTCTTCCACCATTTCGCGAGCAAGGACGTCCTCTACGCCACGGTCCTCACCGAGCTGATGGAGAGCGTGAAGGCTGCTCTCGTGCTCGCCGTGACGTCGGAGGGGTCGTTTGCCGACCGTCTCGATGCGATGACCGACGCCGTCACGATGACGCTCGGAGCGCAGCCTCACGCCGCGCGGCTGCTCGTCCGTGAGGCGATGGACTGGGGCCCCGTCATGAAGGAGAGCCTCGGCCAGACCGTGAACGACGTTCTCGGCGCGGCGCTCGAGTTCGCGAAGGCGGGGCAGCGCGAGGGCGTGTTCAACGCGGATGCCGACCTCACTCACGTGGTCGTCAGCATCGTGGGCATCCACATCATGCCGTTCGCGATCGGGGAGATCGTCGAGCGGTTTACCGGCACGTCGCCGTTCGATCCCGGTTTCGTCGAACAGCGGAAGGTGGCCGTCCGCTCTCAGGTGCGCGACCTCGTGCTCGTGAAACGCGCCAAGAGGTAGGAGGTAGCGGCCTGGGGGCTGCTTCAGTCGAACGTGCCGTGCCGCCCTTTGCCGCTGGCGAAGGACGTCGCGCCTGCTGCAGCCTCACCCGTGGCGAGCGAAGCCGCACCCAGCCGAAACTCGTTCGCGAGCGCGGCCTCCAGCGGAAGCGCGAGCGAGACGTACGCGCTCTCGCGGTCACCGCGCATGGTCGCCTGAGGGAAGCGCGCGATCTCCGCGGCGAGCTCTTCGGCGGCGGGGCGTGAGAGGCCCTTCGGGACGACGCGGTTGGCGAGCCCCATCGCGAGCGCCTCGGTCGCATCGACGGCGCGACCGGTCAGGATCAGGTCGAGGGCGCGCGAGAGGCCGATGAGCCTCGGCAGGCGCACCGTGCCGCCGTCGATGAGGGGGACGCCGAAACGCCTGCAGAATACACCGAAAGTCGCATCCTCCTCGACGACGCGCAGATCGCACAGGAGCGCGAGCTCGAGGCCGCCCGCTACCGCGTGTCCGGCGACTGCCGCGATGACTGGCTTCGACAGCAGCATCCGGGAGGGGCCCATCGGCGCGTCGCCGTCGGGGGACATGACGTTGCCGTCACCGCGCGAGAAGGCGCCGAGGTCGGCGCCAGCGCAGAACGTGCCGCCTTCGCCGAACAGCACGGCGACGCGCGCGTTGGTATCCGCCTCGAAAGCGCGGAACGCGTCAGCGAGCGCCGCTGCGGTCGTTCGGTCGACGGCGTTCCGGACCTCCGGACGCGCGAGGACGATGGTGGTGACGTGACCACTCTTGTCGCTGCGGACACTCATGGCCGCAGCATATCGCGTAAGCGGCGCTCAGACGCGCGAGCGGAGGACCGTGTAGAGCGCGATGCCCGCGGCGACTGACGCGTTGAGCGACCCGATCGGGCCCTTCATGCCGAGCTTGGCGAGGACCGTGCACGCCTTCTTCACGGGGCCACGAAGGCCCTTGCCCTCGGCTCCGACGACGAGGACGACGGCGCCTTCGAGCTTCACGTCCTCGACGAGGTGCTCGCCGTGTGCGTCGAGCCCGATGACGGTCGCGCCGGCCTCGCGAAGCTGTTCGAGCGCCCGCGGCAAGGCGCCGACGCGGCAGAGGAGCGCGTGCTCGACCGCGCCCGCGGACGCGCGGAACGTCGCCGGAGAGAGCGGTGCAGCATGGTGCTCGGGCCAGAGGACCGCGGTGGCGCCCAGCGCGACGGCGGAGCGGATCACCGCGCCGAAGTTCTGGGGATCCTCGATCTCGTCGAGGGCGACGATGACGGCGTTCGGGTTCTCGGCGAAGCTCGCGATCACCACCTCGAGGGGAACGATGTCGAGCTCGGGCGCGTGGGCGATCGCCCCTTGATGACGGGCACCGCGCGCCATCCGATCGAGCTCGAGCCGATCGATGCGCGTCACCGTGGCGCCGCGGCCCTCGGCGAACCGAGCGACGGCGTCGATCTGCGGGCCGCCGTCGCGAACGAGGTAGACCTTCTCGAGCTTGTCGCCGTGGACGCGGATCGCCTCGCGAACGGCCTGGAGTCCGGTGATCAACCGCATGCGCTAGCTCTCGTCTTTCATCACTGCGTGTGTGCCTGCGCTACTGCTACTCGCGCCCCGGCGATCGAGCTCGCGATCGCCCGAGCGGCAGCGAGCGGGTCCTCGGCGTCGCGGATCGGCCGCCCGACGACGACCCAGTCGGCGCCGTCCGCGATGGCTTGCTCGGGGGTCGCGACGCGCTTCTGGTCGCCGCGCGCCGCGTTCGCGGGGCGGACGCCAGG
>JANXVA010000183.1 GCA_025351875.1 Myxococcales bacterium | reverse complement strand
CTGCGTGATGCCGGGCGCGTCGTCGATGTCGAGCTTGCCGATCTTGTATTTGCCGGCGAACTCGTCCGCCATGCCCTCGACGATGGGCGCGAGGACCTTGCACGGGCCGCACCAGGTCGCGGTGAAGTCGACGAGAACGGGGACGTCCGACTTGAGGACCTCCGCGTCGAAGTTGGCGTCCGTGAGCTCGATGACGTTCTTGCCGGCCATAGCGGCCTCCTCTGAGTGCAATGTGTTGATGCGAGACCCGTCAGCCTAGAACAGGAGCCCAGCTGAGATCCAGGCCGCCGTCGGCTCGGAGTCAGCCTCCGTCGGGCCGCGCCGGGACGATGTCTCCGTCGGGCTTGCCCGGCTTCCGCGGGCGGGGGCGCGGACCGCCGCTCGGCGGTTCGTCGCCTGGGCTCCTCCGCGCGCGCAGCTTGAGCACGCGCTCGATGGTCGCCGCCAGCGCGTCGGCGCCGGCCGAGACCGTGGCGCGGAGGTGGGCGCCCTCACGCTTGAGCTCGAACGAATCGAGGAGCGGTCCGAGCCCCACCATGCGGAGCGAGAGATCGCGCGACCACTCGGCGCGCTTCTTCTGCGCGAGCTTCTCGACCGCCTCGCATCCCTCGGCGCTGTCGCACACGAGCTCGAGGCTCGCGTCGACGTTCTGTCCGCTGGCGCCGGCGTGGAGCGCGACGCCCACCGCGGAGACGCCGAGCACGCCCGCCATGATCGCGTTCGAGCCGTCCTGCGATCCGGCCTCTGCGCCCATCTCGTTCTTGAGGCGATCGCGGAGGGTGCGCGGGAGGATGGCCGTCACGAGGAGCGTCGGTGCGCGGAAGCCGTCGTGGCTCGTCATCGAGGTGCGGAGAGCGACGTGCTCGGCCGCCTCGCGGACGCCCGGCTTGATGTGATCGGCGGCGCCGAGCATCGCGTCGAACCACGTCCCTTTGCCGACGACCAAGAGGCCCCCTCGCCCGTAGGCGAGGCGCGGACGCGTGGCGGTGCTTCCGCCGCTGCCCGTGTCCTCGAGGACGACGAAGCTCCCGACGTCATGGGTCTCGGCGTGTCCGCCGCGTTTGTCGGCGAGCGAGCGCGTGCACTTCTCGAGCTCGTCACGCGTCACGTCGATGCGCGCCGCTACGCCGAACTCTCCGCGTTCTCCCTCCTCGGGCATCGAGAGCGAGAGGCGCTGCACCCGCGATGTCGGGTCGAAGCCGCAGGCGTCGGCGAGCGCGGTGACGCCGAGCGCGCGGCGCATCGGGTCGGCGGCTCCTGGGCCGCCTTCCTTGCCGTCGCCGAACACCACGTCGTAGATGGGCGAGCGCCGCAGCTCCGCAAAGTCGAGCGTCGCGGCCATGAAGGACGCCTTCGGGATGGCATCGAGCGGATCGCTCGAGCCCGTCTTCGTGACGCCGGCGAGCCCGCCGAACATGAAGAACGCGGCGGCCGCGCCGAGGACACCGATGAGCGCCATGCGGACGTTCTCGTTCGGCGGCTCTGCACGCGGTTCGGATTTTGCCACGGCGCGAGTCTAAGCGACCTTCGGCGCTGCACACGACCTAACGCCCGCCGGGCGTTCGCGTTATAGATGTGAGGGTGAGGCGTCTCCTCCTCGCGTGGGGCCTCGTCGCCCTTGCGTGCACCGCCGCCTGCGCGATGCTCGCGGGGATCAACGACGGCAACGGTGCGTCGTCATCCGGCGAGACGGGGCTTCCGGTTCGCGACGGGGGAGCCCCGAGCGACGGCGGCTCGGATCCGGACGCTCTTGCATCGTGCCCGCCGAGCAGCGTGACGAGCTCGCTCTCCCAGCTCCACGCCTCGAAGGTCGCGCTCGACGCGCCGGTGACGATCAACGGCGATCCCGCGGAATGGGCGTGCGTCGACCGCCTCGACTTCTCGACCGGCGGGCGCGTCGTCAATTCCGGCGCGGGGCACGACACCGCGGAGATCGCGATGCAGTGGGACGAGCAGCACCTCTATCTCCTCGCGCGCGTGACCACCGATTCACCGGGCGGGACGGGCATGGGCGATCAGATCTTCAAGAACGACAGCTTGCACCTCTTCCTCGCCGGCCCAGACCCGCAGCCTGGCGCGGGGTATCGCACGAGCGACCATCAGATCGTGATCGATTACCAGAGCCTCGTCGCCGACTACGGCGGCGGGCTCACGCGGTCCGGGGTGAACGGCATCACCGCGAGCGCCGGGACGTTCAGGAGCCAGAACGGCGTGCTCACGTTCGCCGTGGAGGCGCGTGTCGACTCGGCGATCGTCGGACGGTCGCAGGGCTTCACGAAGGGCGAGCGCGTGCGCGTGAACTTCCAGATCAACGACAACGCGACGGCCAGCTATCGCATCTGGTTCTGGGAGAGCGCGCTCTGCAAGGGGTTCGGCACGTGCGACACGGCAGGCGCGAGCCTCCCGTACTGCGACCCGCACTGCTCGGGGGAGGTCGAGCTTCGCTAGGCGATTCGCTAGGCGGAAGGCGAGACGTGCCGTGGCCTCACTTCGTAGGCGGCGGAGGAGGCGGAGGCGGCGGAGGTTGATCCTCGATCTGGATGCATGCCGAGAGGTCGAAGAGCATGAACTCGAGCGCCTTCTCCTGCGGCGACATCGGGTTCAACTTGCACTCCTGGGGGAAAGGCTGATTCGCCGTCCGCTCGCCCGCCGAGACGTGAAAATCGCTGAACACGGCCTTGCCGCACTGGAGCGGGGCGCCCGCATCGTCGACACCGGCCTCGATCGGCGCATTGAACGTGAAGTGCTCCACGACGTTGCCCGCCGCGTTCGCGTCCGCGGTCGAAGCGTCGGCGTAGGCCGTGCGGGTATCCGCGGTGATCCAGCGCTGCGAAGGCGGCTTGTTCTCGGACTGCACGTCGTGCCTCCAGTCGACGATCGGCAGGACACCAGCATCGGGCGACGCGCCGACGAACGAGAGCCACTGCGAGAACGCGAGCCCCTTCGGGAACGACGTGTCGATCTGCGTGAACAGCGTCGCGTTGGCCCCCGCGCGGTCGCTTCGGTCGCTCTCGTCGTGCTGCCAGTTCGCGACCATCGGGAACGGCTGCGGCGCTCGCTCGAGCCACGTGTACGAGTAATGGGTCGTGAAGAGGCGGCCGCCGATGTCGACGTAGTGCTCGACGTTGCCGTAACCGGCATCGGTCTGCTGAAGGGCCGCCTCCTTGGCGGCGTTGTTCGGCGTGGCCTCGCAGGGAAAGAGGACGACGTCATAGCGACGTAGCGCCGCCGGGTCGTTCCACAGCACGCTCGAGAGTGGCGTGCCCGCGTCGCCGCCGCCGGCGTCCGGGGCGAGATCGACGCCCGAGTGCGCGCGGTACATGTGTATGCGCCCGCTGCCGCCCGGCAGCGTGAACTCGGACGCGTCGATCCCGATCTTGAGCAGCAGGCACTCGAAAGGATCGGCTCCGCCCGTCGCGATCGCCGTGAGGGGGATGTGGCCTTCCGACTGGTTGCGGGGCAGCCGGAGCTTGCTCACGTCGGTGATGGGGTTGTTCGTGCAGCGAGTGGCCGCGGGCAGCGAGACCACGCGACGCCACTTGCCGACCTGGATGACCATCGGAAGTGTCACGTCGACGGGGACATTCTTCAGCGTGAAGGTGCCGTCGGGGCCGGTGATGTCCGCAACGAGGGGCGCGCCGCTGGCGAACGCGCCGCCACACTTGTCACACGTGACTCCCGCGTCGTCGTCGAACGGCTCGACCTTGCCGTTCGGGATGTAGACGAGCGCGTTGTAGAGCGGGTTCTTGCCGGCGGGGTCGTAGACCTTGCCCGAGATCGTCGTCGTCCCGCCGTCCTCACAGGAGACCTGATTGCACTGCAGGTTCACGCAGGGCTTGCTGCCGTCGGTGTTCGGCGGAGACTGCGCGTCACCGAAGCCGGGAGGCGTGCCGCCGTCTCCCTCGTTCGAACCTGCATCGCCGCGGTCCGGGAACTCCGAGTCGCCCTCGGATCCGCAGCCCTGCTGGAACGCCGCCAGGCCGATCAGCGACAACCCACCGACGACCAGCGCAATCCGGACGCGCGAGCGAGCCATGCATAGACCTCCACGACAGAGCGTATCGTGGGGGTGCCCTCCGCGCTACATCCTGCCGTCAGAGACCGCCGTCGCCGCGCCGTTGTGGGGCTTGCACGTCGGGGAGCTCGGGCTCGACGCGCCACGCGGGCGCCTCGCGGACGCAGTGGACCGTGGCGCGCTCCTCGGGGCCGTCGCCGCGGACCTCGACGAAGGCGTCCTCGCCAAGGATGCTGGCGGTCATCGTCTTTGGCCTGAATTTAAGGCCGAAACGCCCCTCGGCCAGCATCTCGTACGGCTCGTAGCGGCGCCCTTGGCCCTTGCTCGCGCGGTCGGCGCGCTCCTTCAGGTTCGAGCGCGCGTGAGGACCGAGCAGCTGATAGGCCTCGCGCATCGCGTGCGGATCCTCGGCCCCCGTCTCCATCTTCTCGACGAAGAGGCGCACCGCGCCCTCCGGCGTGGCGTCGGGAGCCGCGCGCGTACAGGCCGCGGCCGCGAGCGCGACGAGCGCGACGGTGAAGGCCTGGCGGATCACGTCCCGAGACTGCCGAGGCCCATGACCTCGCGGACTTCCTTCATCGTCTCGACCGCGATGCGACGTGCCTTCGAGGCGCCGTCGCCCATCGCTTGCCGCACCTTGTCGACGGAGAGCTGCTCGCGCTTCGTCCGGAGCGGAATGAGCTCCTTCTCGAAGTTCTCGAAGAGGACCTTCTTGCAGGCGACGCAGCCCCACTTCGCTTCCGTGCAGTTTACATAGACCTCGTCCTGGGTCTCCTTCGGGCTCATCGCCTTGTGCATCGTGAAGATGTTGCAGATCTCGGGCCGACCCGGATCGGAGAGCTTGAGGCGCTGCGGATCGGTGTAGGCCTTGCTCAGCTTCTTCCAGAAGGAGTCGGGCGCCTCGAAGAGGCCGATGGTGTTGCCCTTCGACTTGGACATCTTCCCCTCGCCGTCGAGGCCCATGATGCGCGGTGTCGCCGAGAGACGGGCCTTCGGCTCGAAGAAGACGGGCTTCTGCTTCTTGCCGACGAAGCGATGGTTGAAGCGACGTGCGGTCTCGCGCGCGAGCTCGAGGTGCTGGACCTGATCCTCGCCGACCGGCACGATCGTGGCCTTGTAGAGGAGGATGTCGGCGCTCATCAGCACCGGGTAGGTGAAGAGCCCCGTCGACACGAAGTCCTTGCCCTCGCCCTTGTCCTTGAACTGCGTCATGCGGCTGAGATCGCCCATGGGCGTGACCGAGGCCAGGTACCACGCGAGCTCCATGTGCTCACGGACGTCGCTCTGGACGAAGAGCGTCGTCTTCTCCGGATCGACGCCGCACGCGATGAGGTCGAGCACGAGATCGTCGATGTTCTTGCGGAGCTCCTTCGGGTCGTACGGGACGGTGATGGCGTGCGCATCGACGACGCAGAACATCGTCTCGTCCGTTCCGGCCTCGACCTGCTCGCGCCACGTGCGGACCGCCCCCAGGTAGTTGCCGAGGTGGAGCTCACCGGTCGGCTGGATTCCGGAGAACACGCGTGCGAGGCGTGCAGGGGGCTTGTCGAGGATCACGTCGGAGGTCACGGGGCGAGTGTAGTGGACGCGCTCTTGGTCACAAACTGGCGTGCGCTCGCTCCGAATTTCTACGATCCGGATCGTGAAGCATCGCAGCGTCGAGGTCGGGCTCTCCTGGCCGGGGAAGGAACGGGCTTTGTCGCCCTTCTCATCACCCGGGCGGACCTCTCAGCTCGACGGTCCTCCCACGTCGGTGCTCGAGGCCGAGGACGGGAAGGGGAGGCTCCTGCAGGGCGACAACCGGCGCGCGCTCGCCGAGCTCGCGAACGAGCTCTCCGAGCAGATCACGTTCGCCTATCTCGATCCGCCGTTCTTGACCGGTCGCGCTCACGAGGCCCTCGTCCAGACCGGGACGCGCGCCAAGGACCGCCCCGGCCCGCTCAAGGCGCGCGAGAAGAGCTTCGCGTTCGACGACCGCTGGGGGAGCCGGGCCGAGTACCTCGAGTCGATCGGGCAGCGCCTCGTGCTCGTCCGTGAGCTGCTCGCTCCGCACGGCTCGGTCGTGCTTCACGTCGACTCGAAGACGAGCCACTACCTGAAGGTGCTCGGCGACGAGATCTTCGGCGAGGAGTGCTTCGCGAGCGAGATCATCTGGCGCTACCGCCGCTGGCCGAGTAAAACCCCTAATTTTCAGCGCGTTCATGACGTTCTGCTCCGGTGGCGCAAGTGCGCGAAGACGAAGCCGCGCTTCAACGTGCCGTACGAGCCGCTCGCCGCTTCGACGCTCGCGACCTGGGGCAAGAACAAGCAGCGCGCCGTCTTCGAGAAGGACGGGCGCCGCGCGCGGTCCTCGACGACCAACGAAGAGACCCAGGGCGTGCCGATGGGCGACGTCTGGGAGATCGGCGTCCTCGCGCCCGTGTCGCGCGAGCGGACGGGCTACCCGACGCAGAAGCCGGAGGCGCTCCTCGAGCGGCTCGTTCGCGCGCTCAGCGACGAGGGCGAGGTCGTGCTCGACCCCTACGCCGGAAGCGGGACCACGCTCGCGGTCGCGGCGCGGCTCGGCCGGAGGTTCATCGGGATCGACCAGAGCGAGGTTGCGCTCGGGATCGCCACGAATCGCCTCACGGAGGCCGGCATCCGCTTCGGGCCGGGCAAGCCGCTGGCTCGCTCGGCCTGAGGCTGCTTGCCCTAGTCACTCGGCCCCGCGTACGCTCGCGGATCAAGCTGCGTGGCTCCGATGGCACGCGCTCCCGAAGGTCGCTCAGACTCGCCCCATGCCCACGAACCAAAAAGCGCTGATTGGTGCCGCGATCGCCGCGATCGGCGCAGCGATCGCCTACATACTTGCTCCTCAACACGGGGAGAGCGCGATGCAACTCGCCGTTCTCGCCGCGGTCTTCGGCGTGGTCGGCGCGTTCGTCGCCGGCCAGGGAGGCGGCTCGCACGATGTCGGCGCGATCGTCGACGGCGTCAGGCGTGCGCGTCGCGGTGACCGGCCGATCGTCCCCTCGGGTGCGAGCGCCGACGTCGCGCGCCTCTTCGACGAGCTCGCGCGCATCGCCGACGACGAGGAGAAGCGCGTCCGCTCCCAGAAGGAAGCCCAGGAGGACATCGAGGGCGTCGCCAAGAAGCTCCAGGACGGCATCGGCATGCAGCTCACTGCCGCCGACGAGACGTCTCGCCTCATCAAGGAGATCGCCGGCGCGATGCGCGACTTCGCGTCGAGCGTCGAGGCGCTCACGCAGAACGCGGCCGAGTCGAGCTCCTCGATCCTCGAGATGACGGCGACGAGCTCGGAGGTCGCCGACAACCTCGGCGGGCTCGCGACGAGCGTGCGCGAGACGGTCAGCTCGATCGAGGAGATGGCCTACTCCATCAAGGAGGTCGCCAAGAACGTCGACGCGCTCTCCCTCACCGCCGAGGAGACGAGCTCCTCGATGAACGAGATGGACGTCTCGATCGACCAGGTCCAGTCGAACGCCAACGAGACGGCGCGCCTCTCCGAGGAGGTCGCGACGGACGCCGAGAAGGGCGCCGAGGCGATCCTCAAGACCATCAGCGAGATCTACCGCATCAAGGAGAGCTCGCAGGAGGCCGTGACGGCGATCAGCGCGCTCGGCTCGCGCATCGATGCGATCGGGCAGATCGTCAACGTCATCGACGACGTCGCCGAGCAGACGAACCTCCTCGCCCTCAACGCCGCGATCATCGCCGCGCAGGCCGGCGAGCAGGGCAAGGGCTTCGCCGTCGTCGCCGACGAGATCAAGGATCTGGCCGAGCGCGCGGGCGCGAGCACGCGCGAGATCACGGACCTCATCAAGACGGTGCAGGGCGAGAGCAAGAACGCGATCACCGCCGTCGAGCGCGGCGCGCACAACGTCGATCGCGGCGTCGAGGTCTCGAACGAGGCCGAGCGCGCGCTGAAGAAGATCCTCGAGTCGAGCCAGAAGTCGACCAACATGGTTCGCGCCATCGCGCGCGCGACGGTCGAGCAGGCGAAGGGCTCGAAGCAGGTCACCGACGCCATCGGGCGCATCGCCGAGACGGTTCAGCAGATCGCGGCGGCCACGGCGCAGCAGGCGCGCGGCTCCGAGCTCATCATGAAGAGCGCCGACAAGATGCGCCTCATCACGCAGCACGTGGAGCGGAGCGCGCAGGAGCAAGCGAAGGGTGGTCGTCAGATCACGGTCGCGATCGAGGACATCTCGGGCAAGGTCTCCGAGCTCAACACGAGCCACAAGTCGCAGGCCGACGGCACGTCGAAGCTCCTCACCTCCGCGCTACGCATCGGCGAGACGGCGCGCGAGCAAGAGTCGGCGCTCCGCCAGCTCTCGAACGCCGTCGCCTCCCTCCGCCGCTGACGCGCGACGAGACGAGACGAGATCACACGGAGGCTCGGAGGCTCGGAGACGAAATTTGGGGGGTGATTCGCGCGGGCCTCGCGCGTCGTTTTTTCGACCTGCTGGGGTCGATGCAGGGGTCGCTCGACGCTCGCGGGCCGCGAGACGTCAGCCAGCCCTCTCCCCTCCGAGCCTCCGTGCAAATCCGTCCTGAGCAGTGGTGCTGGGGTGATCCACCCGCGTTCCGCCCCTGGTGCGAGCCTCCCGTGGGGCGATGATTAGCAAGCTAACTATCTTTGCAAACCGGCCTGAACCGGGCGGTTGGGTGAATGTGCGCAGGGTATGCAGCGTCCAACTGGGGCTGGCACCGCCGTTGCTCCAGAGGGTTCCGTGACCCGGTCGCTCGAAACGCACAAGAACGCCGTGTGGGCGTCCTTGCTCGCGCTGACGGTCGTCCTGCTCGTGGTCTCCGGGGGTCGCGCCCGCGCCGCCAAGAACGCACGGGAAGCGGCGGCCGAGGAGGAGCGGACGCTCCTCCCCGCGGACAAGCTCACGCCGGTGCCGATGAGCGTCGAGGTCACCGGGGCGCCGACCAGGCCGCCGCTCTCCTTCGTCAGCGCCTTCGCCAACAGCGGTCCGCGCACTCACCTCGAGCCTCGCGAAGAGAGCCTGATCGTCGCGCGCGCTCGTCTCGAAATCGAGCGCGTCAACGTCTACGACAACACCTGGCTCGAGACCTCGTCGTACCCGATGGGCGACGTGCCCTCGAATCGCGGCGCGTGCACCGACGTCGTCGTCCGCTCACTTCGTGAGATCGGGATCGATCTCCAGGAGCTCGTGCACGAGGACGTCACTCGCGATCTGCACGGATACAACCTGACCTCGATCGACCCGAACATCGATCATCGCCGCGTGTCGACGATGTTCACGTTCTTCACGCGCAACGCGATGTCTCTCACCACCGACGTCCGCGACAAATCGGCCTGGCGCGCCGGCGACATCGTGTTCGTCGCCTGGCAATGGACGCGCGGCGCGGCGCCCGAGCACGTCGGGATCCTCAGCGACAAGATCGGGCCTCGCGGGTTGCCGCTCGTCATCGAGAACGGCGGTCCGAAGGCCATCGAGCAAGACTCCCTCGGCCACGGCAAGGTCGTCGGCCACTTCCGAGCCCTGAAGAAGAGCGAAGCTGACAAACGCTGACGAGCGGCTCAGCCGCCGTCGTCGCTGGCGTCGAGGATGCCGCTGCTGCTGCTGCTGCCGCCCGCATCGATCGGGCCAGAGCAGCAGACCTTCCCGCACTGGCCGGTGTCTGGCGCGGGCTGTACGCAGTGGAGGCTCTTGTTCTCGGTCTGCCCCGTGATCCCGCACGAGCACTGGCAGGTGTTGTCGCCACCGGCGCTGATGCACGTGTCCTTCGCCACGGGCGCGCCCGAGGTCCCCGACGTGCCCGCGGTCCCCGACGTCCCCGACGTGCCCGACGTCCCCGAATCGGCCGTCGTGCCCGACGTGCCCGTATCGCTGCTGCTGCTGCATGCCCCGGCGAGCGCCGCGACGGAGGCCGCGGCAACGGACAGGGAAATCAACGCGAGAGAGTGCTTCATCGAGACCTCCGGCGCCGCACTTTACTCAGGCGCGCGGCAGGATCGAGCACTCTCGCGCGCGCCGCGTACCGCCTCCAAAGGCAACACTCCAAGCCGCGGAAATTCTTGCGCTTCGTGCCGCGATGCGCGAGCTACCGTCGCTCGACGCGGCTGTCGTTGCCCGCACATGCGAGCGGCGGCAGCTCGTTCGGCGCGAGGCCGTCGGCGATGAGGCGTGCATGGGCGAAGACCAGGCGATAGGCATCGATCCGCGCCATGACCGACGGGCCGCGCGTGTTCTCGTCGTGGTCCATCGCCGAGAGGCTCACCACACCGACGATCTCGCGCGTGCCCTTCGCGAACACCGGACCGCCGGAGTCGCCGGGACACACCGACGCTTCGAGGTGCATCGTCTCCCCCGTCAGGGCGTGGATCGAGCCGCCCGAGCGCTCCTTGCGGCGAATGCCGTCGGGAGAGAGGGCGCAGCGACCGAAGCCCACGGGATTCACCTGCTCGCCCATCTTCGGAGGGGAGTCGAGGCGCGGCGTCATCGTGGAGAGGCCGACCAGCTTGCGCGAGAGGACGATGACCGCGAGATCGCCGGCGCCTCCACCCTCGCCGCAGGGCGGCGCGACGATGGCGCGCGTCGAGACCTCACCCCAGGCGAAGTAGTCGCCGCCGAGCTCGATCTTGATCTGCGAGGGCTCGAGGAGTCTCTTCGAGAACTCGCCGTGCGGTCCGCGCTCGACGAGGCAGTGGTGGGCAGTGAGGATGAGGTCGTCCTCGATCACCGTGCCCGTGCACGTCATCGACGGCCCGACCACGCGGACGATCGCGTCCTCCGCCATCGCGAGGGCAAACGGCTGCGACAGGAGGCGTTGCTCGGCCGCGAGCTCGTCGGAGGAGGGGACGACGGCGGTCTTCGGGTGACGCGACGCGAATCCGACGCCGCAGCCGGTGAGGCTGGCGATCCCGAGAAGCGCGACAGGTGCCAGCAGACCGAGACAGAGCTTCAACCGGACCTCCTCGATGTTCATACGGGGCGCCGACGGAGGGGGCCACCAGCTACTGCTCGAGAGACGCAAACGATATCGCGTGTAAAGTGCAACTACCTGATTCGGAGGCGAGGCTGGGGCCGCTCAACGAGAGGAGAAGCTGACCTGGCGAGTCGCGTTGTGGTACGCGAGGCTCGAGGCCTCGGGATGCGCGTTCGCGTCCTCGACACCGAGCGTGACGAGCTGCTCGAGGATCTCCGAACGGCGCGTCGCAGAGGCGATCAGGTACGTCGAACAGGCGGGGACTTCGCTCGACGGGTCCGCACAACGGGACAGGACGCGGCGCTCTGCGGCGAGCGCGTCCGCGGAGCGGCCCTGGTCGAGAAGTGCACGTGCGTAAAGGTGCTCCACGGTCGGCTCGACCCGGATCGCGGCAGGCGCGTGCTCGATCGAGGCGAGCGCCATCCCAGGGGCCCGTGCGTCGAGGTAGGCCTGCGCGAGCTCGCGAACGCGAGCCACGTCGTTCGGGGTCGCCGCGACCTGCTCTTCGAGCAGCGCGACGCGATCGGTGTGCGAATCTCCGACGACGCGCTTCTCGCGCTGGGTCGACCCGGCGAACCAGATCGCGCCAATCGCCAACAGAACCGCAATGTTCCAGCCCTTTAGCCCCATCCTGGTCGCATGCCTCCGTTACAGGTCTGTCGTTGGACGAGGGCCGAGGACAAAAGTTTCCTCTGCCAGACTAGCGGCCAGACAAACGGGCGCCAGAGAAGTTCCCACTTTCTCGGGCTTTGGTGCGCGCTCTCGGGACGTCATCCGTTGGGGTGACGACGCCGCCTACAGCGTTCCGGGGATCGACCCTCGGGACGACGGGATGGTTTCGTCCTCAGACACAGGTCGGGGCGCATCCTTGGAAGAAATTTCCAGGGCCTCGGGCCCGTCCCCGGCGCTCGAGGTCATTCCTTGCGCAGCTCGTTCAGGATCCACTCGCCGACGGCCTTCGTTCCGAGCTTGCCGCCGACGTCCGGCGTGCAGTTTCCGGTCTCGATGGAGCGCGCGCAAATCGACTCGATGCGCGCCTCCTCCTCTGGCCAGCCGAGATGCGCGAGCATCATTCCGACTGTGAGGAAGCTCGCGATCGGGTTCGCGAGGTCCTTGCCGACCAGCGGCGGGGCGGAGCCGTGCACCGGCTCGAACAGCGCGACGCGCTTCGAATCCGCGTAGTGGACGTTGGCGCTCGCCGCCATGCCGAGCCCGCCCTGGAGGCCCGCGCCGAGGTCCGTGACGATGTCGCCGAACAGGTTGTTCGTGACGATGACCTCGAAGGGGCGCGGATCCTGGACGAGGTAGAGGCAGAGCGCGTCGACGTAGACGTGCTTCGCGTCGATCCCGGGGTACTCCTTGGCGACCTCGAAGAAGCAGCGATGCCACAGCTCGTGCGCGTGCTTCATCGCGTTCGACTTGTCGGCCATGTGCACGGTCTTCTTGCCGTGCTTCTTCGCGTAGTCGAAGCCCGCGCGGATGAGGCGCTCCACGCCCTTGCGCGTGTTGACGTCCTCGTTGATGGCGATCTCGTCCGGCGTGCCACGCTTGAACTGGCCGCCGATGTTGACGTAGATGCCCTCGGTGTTCTCGCGGAAGACGACGAAGTCGATGTCCTTCGCGGCGCGATCCTTGAGCGGGACCAGGCGGTCGGCGAGCGCCTTCACCGGCCGCATGTTCGCGTAGAGGTCGAGGCCGAAGCGCAGGCCGAAAAGGATGTCGCGGGCGTACTCGAGCCCGGGCACGCGCGGATCGCCGAGCGCACCGAGCAGGACTGCGCTCGCCTCGTTCGCGATGCGGTCGGCGACGTCCCTCGGGAACGTCGTGCCGTCGCGGAGGAAGCGGTCGGCGCCGAGGTCGAGCTCCCACAGCTCGAGCAGCAGCTTGCGCTCGTCTCTGTAGTGCTCGAGAGCACGACGCGCGTGGAGGACGACCTCGGGTCCGATCCCGTCGCCGGGGATGATCGCGATGAGCGGCATGAGGGCGCGTACGCTACCATGACGTGCGATGGCCGGAACCGTTCGGAACCTCGTTGCGGCAGTCCTGCTCCCGCTGACCGCGCTCGCGTGTGGAGTCCCCGCGGCGGAGGGCGCACCGCCTGCTTCACCCGCTGCGCCGTCGCCCGCAGCGGCCACGCGCGCCGATGACCCGGCCACGAAGGTGGCGGCGACCACGCCGGCACCCCCGTCGGATCCCGCCGGCTGGCCGTTCGCGCCCGCGCCGACGGCGGACGACCTGCGCGCGCAGGCCGATCGCTTGGCGAAGGACCCGGGACCCATCAAGACGAACTGGACTCCCCCGGGCAAGAGCGATCGCTACGGTCATGCCGAGGCGATCATCGCGGCGCCGTACGCCGTCGTGAAGGAGAGGCTCCTCGATTTTCCTCACTACAAGGAGCTCGCCGGTCCGAAGTTCAAGAAGGTGAGCCTCGTCGACAAGTCGGCGAGCGGTACGGACCTCTACTTCCAGCTGCCGATCATGAAGGGGCTCGTCACGATCTGGTACGTGACACGCTTCGTCGCCGCGCGCCCCGGCATGAACGGCGCGGAGATCATCGAGGGCAAGTTCGTGAAGGGCAACATCAAGGACATGCAGATCGCCTTCACGATCCGTCCGGGTGTCCGGCCAGACCAGGAGACGATCCTCGTGTGCGATCTGAACCTGGCGATCAACCTGCCGGCGCCGCAAGCCGCGCTCGACGAGGAGCTTCGCGACGCGTGCGGCGACGCGGTCAACGCCCTCCGGACGCGCACCGCGCAACCCCCGGCGCCCTGATCAGCGGCGCCTGGCGCCCGCGCCGGCGCATCACATACGGCGGGAGGGGCAAAGACCTTCCCTGTGAAATGCGCCTATTTTACGGCGCGAAATGCGTGGATCTCCTGTGAATCATCGTGGCGCAGGTTCGTCTGAATCCCCGCTCACGTAGGGCCGCTTCGCACGTGCACCGAGGAAGGTGGACGGCGCTCGCGGCGTACAGGAGCCCGGAGGTCGTTGGTCATGAAGCTTCGCCTGCTTTCCACGTTTGCCGTGTTCTTCTCGGTCGCTGCCGTCGCCGGCTGCGCGACCTCCACCCAGACGAAGATCGCCGACGGCCCCGCACCCGACGGCACCACGCCGGACACGTCCACGCCGGCCGAGGAAGAGTCCGACGACCCCGCGCTCCAGCCCCCTCACTCGCTCGGCACCATCGTCCTCGGCGAGGCCCACGGCTCCGGAACGTCGAAGTCGACGCCGATCGTGAGCGCCACGTTCATCCCCGACGCCGTCCTCGGAAAGGCGTGCACGAAGAAGCTCACCGACGCGTGCGTCATCCAGGAGGTCCCGAAGTGCACGAAGGTCACCTCGAGCTCGACCGGGTGCAACTCGAACGAGCTCTGCTCCTTCGACACGTCCTGCAAGGCCGTCTGCAAGCCCTTCGCCGTCTGTGCGACGTCCTGTGACACGGGCGAGGTCTGCAAGGCGGTCTCCACGAGCTCCACCAGCACCACCGGCGAGTGCGTCAAGGTCGGCAGCTTCGACGCCGGTCCGCTCGCGTTCAGCGGCACGACGACGTCGATCACGATGTTCCCGCCGTACAGCTTCGAGACCACCGGCTCGGGCGCGCCCTTCCTCGGCGGCGCCGAGCTCCATGTCCAGGCCTCCGGCGCGACCGAAGCGGGCTTCGAGAAGTTCGACGAGAAGTTCACCGCGACGACCTTCCTCCAGACGACGCCGTCACTCTCGAAGATCACGCGCGACAAGGTCTTCGGCACCGGCGCGCTCCCGATCGCCTGGGCGCCCGCGAACGACTCGATCATCATCACCGTGAGCGGCGCGGGCGGCAGCGCCACCTGCAAGGTGCAGGACGCGCTCGGCAAGTTCGACGTCCCGCGCTCGGTCGTGAAGGCGGCGCAGGGCGACGGTACGTCGACGACCTCGTCGAGCTCGTCGATCTCCGTCTCCGTCGCGCGCCAGCGCAAGGAAGTGAAGAAGGACAAGCACGCGAAGACGAGCCTCGACTACCTGAAGGTCCTGCCGGACGGCTGGCTCGAGCTCGTCACGCTCTCCACCGAGAGCGCGTCCTTCCAGGGATGCTCGAGCGGTCAGGACATCTGCGGCGACACGTGCACGGACGTCACGTACGACAGCAAGAACTGCGGCTCCTGCGGCAACGTCTGCTCGAGCGGGCAGTCTTGCTACAACGGCAGCTGCGGCGGCGGCAGCAGCTCGGGCAGCAGTGGCACGACCTGCACGACGTGCCGGTCCAACGCAAAATCGGGCTCGTGCAGCTCGTACAGCACGACGTGCAACGCCGACAGCAGCTGCAACAACCTCGCGTACTGCGCGAGCAGCTGCACCACGTCGAGCTGCATCACGAGCTGCGAGCAGAGCTACCCCGCAGGCGTCACGAAGTGGAGCCCGCTCAAGAGCTGCCTCAGCTCGTACTGCAGCTCCAGCTGCGGCTTCTGATTGACGAGCTAGTTGGGCGGCGCGACCTTCGAGCGGGCAGCCGCCGCGAAGGTCGCTTCGTCCATTTCGCAGGGGCCGAGGTTCATGTGAACGTCGTCGGTCCAACGCAGAGCATGGCGTTCGCGAGTGACTTCTCCAGCGTGAAGTACCGGGGCCCGCCGTCGTGCTCGAGGACGGATTGCAGGAACTGGTGCGCGAACGCGTAGTGCTTCGCCCGGGCTCGCCCGATCGAGGCCTCCTCGCTCGCCGGACGCTTTGACGAGCCCGACGCGCCGTTGAGCACGCTCACGAGTCGAAGGACGCCGATCACGGCGGCGCCGATCACGATGAAGGCCACGAGGGGGCCGGAAGCGTCGCTCATTGCGCGCCGCCTTCCACGAGGGCGCGGGCGACCGCGACGACGCCGGGGACACGCGGGACCTCGGCGTGGCGGCCGGTGTAGTGCCCGTGCGGATCGATGAGCCCATGGCGGATGCCCGCGGCGCGGGCGCCGAGGACGTCGGTCGCGAAGACATCGCCGAGGTGCAACGCACGCTCGGGCGCGACGCCGAAGCGGTCGAGCGCGATGCGGAAGATGCGCGGGTCCGGCTTCTCGATGCCGACCCTGCCGCTGTCGACGACGAGGTCGAAGTGGCGGAGCACGCCGAGATCGGTGAAGAGCCGATCGAGCATGCCCTCGGAGTTCGAGATGATGGCGACCTTCACGCCCTGCGCGCGCATCGCGTCGAGCGCCTCGCCCATCCCCTCGGGCACCTTGCACCAGAGGTTTCGCACCTCGTGGACGAGCCACGCCGCGTCGAGGAGGGCGGGGACGGACGCCTCGGGAACCCCGGCGCGATGGACCATCGTGCCGACCATCCTTCCCCAGCCGATCGCGCCGGGGCGATCGCGGTGAGCCCACGTGACGTCGAGGAGACCGTCGCTCTCGGCGAGGGTCTTCGCCTCGCCCTCGGTGCGAACGAGCACCTCCGCTCGGAGATCGTGACCCGCTGCACGCGCGATCTCCGCCAGACGTGCGTGGTCGAGGAAGATGACGGTGTTGCCGGCGTCGAGGCAGAGCAGGTCCACGTCGTGAACGAGGTCGGCGGGTACTGCGCTGGCTTCTGTCATCGTGCCGAGCAAATCCGAACTGCGGTGCGCGGGCAAGGACAAGCGTCTAGACCGAGAGGACGACGACCCCGGGAAAGTGAGCGCCGAGGCGCTCGAAGTCCTTGGGATCCTGGGTGACGATCACCGCATCGAGCAACGCCGCCGTCGCGATCACGATCGCGTCGACGGTGAGTCGCGAATCCACGTCCTTGGTCTTCGACAGGGCGACTCCGGCGGCCTTCGTGATCGCCACGGACGCGATGATCTCGGCAGACGCGAGGATCTCCTCACGCTGGTCCGTCCTGCCGCGCCACCACTCCGCGATCACCGGCAAGGGCACCACCAGCCGCGCCGCGCCGACGTGCGAGAGCCTCAGAAATCGAGCGGCGCGCGCCTTGCCTCGCTCGGCCGCGATGAGCGCTCCGGTATCGAAGACGTAGCGCGGGATCAAGCGACCTTGCGCTTGCGCGTCCGTCGCTTTGCCGCGGCGATCTCCGCGGCGATCTCCGCCTCGAGCTCAGCAGCAGCGCGCGTCGTGAGCTTCGGGAGCCCATGCCTGAGCAGGTAGTCGCCGGCGGCCGTGCGACGGCGAGCTTCCGCGGCGAAGTCGGTCACGAGCGCCGACATGTTGCCGCCGAACGCGCTGTCGGCGAGCGCGCGCAAGGCCGCCTTGGTCTCGGGATCGACCGACACCGAGAAGGTCTCCGTCGCTCCGCTTCGCCGCTGCTTCTTCGGCTTCATGCTTATAATGTAGCAAAACTGCGGTGGCCGGCCACAAACGCAAGAAGGGAGGGAGCCGCTCGCGCGGTCCCTCCCTTTTGCGCGGCTCGTCTCGCGGGCTCAGCCGAGGAGCTTCGCGACCGGGACGTACTCCATCTTGTGCGCCTGGGCGACGGGCTCGTACGTGACGTGGCCGCCGTACGTGTTGATGCCCTTGAGCAGCGCGCGATCCGCCTTGGCGGCAGCGACGATGCCGAGGTCGGCGATCTTGAGCGCGTAGGACATCGTCGTGTTGGTGAGGGCCCAGGTGCTCGTCTGCGCGACGGCGCCCGGCATGTTCGCGACGCAGTAGTGGACGACGCCGTCGATCTCGTACGTCGGGTTGTCGTGCGTCGTGGGGCGGCACGTCTCGATGCAGCCACCTTGGTCGACGGCGACGTCGACGACGACGCTGCCCTTCTCCATCTTGGAGATGAGCTCCTTCGTGACGAGCTTCGGCGCGCGGGCGCCCGTGACGAGCACGGCGCCGACGACGAGGTCGGCGCGGAGAACGGCCATCTCGATGTTGAACGGGTTCGAGTAGAGGGTCTCGACCGCACCGCCGAAGATGTCCTCGAGGTAGGCCATCGTGGTGGCCGACACGTCGAGGACGGTAACCTGCGCGCCCATGCCGATGGCGATGGTCGCTGCGTTGCGGCCGACGACGCCGCCGCCGAGGATGACGACGCGACCACGACGCGTGCCGGGCACGCCGCCGAGGAGGACGCCCTTCCCGCCGTGCTCCTTCTGGAGGACGCTCGCGCCGACCTGGACCGCCATGCGACCCGCGACCTCGCTCATCGGGCGGAGGAGCGGGAGCGTGCCGTCGTCGTTCTCGATCGTCTCGTAGGCGACGCCGATGACCTTCTTCTCCGCGAGCTGCTTCGTGAGCTCGGGCTCGGGAGCGAGGTGGAGATACGTGTAGAGGATCAGGTTCTCGCGGAAGAAGCCGTACTCCGACGGGAGCGGCTCCTTGACCTTGACGACCATCTCCGCGCCCCAGGCCTCTGCGGCCGTGGCGACGATCTGTCCGCCGGCGGTGATGTAGTCGGCGTCCTTGATGTTCGCGCCTTCGCCGGCGCCCTTCTCGACGAGGACCTTGTGACCACGCGACGTGAGGCTGCGCACTCCCGCGGGCGTCATGCCGACACGGTACTCGCGAGTCTTGATCTCCTTGGGCACTCCGATGATCACGGCGAACTCCTTTTTGGCCTGTTTTTCAGCGTAAAAACGAGGCGAAGGCGGACCATAGTCGAGCGCATTCGGCCCGTCGAGCAGACCCGCGACAACGCCGTGCGTCAACGCCGGCTGCCCAGGGGACGGTGCGTCATTGCTCGGCGCGCGCGCCCCGCGCCACCGCCAGGCCTGAACGCACGCGAGGCCGCGGCCGTTCGTCCTGTCGACCTCATGCTGGCCTTCGCCTTCACCACCCATGCGTCGTTCGAGAGCGTGTCGCCGCGCGAGTCGGACGTGCTCGACGGCATCAGCCGCGCGTTCTTCGCGGCGCTCGATCGTGACGGTAGCGACGTCGTGGTCGCCGTGTGGGCCGTGCTCGCGCTCGCGTCCGCCTACGTGGTCGCGGGCTGGCTCCGCGGAGACGCCCGGAGCGCGCAGCGCGAGCGGCGCGAGCTGGAACGGCGACGTGAGCGGATCGCCTCCGAGGCGCCGCCCCAGCTCGAGCGCCGCGAGTGGGTGCGCATCCCGGCGAACGTGGAGATGAAGGTCGTGCCCACGAGCGCCTCTCGGCCGACGCCTGCCGAGACTCTTCGGACCAACGACGTCGGAGCAGGGGGCATCTCCTACTTTTCCGACAGCGCACCTGGGTGCGGGACGCGCCTCGGTGTCACGCTCGATCTCGGCCAGGCGAGGCCGCTCGCGTTGCGTGGCGCCGTCGTCCGTGTGAGTCCGGCCGACCGCGCGGGCGGGCGGTCGCTCGTGGCGGTGAAGTTCGGCGAGATGGAATCGGCGACGCGCGAGCGGCTCGTCACGTGGATCGCTGCCGAGGAGAGGCGCGAGATCATCGAGGCTCGTCGTGGCCGCCTCTGTGCGGGCTGCGAGCGGCCGCTCGCCGAGGGCGCGGCGGACATGCACCCGACATGCGCCGCCCGAGCGGAGGTCAAGCAGGCAGCCTGAGCGCTCTGCCGCTGACCGCTCGTACGGGTGGCCTGGGCCCCCCGGTGTGCTCTCGGAGTTCCCACGCTGCCGATCCCGCCCGGCCTGGGGAAAGCGGGGCGCGGAGGCGCGAGGCATGGCCACGATCTGCCTGGATAATAGCGAAACCGTGAGCGGGTCGAGCGTGGCATGAACCTCGCTAAGTTCCCTGCGGAGGTCGCGATGATCCGTTCCAACCGTGCAATCGTGGTGGGGTTCTTCGTTGCGGGTAGCTCGGTGCTCGGCTGCTCCCTGGCGAGCCCCACGTACATCACGAGCACGTCGGAGAGCGCCGTCGACGAGGCTGATGCCTCGGCTTCCGGCGCGGCGACGGGATCGCCGGGCGCCGCCTCCGGCGCCGCGGCCACGACCTGCAACGCCAGCGACTTCGCGAAGGTCGACCTCGCCAAGCTCACCGCGTGCGGGCCCGGCAACAAGGGCGGGCACTGCTACGCGCCCGGCAAGAGCCCGATGGCCGACCAGCTCTCCGTGTGCGCCGGCTCGAAGGACGTGTGCGTCCCCGACACGATCATCCTCGCGCAGGGCAAGACGCTGAAGAGCTGCACGTCGGGCGTCGGTACGGGCGGCGGGTGCATTCCGACCGGTTTTCTCCCGGCGCTCGACACCCAGGGCAAGGGCTTCTTGAAGCAGGACGTCTGCGCGGCCGGCGAGATTTGCGCGCCGTGCATCGATCCCATCCACGGCAACGCCGCGACACCGTTCTGTGCGCCGATCGGCGTCCACGATGCGGAATGCTCCGCATCGGGCGGCGCCAGCGGCGACGGCGGCGCACCTGCACCTGCGCCGCTGGTCGCGTGCTGCACCACGGGTGGCGTCAGCAATGGAGTGTGTCTCGCGGAGAGCGCGATCCCCGAGGCTCAGCGCTCGAGCACGAAGGCCGACACGTGCACGACGGGAAACAAGTGCGTCCCCAGGGCAATGGTCGAGGGAAAGCCCGTCACGTGCAGCAGCCTCCTCGGCGCGGGCGTGTGCATGGACAAGTGCTTCGACGAGATGATGAGCCTCGCCGGCGGCATCGGCATCCTGAACAAGGCGAACTGCGGCGCCACCGAGCTCTGCATCCCGTGCTCACTTGCGCAGACGGGCGGCACCAAGGTCCCCGGATGCTCGTGAGGCGCGTCCTCGTCGCGCTCGTCGTGGGCTTCCCGCTCTCGGCGTGTGCGATCGCAGAGGACCGCTACGAGAGCGTGGTCGAGCCGCTCCAGAAGGTCGATCCGACCGTCACGTGCAGCACGCCGTTCGCGAAGCCCGACCTCGCGACGCTCAAGTCCTGCGGCGAGGGCAGAGGGCACTGCTTCCCCAGGAACAAGTCGCCCGTGCAGAGTCTCCCCGCGTGCGAAGGCGACGACATCTGCGTGCCCGACAACCTGCTCCAGGCGAACGGCGGCAGGCTCAAGGCATGCACGTTCTTTCTCAACGGAAAGCCCGGCGTCTGCATGAGCACGCTCGTCAAGGACATCGCCGCCCATCTGAACGAGATGCTGCCGGACGTATGCGACGCCGCCACCGAGCGCTGCGCTCCGTGCATCGATCCGCGGGATGGCAAGGATACGAAGATCTGCGAGGCGATCGGCGTCCACGAGGGAGCATGCACGGGCGGTGTCGCGACGCGCGCGCCGACGTGCTGCCACGGCGCAGGGGTCTGCATGAACGAGACTGGCGTCCCGGAGGACAAGCGCGAGGACCTGTCGCGCGACACGTGCATGGCCGGCAAGCTCTGCGCGCCTGCCGCGATGGTCTCGGGCAACCCGGATCACTGCAAGGTCCTCGGCGTCCCTGGCGTGTGCCTCGATGTCTGCTTCGCGAGGATGCTCTCGCCCGCCGCGACGGTGGTGCGCGGACAGTGCCGTCCGACCGAGCTGTGCATGCCGTGCTTGATCGGCAAGGGGCAGGGAATGCCCGGGTGCTGAGCGATCGCTACTCGGGGAGGGCGGTCGTGGTCAGTCGACCAGGCTCGTGCGGCGCGTGACGACGAGGACGCCGAGGCACATCTCGTCGAGCGTCTGCTCGCCGAGCTTGATCTCCGTCGGTGTGGCCTTGTTCTGCTCGGCGAGCGCCTTGCGCACGTGGCGGTTCGCCATCGTGTTGTCGTACTTGCAGGTGAAGCGCAGCTTGTCGCCGGCGGCGGCCGTCGGCAGCTTGTCCGCCGGCTCGTCGAACGAGTAGCCGCGCTGCCAGTTGAAGTCGTACTTCGGCGTGCCGATGAGGCACTCCTTCGCGGGCTGGTCGGCGGTCGGGTTCTTGCGCTCGATCTCGACCTTCATGTCGACGCCGGCCCAGTGCATGTGCGTTCCGACCGCGGCGATGCTGAGCGTCGGCAGCGGGAAGCCCTGGATGGTCTCCGGCAAGATGACCTCCATCGACTCCTTGTGATCGGCCACGTTCGCCGGGATGACGAACGCCGGACCCGTGGCCGGGTCGTCCGCGCCGGGAAGGAGCTTGATCGGGCCCTTGTCGTCCTCGGCGTTGCCGAGCAAGACCACCTGCGCGACGTAGGACGGCTTGCCCTCGATGACCCTGAGCTCGAACTTGGTCTGGTCGGGCGTGCTCGCGTTCGTCGGGTGGTAGTGGACCTGGAGAACGAGCTTTGCGTCCTTCGGGATCTTGAGGCCCGTGTCCTCGCCGTACGACGTCGGCGGGACGCCCGGGGCCCACGCGAGGAGGAGCGACGGATCGGACACGTTCGGACCGCCGAAGCAGGGGTAGCTCGTGCCGCCTGCGGTCGCCGCCTTCGCGGCGCCCTCGCCCTTGGGGTCGACGTAGACGATGACGTGGTGAACCACCTGCGACGCGCCGGGGACGACGTTCGTGCCGCCGATCCACGTGTCCGCGGTGAAGCCCGGATCGATCGGGAAGCAGCGGATCTCGTCCTTGCCGCTGTTCTCCGCGACCACGTACGGCGCGGGCATCGTCAGCGTGTGGGTCTTTCCCTCGAGCCCGACGGGCAGGTAGTGCTTCGCGGCGGGGCGGAGCGCGTCGTCGCCGCGCGGCATGCCGTTGTCGATCCAGCCGACGAGCTTCGCCAGCTCGTCCTCGGTGAGGCGGAGGTCGTCCTTGATCTTGTGTTGCACTTTGCACGCATCGTCGTCGAAGGCGCCCCACGGCGGCATCTCCTTCGACACGACCTTCGCGCGTGCGAGCGCGGCGATGTCGTGGATGTCCTCGTACGTCACGAGCGGGAAGGGGGCGATGCCGCCCTCCGAGTGGCAGCGCTGGCACTTGTCCTGGAGGATCGACTCGACCGTCCCGGCGAATGTCGGCACCGTCTCGACGGGGCGCGGACCGTTCACCGCCGCCTCGATCGGAGCGCCGGCGGGATCGCCCATCGACGAGCACGCGCCGACGGTGAACGTGAGGAGGGCGAAGACCGGGACGAGGGAGGCGGCAGCGCGGAACGGAGACATCGTAGGAACGCTAGCCGCTTTTCCACCGTAAAGTGGCAAACGGGGGTTTGAGCCTGCGAATGAGACGCGGTATGAGACTGCGCTCCGGATGTACCCCTTGCTCAGGCCACTGCTCTTCGCGCTCGATCCCGCGCGGGCCCATGCGATCGCGATGGCGGCCCTCGCTCCGGTCGAGCACCTCGCGCTGCTCCGTTTCGCGCTGAAAAGCACCCTCCAGTCGACCGATCCGCGGCTCGTCGTGCGCACGATGGGGCTCGAGTTTCCGTCGCCCGTGGGCCTCGCGGCGGGGCTCGACAAGAATGCCGACCGCGCGCGCGCGTTCGCGGCGCTCGGCTTCGGCCATGTCGAGCTCGGGACGGTGACCGCCGAGGCACAGGCGGCGAACCCGGTGCCGAACCTCTTCCGGCTCCCCGCCGATCGCGCGCTCGTGAACCGGCTCGGTTTTCCGAACGAGGGCGCGGCGCACGTCGCGAAGCGCATCGCGTCGCGTCGCGGCCGCGTCGGGGTGCCGATCGGCGTCTCGATCGGCAAGAGCCGCAGCGTGCCCCTCGAGCCGCTTGCGGGCGTGCTCGACGACTACCGCGCGAGCTTCCGGGCCGTGCGTGACGTGGCGGACTTCGTCGTCGTGAACATCTCCTCCCCGAACACCAAGGATCTGCGCGCGATGCAGGCCGCGGAGACGGCTCGCCCTCTCTTCGAGGCGCTCCAGGCCGAGGCGTCGCGTGGGCCGAAGAAGGTGCCCCTCCTCGTGAAGATCGCGCCCGACCTCGCCGACGACGCGATCGACGCGATCGTCGACGAGGCGAAGCGCGCCGGGCTCGCCGGGGTCGTCGCGACGAATACGACGATCGCGCGCACCGGTCTCGCGACGCCCAGCGACGTCGTCGAGCGGATCGGCGCAGGCGGGCTCTCCGGCAAGCCGCTGTTCACGCGCGCGCTCTCCGTGGTGAAGCGCGTTCGTGCGCGCCTCGGTCCCGACGCGTGCGTCATCGGCGTCGGCGGGATCGACTCCGCGGAGGCGGCGCTCGCGATGCTGCGCGTCGGCGCGGATCTCGTGCAGGTCTACACCGGCTTCGTGTACGAGGGCCCAATGCTTCCAGGCGCGATCGCGCGCGGTCTCCTCCGCGCGATGGAGGCCGAGGGCGCCGCAGATCTCGGCCAGCTCGTGCGCGGTTCGTCGCAGCCCGCGAACGGCGCGCGCCACGCGGCCGTCCTGAACTGACCGAGGGCGCGCGGTGAGTGCCTCACGCCGCGCGATCGTGAGCCTCCCGCTCGCGTGCGCTCTTGGGTTCTTCATAGGCATGCAGAGTGCAAGGGCCGGGGAGCCCGAGCCCGGCGAGATGCCCACCGATCACGATCCTCCGCCCGGCCTGCCGCGGGACCCGTACGCCGGACTCGCGCCGCTCGACGACGACCCGTTCGACACCTCGCCGCCGCGCGAATCGACCGCCTGGATCTTCCTCGCGGTGGGGCTCGGCGGCGGCTCGTCGAGGCTCGGGCCGATCGCGACGGAGGCCGCGGTCGAAGGACACGCGTTCTTCCTCTCGAACTACTCGATCGGGGCGCGCCTCGGCGCAGTCGGCTTCGGCGAGCCGAACGGCAACGGCGCGAGCGGTCGCTACGCAGCCGGTCTCGTCGGCTACCGAGCTCGCCTCGCCGGTAACGAGCTGCGCGCGAAGAGCGCGAGCGTGACGTGGCTCCACGTCATGGCCGGCGCCGGATGGGTGGGTCTCAAGGGTTACGACAAGGATCGCGGCCAGCGCGAGGACTTCGACCTGAGCCGATGGCTGGTCACGGGCCGCGCTGCCGTCATCTGGGCGCGCGGCGTGTTCGGCACCTCGATCGGCGTCGACATCCTCGGCGTCCCGAGCGAAGGCCTCGCGGTTCTGCCTACGCTCTCGTTCGGCTTCATGTTCTAGGCGCGCGTGAAGGCGGCGCCGGATCCTTCTCTCGGCGCCACACGCTATTCGCTTGGCGATCGTGCCGAGGGTAAGCTGCACGCGTGAAGACCGCCCACGTGCTCCTCGTCATGGGATGTGTGGCGGCTTTTTGCGTCACCGAGCGCGCCCGGGCCGAGGGATCGGCAGCCCAGTCTCCTACGACGCCTGTCCCTGTTGCGGGAGATCTGCGGTTGAGTGCCGCGGAGGCGCTCCGACGTGTGCACGCAGGAGCGCCCGAGCTGCGTGTCGCACGCGATCGCATCGGGATCGCGCGGGCCGAGGTCGACATCGCCGGTGTGCTACCGAACCCGATCGTGAGCGCAGGGACCTCGACGCAGGCGGCGCGGCTCTCGGTCGGCGCGATGCTTCCGCTCCCGTTCCTCGGGCAGCGCGGCGCGTCGATCACCGCGAGCCGCGCGGACCTCGAGACCGTCCGTGTCGAGTCGGAGATCACGTGGAACGACGTGCGCGCCGCGGCGTCGCGCGCCTACGTGCAGCTGTGGCTCGCGCAGGAGCGGAGCACCGCACGCAAGGAAGGCGCGGCCATCGCTGGGCGGATCGGCGACGCCGTCGCTTCGCGTGTCGAGCTCGGCGCTTCGCCTGATGTCGACGCGCTTCGCACGCGCGCCGAACGCCTGCGCGCGGAGGCCGATTCGCTCGAGGCCGAGGAGCTCGTCGACGCCGCGGCGAGTCAGCTCTCGTTCTATCTCGGCGCGAGCGATCGCGTGCGCGCGGACGGCGAGTATCCGGTCCCGACCGACGCGCCGCCGCTCGCGTCGCTGACGTCGCGCGTCGACGGAAACCCGCTCGTTCGGCGCGAGGCGAGCGACGCGCGAGCGGCGGAGGCGCGTGTCGACCGCGAAAAGGCGCTCGCTCGCCCGACGCCCGTCCTCGAGGTGGGCGCGGACATCGGAGACCCGACGCAACCGCAGACGAACTACCGCGCGGGGCTCGCGCTCGACATTCCGATCCTCTCCATGCGCGGCGCGCAGATCGGCCGTGAACGCGCCTCCGCCGCCGCCGCCCGGTCGCGTGCCTCCGTGGAGCTCGCGCGGGGTCGCTCGGGGCTTCTGTTCGCGTATCACACGTTCGTCGCTGCGGACGCACGAGCGAAGACGTTGCGCAGCGGCGTGCTCGTGGCCGCCGAGGCTGCAGCCCGTGCGACCGAAGAGTCCTACGCGCTCGGCCGTGCGCAGCTCGTCGCCGTGCTCGATGCCTTGCGCACGCGGCTCGACACGCGGATCACGCTGGCCGAGGCCATCGCGACGCGCGCACAGGCATGGATCGAGATCGAACATCTCCTCGGTGCGCCATGATCTTGCGCGCTTCAATCGTCTTGCTCCTCGTCGCCGTCATGTCGTGCAAGGGCCACTCCGAGAGCGAATCGGACAAGGGCGCCGCGCGTACCGTCACCGTCCACTGCGCGAAGCCGACGAAGGAAGCGCTCGATGACACGGTCACCCTCCGCGGCCGGATCGAACCTCCTCCCGGCGGAGACCTCTCCGTCGCGTCGCAGGTCGCCGGTCGCGTCGTCTCCGTCGCGGTGAAGGAGGGCGATCGCGTCGGCCCCGGCGACGTCGTCGCCACCATGGAAGACGCGCCGGTCCGGGACGCCGCCCGACAGACCGACGCGGCTCTCGCGCAGGCGCGCGCAGCGGACGTCAACGCAGCGACGACGCTCGAGCGGACGAAGGCGCTGGTCGCGCGCGGGATCGCCGCGAGGCAAGAGCTCGAGGACGCGACCGCGAAGGCCGCCGCGGCTCGCGAGGCCGTCGCGGGCGCGAGCGCGGCGAGCGATCTCGGCCGTCGCACGCTCGGTCGCGTGCAGGTGCGCGCCGGGATCGCCGGGATCGTCACCAAGGTCTTTCGCGGATCAGGCGCGCTGGTCGACGGCACGGCGGCCACGCCGATCCTGCAGCTCTCGGCGACCGGCGGCACGGAGCTCGTCGCCGACGTGACGCAACGCGAGCTCGTGAGGCTCGTCGAAGGTCAGGTCGCGAAGGGCACGCTCGCAGGCGAGGGTGGCGTCACCGTCGAAGGGACCGTGCGGTCGCGGCCGCGCAGCCTCGACGCCGCGACGGGGCTCGGAAGCGTCCGGATCACGCTCACCTCGGAGGGCGCGCAGGCGCTTCCGGTGGGCGCGTTCGCGCGCGTGGTCGTGACGACGGGTCGCCACGAGGCGGCCGTCGTCGTGCCGGTCACCGCGCTTCGCGGAACGGTCTCCGACGGCGCGGAGCTCGTCGTCTGTGCAGGAGACAAGGCGTCCCTGAAGGTGGTTAAGGTCGGCTACCGCGACGACAAGCGCGTGGAGATCCTGGCGGGCATCGCGCCGAACGACGAGGTCGCGATCGACCACGTCCTCGCCCTCGAGGACGAGACGCCCATCAAGCGCGCGCCATGAGCGTGTTCGCGTTCTTCCGTCGGCATGCGAGCGTCGTGTGGCTCGCCACCGCGTTGCTCGTCGTCCTCGGCGTCAGCGCGGCCTCGCAGATGGCGAGCGGAATCTACCCCGACGTCGAGTTCCCGCGCATCGTCGTCGTGGCGCGCACCGGCGGCTCCCCGCCCGACGTCTTCCTCACGACCGTCACCCGTCCGCTCGAGCAGAGCCTCTCGACCGTGCTCGGCGTGCAGCGAATTCGCAGCAAGACGATCCGCGGGGTCTCGGAGATCTCGCTCCAATTCGCGCCCGAGACGGACATGTGGCGCGCGCTCTCGCTCGTCGAGTCGCGCGTCGCGGAGGCTCGCTCGGCACTTCCGCCGGACACCGAGCTGGTCACGGAGAAGGTGACGACGGGTTCGTTCCCGGTGCTCACGTTCAACGTCTCGGGCCCCGTCGACCCGCGCGAGCTCCGAGAGACGGCGGAGCTCGTGGTGCGGCCTGCGCTCTCGCACGTGCCCGGCATCGGTCGCATCGAGGTCCTCGGGGGCGACGTGCGTGAGGTCGAGGTGATCCTCGATCCCGAGCTGACGTCGGCACTCCACCTCACGCCGGCGGACGTCGCCGACAAGCTGCGCACCGGCATGGGACTCGGCGCCGTCGGGCGCATCGACCGCGATCGCCAGCTGGTCACGGTCCTCGCCGACGCGCAGCCGAAGACGCTCGAGGACATCCGCGACATGCCGGTCGTGGTCGGGCCGCACGGCACGGCGATCGCGCTTCGCTCGATCGCCGAGGTGATCGAGGGAGCCGAGGATCGCCTCGTCCGCGTCGGCGGACCCCGTGGCGCGACGGTCGTGATCAGCGTCGCGCGCTTGCCGGGCGCGAGCACGCCGGACGTCGTCGCGAGCGCGGTTTCAGCGACGCAGGCCCTGGCGCCTTCCTTGCCGGCCGGCATCGTGATCGAGCCGGTCTACGACCAGGCGAACCTCGTGCGCGAATCGATGGCGAGCGTCCGCGACGCGATCCTCCTCGGCATTGCGCTCTGCGCCGTCGTGATCGCGCTGTTTTTGAGGGACATTCGGGCAGGGCTCATGGCGGCGATCTCCGTGCCCGTCACGCTCGCCATCGTCCTCGTCGCGATGCGCCTCGCCGGTCAGACGCTCAACCTCATGTCGCTCGGAGGTATGGCCGTCGCGATCGGGCTCGTCGTCGACGATGCGATCGTCATCATCGAGGCCATCGCGCGTCACCGTGACGAAGGCGCGAGCGCCCCTGACGCCGCGGGCGCGGGGGCCGTCGAGCTCGCGCCCGCCGTCATCGGCACGACGCTCACTACCGTCGTCGTGTTCATTCCCCTCGCGTTCTTGCACGGCATCATCGGCGACTTCTTCCGCGCGCTCGCCTTCACGGTCACCGCGGCCGTCGTCGTCTCCCTCGGCGTGGCGCTCGTGCTCGTCCCGCTCGCCGCCGGCTTCGCGCTGTCCAGCCAGCGCCGCGCCGAGTCGAGCCGCCTCTCCGCGTGGTACGGTCGCGTCGTCCTCTCGCTCGGTCGTCATCCATGGCGCGCCGCGGGAGCCATCGCGATCGTCCTGGTGGTCGGCGGTGTCCTCGCTCCTCACCTCGGACGCGGCTTTCTCCCGGCCATGGATGAGGGGGCGTTCGTCCTCGACTACTTCCTTCCCGCCGGCACCAGCCCTCGCACGACGGAGCAGTTCGCGCGAGGCCTCGAGGCCGAGCTCGCCAGGACGCCCGAGGTGACGACCTTCTCACGCCGCACCGGCTCCGAGCTGGGGCCCGCGGCAGCGACGCTCCTCAGTCGCGGCGACATCATGGTGCGCCTCGCGGAGCGCTCCCGACGAGGCCGATCGTCCGAGGCGATCATTGCCGATCTCCGCGCGCGGATCGGCGCGGACTTCCCCGAGATCCGCATCGAGTTCGTGCAGGTCCTCCAGGACGTTCTCAACGATCTCTCGGGAAATCCTCGGCCGATCGAGGTGAAGGTCTTCGGGCCTGACTACGACAAGCTGCACGCGATCGCGGCGACCCTCGCTCCTTCTCTCGCCAAGGTCGACGGACTCGTCGACCTCTACGCCGGACGCGAGCGCGATGCACCGGAGCTGCGCTTCGTCGTCCGTCGCGACGATGCCGCCCGGCTCGGCGTCAGCCCGGACGACGTGCAGATGCAGCTGTCGTCGGCGCTGCTCGGCACGCGCGTCGGGCAGGTGCGCCGCTTCGATCGGCTCGTCGGCGTGCGCCTCCGCTATCCGGACCCCGTCCGCTTCGACGCCGCGAGCGTCCTTGGCCTGCCGCTCGCCTCGCGCCGTCCCGGGACCACGAGCTTCGCGGCCGTGAGCGACACCAGCACGAGCGCGACGCCGTCCTCGCTTCTGCACGAGGGGCTCCAGCCGCTCGTCGACCTCACCGCCGATCACGAGAACGCCGACCTCGGGAAGATCGCCGACCAGGTCGACGCGATCGTCGCGAAGACGCCGCTACCGAAGGGCTACCGCATCGTGCTCGGCGGCCAGATCGAGGCCGAGCGCGCGACCATGCGTCAGATCGCCGGCGTCGGCGCCATCGCGCTGCTCCTCGTCCTCACCGTGCTCGCGGGGCAGTTCAGGCGCTTCAAGCTCGTGCTGGTGGTCCTCGCGTCCGTGCCGGTGGCGATCGTCGGTGCCATCATCGCCCTCCTCGTGACGGGGACGCCGCTCAACGCGTCGTCGCTCATGGGATGCGTCCTCCTCGTCGGGCTCGTCGTGAAGAACGGCGTGCTGCTCCTCGAGGAGGCGGAGAAGGGGCGCGATCGTGGACTCGAGGCGCTCGACGCGGTGGTTCACGCGAGCGAGCGCCGCTTCCGTCCGGTCCTCATGACGACCGTGGCGACGCTCGCGGGGCTCCTGCCGCTCGCGCTGGGGATCGGCTCCGGCGCGGAGCTGCAGCGGCCGCTCGCGATCGCGGTCATCGGCGGGCTCCTCACGTCGACCCTGGCGACGCTGGGTCTGCTCCCGGCGCTCGGCACCGCCGCGCTGAAATTCGCGGGAATTCGCGGGCCTGCGGCCTGAGCGCTACGTCTGGCTCAGGGCGCGACGCGCGCCAGGATCATCGCGACGATGTGCTTCTTCCGCTCCTCGAGGAACGCCTCGCCGTGCCAGTCGGCCGGCCAGATCGCCTTCACGAAGGGCTCTTCCTGGAACGGGAAGGCGACCATCGCGACGCACGAGAGGACGAGGTGCCGCGCGTCGACGTCCTTCTTCACGTCACCGCGCGCGCGCATCGCGTCGAGCCGCGCGACGATGCCGTCGAAGATCGGGCCGACGCTGCCGTGGACGATCTTCGCCGCGCCGTCACCGTCGCGCCGCGCCTCGTGACGCAAGATCGCGAGGAACGAGCCGTTCGTCGCGAAAAACTTGAGGAGCAGCTCGACGAACGCCTCCGCCAGCGTGCGTAGCTCGCTGACGCTCGTCTGCTTCGCGGTGGGACGGGGCTTCGACGACTTGCCCTTCGACTTCGCCGCGCTCGCCTTGGTGCGCGTCGCGCTCGCGGCGGCCGGCGCATCCATGCGCGAGAGGAGCTCCCATACGCCCTCGGTCATCGCCGCGAGCCCGGAGCGAACGACCTCGCCGTGGAGACCTTCCTTGTCGCCGAAGTAGTGGTGGATGAGCGCCTGCTGCACCTCGGCGGCGCGCGCGATCGTTCCGAGTCGTGCGCCGTCGAAGCCCTTCGCCGCGAACTCGCTCTCGGCCGCCTCGAGGATGCGCCGCTTCGAGTCGAGCGCGTTGCGCTCCTTCCGCGCGGGAGGCGCGGGCGAAAGAGGCGGGATGGAAGGCGACAGGGCCATGGCGTGAGAATTCGAAGGTAGTCGACTGCCGGCCTGACGCCCACGACTTACCGTCTCCGGCGGCGCCTCCACGAAGCGTAGGAGAAATGGCAAGCCAGAGACAGCAGACTGCCTGCGAGAGATCGCTGCGATCACTCGGCCCAGAGGGCTCCGAGGGCGAGCTCGACGGCGTCGGTCTCGCCCGCGGGCTCTACGTGCCACAGGTGGCGCGCTCCCTCACGACGAAAGAGGTCCATCTTGTCGGAGCGATCGACGGCCTGCGTCGAGGGAGACAGGACCTCGCAGACCCCGTCGGGCGCCAGCGTGATGAATGCGGCCTCTCGCGGGATACGTTCGCGTCTCCATCCGGCGAGGTCGGGAACTGCGATATCCGGCTCTGTGCCGAGGTGCAGCTCGGGCTCATCCACGATGACCCACCCGCCTGGTCCCTCGCGTCCTTCGAGAACGAGCGTAGCAAAAGCCCGCCCGCGGCTGTTGCCTCAGGCGCTCGCCTCCCAGGACTCGTACTCGATGACGTCGAGCTCCTCGAAGCCACGGCGGACGAACGGGGTGAGGAGACCCAGCCGCTTCACGTTCGGGACGATCTTGCTGAAGAGGAGCTTCCGGAACATCTGCATCATCACGCTGTTGCGCGCGGCCTCCTCGCACTCCGCCTGAGGCAGCCCGACGGTGGCCCAGACCTCCTGCGCGAGGAAGCGGTCACGCAGGAGGCGCGAGCTCTCGATGATGAACTCCTCGCGATCGCGCAGCTCGCTCGCCTTCATGTCGTCGTAATGGCCTCGCAGCGACATGACGCCGAAGGCGACGTGCCGCGCCTCGTCCTGCATGATCATGTGGGTGATCCGCTTGATGAGCGGTTCTTGCGCCGTCTGGTGGATGAGCCCGAACGCGCCGAGCGCCACGCCCTCGACGAGGATCTGCATGCCGAGGAACTTGAAGTCCCATCGTGAGTCGGTGAGCACGGTGTCGAGCAGCTGCTTGAGGTGCGGGCTCGGCGGGTAGATGAGCTCGACCTTCGTGGAGAGGTACCTGTCGTAAGCCTCGACGTGGCGCGCCTCGTCGAACACCTGCGCCGCCGCGTAGAGCTTCGCGTCCGTCGTCGGCGAGGAGGCGACGATCTGCGACGTCGCCATGAGGGCGCCCTGCTCGCCGTGGAGGAAGTTCGAGAGGATGTAGCTCGTCATGTGACGGCGCAGCTTCGGCAGCTCCGTCTTGCGATCGAGCTTCTTCCAGATGTCGGTACCGAACAGCGGGTTGAACGAGTCGGCGACGATCTCGCTCTCCGGGTCGACGTTCGTGGACCAGTCGAGGTCGGTACGCGCGTTCCAGGTGAGGTCCTTGGACTTCTCGTAGAGCGTCCGCAGCTCGGCTCGCTTTGCCGAGTAGTCCCAGTCGTAGGCCACCTCCGTGGTCGTGGTCAGCACCTCGGACGGGAGCTCGGCGACGTGCTCGACCTTGCGAAGCTTCGTCGTGGCGACCTCGCGGAGCACGACCTGGCTCTCCGCGGGCGCAGGCACGGAGCGCGGAGAGACCGCAGCGTCGCGGAACGAGTGACCCAGACGGGAGAGGGCTTGGATCTTGGTGCGAAGGGACATCGCGACCTCCTGATGTTTACTTTTTAGTAAATTCTCAGTTAGGTCAAGGCGAGCGGCTCCCTACCCCGTTTTTGGCGGGGAATTGACTCCCAGGGTCGCTCCGCCCTCTACCGCCGGCTGATGCGAAGGTTCTTGGCGAGGCTCACGCCGGTGCCACCGGCGCCGCGGACGCCGATCGATACGCGCGCGCTCTCGTCGAGATCGGTCGGGCAGTCGTGCGGCTCGCCGTCGTCGACGCGGACCGTGACGCGGTGCCCGGTTCGGCTCACGAGGAGCGTCCTCGCCACGTTCTGCGTGAAGGCGCAGGCGGCGCCGCCGATCTCGAGCTCCCGGCCGTTCTCCTGGCGGAGCACGACGTACGGCGTGTCGCCGCCGTCGACGGTGACGTCGACGTCCTTGAACGTCACGTCGGTCACGAAGGCGCTCGCACCTGGCCCCAGCTGGAGCCCGCGTCCGTCGACGAAGCGAATCGAGCTACCGGGGGTGCCGACGACACGATCGGGCGCGAGCCCGGTCGGCCCGTCGACGAGGAGCGGATTGCGGACGGTTCCGAAGCGCGAGCGTGTGCCGAAGCGATAGCCGCGCACGTAGAGCTGCCCCTCGAGGACCACGGCCTCGTTCGGCTCCTCCGCGCGATCATCGAGCCATAGCGCGAGCCCGGGGTCGCCCGAGGCGGTCGCCGTTCCGCGCGGCCCTCGGGTGGGCGCGTCTGCGATGGGCTGGAATGCGCCGAACCATGGCTGCCAGCGCAGCCACCGTTGGCCCGTCCACAGCACGGGCGCGCCGTCGGTGCCCGGGAACAGGCGCACCTCGTCGAGCGCCAAGGGATCGATCGGCACCGCGGCCTCGAGCGTGCCGTCCGCGGAGATGACGTAGACGGTGCTGAAGTTGGTGGCGCCGGCCTGGGGTCGCACGACGGCGAGCGCACCTCCACCTTCGAGCGCCACGAACGCACGTTCCTGTCCGGGCACGAGGTCGGCGGGATGCTTCGTCGCGTGCGTCGCGTCGGCAGAGAACCACTCGATCGTCGGGACGGGGATGTTGCTGCGATCGAACCCCCCCGCGACCATGATCTCGCCGGAGGCGAGGCGGAGGACGGTCGGGTTCGAGCGCGCGACGGCGAGCGTCGCGACGCGGCTCGTTCGGAGCCGCCGCGTCATGGGGTCGATGACCACCATGGTCGCCACCGGGAGCTGGAACTGACCGATGCCGCCGACGAGGAGCGTCTCACCGCTCGCGAGCACGACAGCTCCGTGCTTGGTGCGCGCGTCACCGATGTCGATCTTCGCGCGCTCGAAGTCGCCGATGTCGCCGCGTGTGCCTGGCGTGGGCACGTAGAGCTCGGCGGTCGTGAGGGCGTGCCCGTCCGAATCCTCTCCGCCTGCAACGAGCGCAGGCGCCGGGTCCTGATCGGGCGTGTCGCGAAAAGCGGTGATGGATGGGTTCTTGCGCGCGGTCGCGATGCCGAACTCGAGGTCGCTCACGATGCCCGTGGTGAGGTCGCCTATGAACGTCTGCGGCACCTGTCCGTCGACGCGTCCTCCCGCCACCATGAGGTGCCGACCGAAGACGCCGAGCGAGACCTCGCTGCGGGGCACCACGTTGCGCGTCAGCCGGCACGTCTCGCCGCCCGGCCAGACCAGCACGTTGACCGGTCCGCTCGGGGGCACCTCGGCGGTGCCGCGCCAGTCGACGCTCTGCGCGGGGTGCGACACGTCGACGATGACCGAGCGCGTGCCGGCCGGCAGCTCACCCATCTCCTTGCCGACGTCACGCAGGTAGAGGGACGAGACCGCCGACTGCGAGTCCTCGAAGTCGCCGTTGCCGTAGATCACCGAGTACGCCTCGCTCTGCGAGACCGGGCACGACCGCGGCGCATACACGACGAGCGGCCGGTCCTCGAAGCGCGTGGAGGGCTTGCACGACGCGGCGAGCCCGACCCCTGCCACGACGAGCCCGACCGCGACGCTGGACCGCGTGACCGTCATTCCGTCCCACAGTGTACGGCAAATCGGTGGCGGAGCGCCTCTCAGCCGCATGCAGAGAGCGGTATTCCTGCATTCCTGGATCAGCTCGTGGCCTCACTGCGCGTTGCGAAGTCGTCCGGCGTCATCGACCACCAGGAGACTCACCGCGAGCGCGGGCCAGCACGGCGAAGAGCTGCTGCGAATGGTCCTCAGCATCGCGCAGGTCGTCCGCGACTTCAACACGGCGATGCTGTCGTTCGACATCATCAAGAGCGGCCGCGTCGGCGCCGGCGGGAGCACCGGGCTCGTGCACGACCGGAGCCTCATCGGGCTGCGCAACCTCATCGACCGTTCGCTCGCCGACGTGCGCCTCGACGCCGGGATCGAGCGATTCGAGCTGGTCCCCGTCGCACGGATCTTCGAAGACGTTCCGATCGGCGCAGCGCTCGAGGCGCGGGCGCGCAATCAGAAGCTCGTCGTGGTGTCCACCGACCGCAAGGTCGTCGTCCGTGGCGATCGCCAGATCCTCGCCGCGGCCGTCTCGAACCTGCTCCAGAACGCGTTCGAGTTCACGCGCCCGGAGGGGCACATCTTGCTCCGTGCCCTCGTCGTCGGGGAGCGCGTCGTCATCGAGGTCGAGGACGAGTGCGGCGGGCTCCCGCCTGGGAAGCTCGCCGAGATGTTTCAGCCCTTCTCGCAACGCGGTGCCGATCGCTCGGGGCTCGGCCTCGGCCTGTCGATCTGTCAGAAGGCCGCCGAGGCGAGCGGAGGCGAGGTCCGCGCCCGCGATCTGCCCTTCAAAGGCTGTGTCTTCACGCTCGATCTGCCGTCCGCGCAGCCGCAGGAGCTGCAAATCGGGGTGGAATGGCCTGGCCCTCGGCCGACCTGATACGCTTTGCGAGGCGTGTATCCGCAGGTCTTCGGCAAATACGTGCTCGAACGCGAGCTCTCTCGCGGCGGCATGGCGCGCGTGGTGCTTGCGACCCTGCGTGGTGCCGGCGGCTTCGAGAAGAAGCTCGTCGTCAAGCAGATCAGGGACGAGCTGTCGTTCGATCAGCAGTTCGTGCGTCGCTTCGTCGAGGAGGCGAAGACGACCGTCGCCCTGAGCCACCCGAACATCGTCCCCGTCTACGAGCTAGGCGTCGAGCAGGGGACGTATTTTCTCGCGATGGAGCTCGTCGAGGGCTGCAGCATCGCGGAGCTCGTGCGCGAGCGTAACTTCGACGGCACCAAGCGCGTGCTCTCGCCCGAGGAAGGCGCGTACATCGGCATGGAGGTGTGTCGCGCGCTCGACTACGCGCACCGCCGCATGAAGGTCGTGCATCGCGACATCACGCCGAGGAACGTGATGCTCGACGAGGAAGGCGCGGTGAAGCTGATCGACTTCGGCATCGCCGCTCCCGCGCTCGTCGCGGGTCACGAGATCCTCGGCTCACCCGGACACATGCCGCCCGAGCAGGTCGAGGGCAAGGAGCTCGGGCCTGCGACCGACATCTTTGCCGTCGCCGTCCTGCTCATGGAGGCGTGGAGCGGGGTCGCGGCGTTCCGCCGTGCGACGCCCGAAGAGTGCGACGAGGCGATGCGACAGCCGCATCCGAGGCCGAGCGACTACGACCCTCGGCTCATTCCGCTCGATGACGTGATCGTCCGCGCGATGAAGCTCGACCCGAAGGAGCGTCAACAGGACGCCGCCGACGTCGCCCGTGCGCTCCGCGCGTTTCTGCAGGGCACCGACCTCGCCGACATCGCGCGTGGGCTCGGCGATCGCGTTCGCGATCTGCGCGAGGCCGCATCAGAGCCGATGCCGATGTCGCTCGACGGCGTACGCGCGCCCAACGCGAGCGCCTCTGACATGGGGACGAAGACGTTCGCCGCACGCGACGAGGCGATCCGCTGGTCGCGCCCGCCCGCCGCCGAGATCGAGCCGCCCGGCGCCAGCACGCGAAGGCTGCGCGAGAGCATTCCGGCGCCCGCCGAGCTCCCCGAGGTTGCCGAGCCGAGCGGCGAGACGCCGGTGTCGGTCACCAAGAGCACGCCGCTCGAGGAGACGCCCGTCTCCTCTACCCGGAGCTCCGCGCGGCCGAAGGACTCCGCGATGTCCCCGCCGACGCCCCTGTTCGTCCAGCCCGACAGCCTGCGGACGGGCGCGGACACGCTCGCCACGCGCCCGCTCGAGACGGCCGTGCGCGGTGGCGAAACGACGGGTCCGGAGCATGCGCCACCTCGCTCGCGCACCTGGACGCTCGCGGCGGTTGCCGTGCTGTTCGCGGTCGGCGCAGGTGCCGCGTGGCGCGTGAAGTCGAGCGGAGCGCGCACCGATTCGATTCCGACGGCCACGGCCACGACGACGACCACGGGCGCGCCCACCGCGAGCGCCGCGCCGTCGTCGACCTCCTCGCCCGCGCTCAGCGCCAAGCCCGGACCGAGCGTCGCGCTCCTGGCGCCTACAGGGGCCACGGCTCTCCCGCCGCCAGGAACGACGCCCGGCGCCTCGGTGACGAGCGCGTCGGTGCCCGCTACGGCAGCCGCGGGCCGCGCCTTCGTCTCGTTCCTCGGTGACCCCGGCACGCGCGTATCGGTCGACGGCGCCTCGCGAGGCGCGTGTCCTCAGCGCCTCAACCTCGAGCCCGGTCAGCACGACGTTCGCTTCCAGTTCGACCCCACCGGCGAGAGCCGCGGTGAACGCTTCACCGTGAAGGCCGGCGAGCGGGTCACGGTGCGCGCCGAGTTCACGGGAGCTACGCCCACCGTCCGCATCCAGCGATGAGCTGGTGCTCACAGCGCTCCTGAGCGGAGCCCTCGGCGGCAGCACGAGCGACGACGACTGAGCGCTCGATGTTGACGGGCGTGCGCACAGGACCGACTCTAGGGTCCTTGCCCCGCAATGTGATCTTCGTCGCGCCGTTTCCCTCCGACGTCACGATGCGATTCATTCGCGCCGTTGCTACCCTCGAGGACGTGCGCCTGCTCGGAGTCGGCCACTCGCCTCCGCCCGGGCACGAGGCGAGCCTCTTCCACGACTTCGTTCGCGTCACGGGCCCGACGAGCTTCGAGGACATCGTCGAGGGAGTCGAGGTACTCCGAAAGCGCCACGGCGAGCCCTTTCGCATCATCGGCATCCTCGAGCCGATGATGGTGACGATCGCGCGCGTCCGCGAACGCTACGGCGTCGCGGGGACGTCCGTAGCGACCGCCGAGCTGTTTCGCGAGAAGGCGCAGATGAAGGACGCGCTCCGTGCCGCGGGGCTCCCGGTCGCGCGCCACAAGCTGATCACCTCCGAGAACGACGCGCGTGCCTTTGCGGCGCAGGTCGGCTTCCCGATGATCCTGAAGCCGCCGGCTGGCGTGGGCGCGAAGGCGACGTTCCGCGTGACCAACGAGGATGAGCTCCGCCATGTCCTCGGCGGGATGCGCGTCGGCGCGGACTCCCCCATGCTCGGCGAGGAGATGCTCCGCGGCACCGAGCACAGCTTCGAGACGATCACCATCGGCGGCGTCCCGCGCGTCTCCTCGATCTCGAACTACCTGCCCGGCTGTCTCGAGGTCCTCGAGAACCCGTGGATCCAGTGGGCGTGCGTCCTGCCGCGCGAGATGGATACGCCGCGCTCCCAGCGCGCGAAGGAGATCGGCTTCGCGGCCGTACGCGCCCTCGGCCTCGAGGACGGCATGACGCACATGGAGTGGTTCGAGAAGTCCGATGGGACGCTCGCGATCGGTGAGATCGCCGCCCGCCCGCCCGGCCCTCAGCTCCTCCACATGACGGGTGTCGTGCACGACATCGACGTGTATCGCGCATGGGCCAAGGCCGTGATCGACGGCGAGCTCGATGCGCCGTGGGAGCGCAAGTACGCGGCGGGTTGCGCGTACATTCGCGGGGTGGGACGCGGACGCGTCGTCTCGGTCACCGGCGTGCGCGAGACGCACGCGGCGGTGGGAGAGCACCTCGTCGAGGCCAAGCTCCCGACCCTCGGGGCGATGAAAAACGACAGCTACGAGGGCGACGGCTACGTCATCGTCCGGCACGAGAGCACGAAGAAGGTCGAGGAGCTCATCACGACGATCGTGCAGACGATGAAGATCTCGTACGCGAGCTGACTCTCCCGCGCCGCGTTCTCCGTCGAGCCGAGCGATATGAACATGTCGTTCACGCGCCGATGAGGCGCGGCGGGCAAAGCGTGAACGATCAATCGCCGAACTCGTACCTCGGCTCGTTCGACGCCTCGACCTCGCGGGTCAGCTCCGCGCTGTTCGTGACCGCGCGGACGCACCGGTTGTAGTGGAGGATCGGTGACGGGTCGTCCTTCGCAGCGAGCTCCTGCGCCTTCTCGAAGTGCTCCATCGCGTCCTCGAAGGCGTTGATCGCGTTGCGGCTGCGCCCGCCCGCGGCCTGCGCGAGCGCGTAACGCTCCCACGCGATGCCCAGGTAGTACGTGCGCTCGTAGTCACTCGGTAGCTTGCGGAACGTTGCGCAGGCCTCGTCGAAGAGCGTCATCCAGCACGTCGGAAAACGATCCGTCAGCGCGAGGCCGAGGGTGCGGAGCGCGTCGACGTTCTCCGGCGCGACCGCGAGCACGTCACGGCAGATGCTCTCCGCCTGCTCGGGCTCGTTCAGGTTGCGATAGTGGGCGGCAAGCCCGATCGCCGCGCCGAGGTTCTTGTCCGCGAGTCGCTTCAGTTCCCAGCCCATGGCTCTGGCGTATCACGAGGCCAGCGATAAGAGAGGCCACGAGGCCTTCACGGGGTGCACTTGCCGGTCCCGGCGGAGGTGCACTTGCCACCTGGGAAATTACAGATGTTCCCCGGGCAGCAGATGTCTCCCGCTGCTGCACCGCATGCGCACTCGCAGGCGTTGCCGCTGTTGCCGTCACAGTCACCAAAGTTCAGCAGGCACGACGTGTAGGCGCAGTTGCCTGCGTTGCACGTGACGCCGTTGGCGTGCTGGAGCGCAGTCGTGCAGTTCCTTCCGCACGAGCCGCAGCGCGTCAGTGACGTGCGCAGGTTCGTCTCGCAGCCCGTGTTTCCCGGATCGCAATGGCCGAAGCCGCTCGCGCAGGTCCAGTTGCACGCGCCGGCCGCGCACTTCGGGGTGCCGTTGACCGTGCTGCACGTGGTGCCGCATCCGCCGCAATTCAGCGGGTCCGCGGTCGTGTCGAGGCAGAGGCTATTGCAACACGTCTTGCCGTTCGAGCACGGCTTGCCCGCATCGAGATCACAACCCTCGACGCACGAGCCCGACGGGCTACAGAGCTTGCCGCCGTCGCCGCAGTCGGCGGTCGTCACGCATTCGACGCACTGGTGGCGGCCGAGATCGCAACGCGGAGCAGCCGGGCTGATCTGGCAGTCGCTCTGCTGCTTGCAGCCGGCCGTGCACTGGAGGCTCGGGTTGCAGTAGCTGCCGATCGGGCACGAGTCGGGACTCGTCGCGCACTCGACGCAGACCTTCGCGGGCGAGCACCTCGTGCGTGCCGGGTCCTTGCACTCGCTGTCGATCGCGCACGGGCACTGATCGTTCGCGCACGACGGAACGCTGCTGTCGCCGCCGTCGATGATGAGGTCACCCGGACGAACACAGGCGTTGCGCGGCTCGTCGCACACGTACCCGTCGCCGCAGGGGCAACTCTTGCTCGCGACGTCGACGGCCTCGATGCTGCAGGCCGCGACGAGCGCGACGACCGAGGCGACGACGCTGCCCGCGCGTAGCGTTGCTCGACTCAAGGCAGTGCTCCTTCGAGATTGACGAGACCTGCGCCGATACCGACCCGCAGCGTCGATGTGCTCGCGGTCCTCTTCGACGCCTTCAGGTCGAGCACCCACCACGTGACACCGGCCGCGAGCAGGACGCCGCCGACCACGAACGAGACGTTCGAGAGGGTCGCGCGGCTCTTGGCGTCGTCCTCGAGACCGAGCGCGTCTCGCTGCGCGGGTGCCGCGACGGCGTCATCCCGCTTCGAGCTCGCCATCACCCCGAAGACCGTGCCTGCCACGATGCCGACCACGCCGACCCCGCCGACGACATAGGGCAGGACGCTGCGCTTGTAAGGAGGGGGCTTCTCCTGCGGTGCCGGCTCGGTCGGCTGCACGGGTTGACTGGCGCTCTTCTTCTCCAGCGCGAGTCGCTCATCGCGCTGCCGGCGCAGGGTCGTGAGGCGCTGCTCGATGGCGCCGCGATCCTTGGCGTTCGGCTCCTGCGCGAGGAACTTCTCGTAGGTCTCGATCGCCGCGTCGTTGTTGCCGATGCCCTCGTGAGCCCGCGCGAGGTTGTAGAGGAGCACCGACTGCGGTTCGAGCGCGTAGGCCTCGTTCAGGAGCTCGACCGTCTGCTTGAAGTCGCCGCTTCGATAAGTGTCGACGCTCTTCTTGAACAGCTCGGCGGCGCGCGCATGGGCGGCCGCAGACGGGGGAGCATTCGGGCCGGGCGCGACCGACGGTGCGGGAGCTGTCTGGGCGTGTGACGAGGTCGACATCAGCCCGACCGAGAGGCATGTTGCCGCTCCGAACATGAGCGCCAACAGCGGTTGGCTTGTTCGCCCCGATCCCATCCGATACCCTCCTCCGAGAGAGGATGTCCGAACAACCCCTCAATCCCACTGTACCACGCCAGATCGGCCGATACGAAATCGTCGGACCGCTGGCCTCCGGCGGCATGGCGGAGATCCTCCTGGCGCGGCTCGCGGGTCCGAGCGGCTTCATGCGCCCGGTGGTCATCAAGCGGATCCTCCCTCACCTCGCGCAGAGGAAGGACTTCGTCGACATGTTCCTCGACGAGGCACGCATCGTCGCGGGCATCCGTCATCCGAACGTCGTCCAGGTCACGGAGCTCGGGCACGAGGCAGGCGAGCTCTTTCTGGCGATGGAGTACCTGGAGGGGGAGAGTACGAGCGGCCTCATGCGGCGCATGCAAGTGCGAGGCGAGCGGCTCGATCTCACCCTCGCCTGCTACATCGTCGCGGAGGCCTGCGCCGGCGTGCATGCCGCCCACGAGCTCACCGACGAGAACGGCACGAAGCTCAACATCGTCCATCGCGACGTGACTCCTCACAACGTCTTCATCGGCTACAAGGGCACCATCAAGGTCCTCGACTTCGGCATTGCGACGGCGTCGAACCGCATCGCGCAGACCGAGGCCGGGCAGTTCAAGGGCAAGCTCGAATACGCCTCGCCGGAGCAGTGCAAGGGCGCCGTCCTCGATGGCCGGAGCGACATCTTCGCGCTCGGCACGATCCTCTGGGAGCTGACGACCGGCAAGCGCCTCTTCAAGCGGGCCAACGCGCTCGACATGCAGAAGGCGATCTGCGAGCTGCCGGTCCCCACGCCAGGCTCGGTGGCGGTCGACTTCCCGTACCCCGAGGAGCTCACCGCGATCGCCATGAAGGCGCTCGCGCGCAAGCGGCGGGAGCGCTACCAGACCGCGCTCGAGCTCCGGCACGATCTCCTCGTCGCCATGCGCAAGCTCTCGGCCCGCATCGCGCCGGAGGAGGATCTCTCCGTCGTCATGCACCGGCTTTTCTCGGAGCGCATCGAAGAGAAGGCGGAGATGCTCCGCCGCGTGAAGGCGGGCGCCAGCGTACCGAAGCTCCCGATCGGTGAGACCGACGAGCAGATCGAGATCCCGGCCGTCGCGCCGATCGAATACACGTCGGTGCCGCCCGCGCACGACGCGAGCACCGACACCGGCTCGCACTCTCAGGGCGAAGGAGAGGCCATCCCCGCCGCGCCGCCCGCGCCGAGCCTGCCAGACGCCGAAGACGCGCGCATGGGCACGCGGGCACCCGGGAGCCTGTTCCGGTCGCCGGTGATCATCGGCGGCGCCGTGATTGCGCTGATCGGCATCATTCTCACGCTGACGGCGCTCATGGCGCGCTCGAAGCTCGACGTCGCCAAGAACGTCGACGCGGGGACCATCGCTTCGCAGGTCGTCGCGGCCGCGCCGCCGTCGAGCAGCGCGCCGGCAACACCCGCCACGGTTCCGTCGGAGAGCCCGTTCGCATCGGCGTCCGTCGCGCCTAGCGCTTCGGTTCCCGCGGCGCCGGCGAAGGTCGTCCTCCACATCGAGACGGTGCCGTCGAAGGCGACCGTGCTCGTCAACGGCGCGAAGCAGGGCCTGTCGCCGGCCGACCTGCGCCTCGACCAGAGCGACGAGCCCGTGACCGTCGAGATCCGTCACGTCGGATACGTGACCGTGAAGGAGCGCATCGTCCCCGACGTGAACCAGAAGCTGCGCCTCACGCTCGTGCCGATGCAGCAGGGCACCGCCGCAACCGCGACGCCCTTCCACCGCTTCGACTAGCGCGTCTCCGCGCTGTGCGAACTTGCGGCGCGAGGGTGCGCTCAGGGGGTCGCGGGAAGCTGCCAGTCGATCGCAGCCTTGTGCTGGGCCAAGAGCGCCGCGTTCACCTTCGAGAAGGGGCGCGTTCCGAAGAAGCCGTGACGAGCTGCGCGAGGTGACGGGTGCGCGCCTGTGATGATCACGTGTCGCGCGTCAATGAGCGGGATCTTCGACTGCGCGTAGGAACCCCAGAGGACGAAGACGAGCTTGTCGTGACGCGCGCTGAGGGTTTCGATGACAGCGTCGGTGAACGTCTCCCAACCGTGGCACGCGTGCGAACCAGGCTTGCCCTCTTCGACGGTGAGCACCGCGTTGAGCATGAGCACTCCCTGCTTCGCCCACGCGACGAGCGAGCCGTGCGTCACGGGCTTCGTCTCCGGTAGATCGCCTCGAAGCTCCTTGAAGATGCTCTGCAGTGACGGCGGGGGCGCCGTGGGAGCCTTGACCGAGAACGCGAGGCCATGTGCCTGGTTCGGGTTGAAATATGGATCTTGGCCGAGGATCACGACCTGCACGTCGCTCGGCGCCGCGAGCTCGAGCGCCGTGAACGTCTCGTCCTCGGGCGGGAAGACCGCGGCCGGCTTCGTACGCGCGTCCGCCACGAACGCCGCGAGGGTGGGGAAGTAGTCCTTCGTTCGCTCGGCCCCGAGAAACGTCCGCCACGGACGCGGGACGCGCGCCCAGAGCGCGGTCGCGGCAGCGGGATCCGCGGCGCCAGTCGGCGGCGCGCACGTCCGGATCTCCTGCTCCGCGTCCTCCGCGGTGCCGACGTCGTTCGCAGCCGCTTCGGGGGCAGCGCAACCCGCAGCCGAGGCGAGCACCGAGACCATGACCCAAGCGAGCAGCTTCATCGGCACTGCTGTGCCGCGAGCCGGCCAGCTTCACCACTCAGAGGTCCTCAAAGTTCGCCTCGGAGCGAGGAAAGCCCCGGAGATTGCTACTTCTTCGCGGCCTGGCTTGGGACGATCGGGAGGCTCTTCTTGTGCTTCGGCGGGAAGACCTTGTTCAGCACCCAGCGAACCGGATCGTAGAAGTCGTCGGCGACGCGCTCCTTGAGCGGGATGATCGCGTTGTCCGTGATCACGATGTGCTCGGGGCAGACCTCGGTGCAGCAACGCGTGATGTTGCAGTACCCGATGCCCGCCTCTTCCTTGATCATCGGGCGACGATCGATGGTGTCGAGCGGGTGCATGTCGAGGCCAGCGAGCGCGATCATGAAGCGAGGGCCTGCGAAGTTCTCCTTCTTGTCGTGATCGCGGAGCACGTGACAGACGTCCTGGCAGAGGAAGCACTCGATGCACTTCCGGAACTCCTGGATGCGCTCGATGTCCTCCTGCTGCATGCGCCAGGTGCCGTCGGCTTCCTTGGCGCGGGGCTTCAGCGGGAGGATCTTCTTCGCGACGCGGTAGTTGTGCGAGACGTCCGTGACGAGGTCCTTGATCAGCGGGAACGTCTTCATCGGCGTCACGGTGATCGTCGAGCCGGGCTCGTACGCCGTCATGCGCGTCATGCAGAGGAGCTTGGGCTTGCCGTTGATCTCGGCGCTGCACGAGCCGCAGCGACCCGCCTTGCAGTTCCAGCGAACGGCGAGGTCGGGCTCCTGCTTGGCCTGCACCTCGTGGATGGCGTCGAGGACGACCATGCCCGGGTACGTCTCGACCGCGTACTCCTTGAACTCGCCGCTGCCTTCGACGCTCGCGTCGGCACGCCAGATACGGAGCTTTGCTTTCTCGAAAGCGGCCATGGCTACTTGTCCTCCTCGAGGATCTTCTTGATCTCGTCCGGCACCTCGGGAAGCGGAACGCTCACGACTTCCATGCCGTTGCCTCCCATTCGCGCGACGTGGTTCACCTTGGCGAACTCCTTGTCCATCTCGGGGAAGTCTTCCCGCGCGTGACCGCCGCGGCTCTCCTTGCGGATGAGCGCGGAGCGGGCCATCGCCTCGGAGACGATGAGCATGTTCCGGAGGTCGATGCACTCGTGCCAGCCGGTGTTGTAATGCCGGTTGCCCGCGATCTTCGTGCGCGCGGTGTCTGCCTTGAGGCGCTCGAGCTCGACGAGGCCAGCCTTGAGCTCCTCCTCGTTGCGCATGATGCCGACGTGCTTCTGCATCACGTTCATCAGATCCTCGTGGATCGAGAACGGGTTCACGCCCGCTTCGCGCTCGAACGGCTCGATGGCCTCGCGTGCGTAGTCGGCGATCTGCGCGCTGTCGAGCGGCTTTGCGGTCGTGTCCTTCGCGTACTTCGCGGCGTGCAGGCCCGCGATGCGACCGAAGACGAGGAGATCGGAGAGCGAGTTGCCGCCGAGGCGGTTAGAGCCGTGCATGCCGCCGGCGCACTCGCCCGCGGCGAAGAGGCCCTTCACGCGCGTCTCCTGGGTGTCGGAGTCGACGCGAATGCCGCCCATCGTGTAGTGGGCGGTCGGGCCGACTTCCATCGGCTCCTTGGTGATGTCGACGTCTCCCAGCTCCTTGAACTGGTGGTACATCGCGGGGAGCTTCTTCTTGATGTCCTCGGCCGAGCGGCGCGTGGCGATGTCGAGGAACACGCCGCCGTGCGGTGAGCCGCGACCGGCCTTGACCTCGGTGTGGATGGCGCGTGCGACGATGTCGCGCGGCAAGAGGTCCGGCGTCCGCTTTGCGGTCGACGTGCCCACCGTCGACTCGGCGAGCCAGCGGTCGGCCTCGGCCTCGGTGTCTGCGGTGTCGTTCGCGTACAGCGCGGGGATGTAATCGAACATGATGCGCTTGCCGTCCTTGTTCCGGAGCGTACCGCCCTCGCCGCGGACGCCCTCCGTGATCAAGGTGCCGCGCACGCTGGGCGGCCACACCATGCCGGTCGGGTGGAACTGCACAAACTCCATGTCCTGCAGTTCGGCCCCGGCGCGGTAAGCGCAGGCCTGGCCATCTCCGGTGTATTCCCAACTGTTGGA
>JANXVA010000157.1 GCA_025351875.1 Myxococcales bacterium | reverse complement strand
TTACGTGCGCATCGACGCGGTCTCCACGTGGGTCGAGCGCGCGACCGACCGTTCTCTCGCGCACCCCGCGTGCGAGCCGCGCGGCGTGACGGCAGTCGCCCAATCCGGTACCGCGGCAGGCTGCGCCGTGTCGGCCTGCGGGGCGACGCGCCGAACGGAGCTCTCGCCGGCTCTCGAGCTTGCCGCCATCCTCGTCGCCTCGGCGCTTCTTGGGCTGGTCGCGTGCGCCCGTGCCGGGCGGAGCGTGGCCGCCGTCGCTAGGTACCCGTACGGCGGACACCATCGTGCGCGATGGGAGCGCGGATGATTCTCTCCTCGCATGGCGAGACACCGAGCGAGTTGGTGGGCAAAGCGAATTGAGGAGCTCTCGAATGGCGTCGACGCGGGCGAGATTGCGCGCCGCCACAGCGTAAAGGAGCGCACGCTGGTCTGGTGGCGCTCCGAGCTCGCGCGACGGGCGCGAGACGAGCGCGTGTGCGAGCCACGTCTGCTCCCGGTTGTCGTGCACGACGCGCCCGCAGCAGCCCACGGTTCGACCCTCGACGTCGTCGTGGAGGTGGGCGCGGCGCGCGTTACCGTGCGCGGCCGCCTCACACACGATCAGCTCGCGGCGATCGTTCGCGCGGCGCGCGGATGCTGAGCCTCGGACCGGGCGTCCACGTCGTGCTGGCCACCAAGCCCGTCGATCTACGTCGAGGCCACGATGGACTCGTGACCTTGGTCCGCACCATGTGGCGGGCCGATCCCTACGACGGCACCCTGTTCGTGTTCTTCGGGAGGCGCATGGATCGCGTGAAGATCCTGTGCTTCAGCGCGGGCGGCTTCGTCGTCTACTACAAGCGGTTGGAGCGCGCGCGCTTCACGATGCCGCCTGTCCCAGGCGACGCCACGGAGATCGTGCTCGATGCACCCTCGCTCGCGATGCTGCTCGACGGCGTCGACCTCCGCGCGATCAAACGCGCGCCGCGATGGGAGCCGGCGCGGGCGAAGAAACGCAGAGAGGGGATCGACATTTCACGCGCGTCGTGATCAAAACTCCCTGTTGGCACCGCCGGACGACAGCGACAAGGATCACGGATGCGCCTGGCGCGACTTCGCCGTCCACCTCCAAGGTGAGGTGCAGACATTGAAGGCGCAGGTCGAAGTCCTCGCGCGCGCGTTCGCGAAGAGGTCCGAGAAGACCGGCAGGCTGCCGAAGATCGCGAAGCCGCCGCGCACCACAGAGGAGGCCGCGGATCGCCGCACGGAACAGGCGCTCCTTCGCGCCGAACGGATGGAGACGAAGCAAGAGCGCGTGTCCGTGCCCGAGGCCGACAAGCGTTGCACATCGTGCGGAGGCACCTCCTTTCGACCCGTGGGGCCGGGCAAGACCTGTGAGATCTTCGAATACGTGCCGGGGTACCTTCGTCGCATCGTGATCACGCGCGAGACGGTCGCATGTCGCTGCGGAGCCTGCGTGCTCACCGCGCCACCGCCGGCACGGTGGGCGGAGAAGACGCGGTATGCGTCGAGCTTCGTCGCACACCTCATCGTCTCGAAATGTCTCGCCGCCACTCCGCACTATCGCCTCGAGCAGGCGTTCGCGCGTACCGGCGTGCCGATCGCTCGGAGCACCATCAACGATCTCTTTCGCAGGGCCGCCCAGACTCTGGAGCCCTTGCGCCAGCCGCTCTTCAACGTGCTCCGGAACGACTTTCTCGTCCATGCCGACGAGACGGCGTTCAAAATGACCAAGCAAGCGTCGAAGGCTTTCCTCTGGGCGTTCGTGGGGCAGACGCTGACCGGATATCGCTTTGATCTCTCACGCAGCGGCGATGTGCCTGTCGACGTGCTCGGAGACTCCGCGGGCGCGATTCTCTGCGACGACTACCGGGGTTATGATCCGCTCGTGCGCAGAGGCAAGCGTCGCCGCTGCGGCTGCCTCGCCCATGCGCGGAGACACTTCTTCAATGCCGGCGATGTGCCTGAAGCGAAAGAGGCCTTGAGCCTCGTCGCGGGCATGTACCGCGTCGAGCACGAGGCTGAGCGGCGCGGTATCATTGGAACGACGGCGCACCTCACACTCCGCCGCGAGCTCGCGCGGCCGCTCTATGTGAGGCTCCTGCTGCTCGCGCGGGAGACCCGACGCGCACACGCCCCCAAGACGCTCCTCGGACGCGCTGCGCGCTACACGTGGCGAAACCAAATGGCTCTCGGGCGCTTTCTGAAAGACGCCCGGATCCCGCTCGACAACAACCGCGCAGAAAATGCGATGAGGCTCGTGGCGCTGGGCCGGAAGAACTTCTTATTTGTACACAGCGAAGAAGCCGGCAAAGAGCTCGCGCTTCTCTACTCGCTCGTCGTCTCGTGCACCCGCGTCGGCGTGAACCCTGTCGAGTACCTCGCCGATGTCCTCGGCCGCGTCGGAGGGATCACCGACGCCGACGAGATCGCTGCGCTCTTGCCGCATCGGTGGAAACCGCCGCCGAAGCCTGGTGAAGCCGTCGATTTCGACGCGTGAATCGCGATTTTCGCGGGGCTCCGGGCCGAGATCCGTCGGTCAGGTCGTCGGCCGTACGGGTACGCGAATACGCTTCCTACGGCGAGCTGCTGCTCGACGGAGGACGATGCTGACGGCGCGGTGGGAACTTCAGGAGTGGCGCCACCCGCAAGCAGCTTGTCGCCCCAC
>JANXVA010000156.1 GCA_025351875.1 Myxococcales bacterium | reverse complement strand
TGCCCCGGCGCCCAGCCGCCCGGCCTCGTCGACTACATCTACGTCGCCGACCCCGATCCGCTGCCCGCGGCGACGCCCTACGATTTCCAGGTCGCGCTCGGGAAGGGTCGCTACATCCACAACGACTTCGACTACAGCCAGGGCTACTGGTGGGGCGACTACCAGAAGCAGGTCGGCTCGTTCTACGACAAGACCTGGGCGGTCTATTACCTGTCCGAGTCCTTCGACACGTTCATCTCGAACTCGAAGGAAGACTTCATCGACGGGCGCTACAAGAACATCAACTTCGCGACGGTGTATCCCGAACAGGTGCGGCGCATCTTCGCCGCGCTGCTGACGGGCGACATCGAGTCGTTTGCGCCGTGGGCCGACGCGACAGGCACAGGCAGCATCCCCGGTATCCCGGGCGCGAACCTCACGTACCCGGACTGGCACGCGACCGGCAGCAACGGTACGCGGCCCGCGAAGCCGAAGCTCGTCGATCCGGCGTTCGGCTTCAACGAGCAGCTCTACGCGATGGTGTGGGGCACGATGCTCTTCCCGACCGGCTTCTCACGGACGTTCATCGACGACGCTCGCATCACGGCGCTTCCGACCGAGCAGCCTTCGTGGCCCGCGCTCGAGACGTACACGTTCATCGATCCCTCCACGAGCATCACCTACCGCGCGCGCACGACCGGCACCGAGAAGCTCTTCGGCGTCGATCACGAGAAGAGCATCGGCGCGCGCATGCTCGAGTGGGCGAACAACCTCGTCTACGAGGCGTACGTCGTCGAGACGGACGCGGGCGGGTTCTATCTGCTCAACCCGGACGGCACGCCGAAGCTGAAGCTGAAGGCTGGCAAGCCGCAGGTCAACCCTGACGTGCCAAGCGGCGTTGCTGCGCTGAAACGCTACGTCGCGAACATCGAGACGATGCGCCAGCTGGTCCAGACCTTCGTGCTGCCGCTCGACTCCGCGCTTCCGACTCCTTGAGGTTCTTGCGATCGGTCGCGGCGGCGGCGCTGTTTGCCGTCGTCGCGTCGTCGCCTCGCTCGGCCCAGGCCGCGGATCCGGATCCGTGGTTCGGTAAGGACAAGGCGCTGCACTTCGCGGCCACGGGGACGATCGCGGCGGGTGGCTACACCATCGGCGCGTTCTTGTTCGATGCCCGAGGGCACGCGCTGATCCTCGGCGCGAGCCTGGCCTTCGGCGTCGGCATCGCGAAGGAGGCGCTCGATCTGACGGGCTTCGGCGATCCGTCGTGGCGAGACCTCACGTGGGACGGCATCGGCACTGTGGCGGGAGTGGCGAGCGCGTGGGCGATCGATCTCCTCGTGCGCGGCGTGTCGACCCGACACCCGCTCTTCGTGGCGCCGCGCGTGGATCACGACGGCGCGGGCCTCACGGTCCTCGTCCGCTTCTGACCAGAGCGCCCAAGAAGCGAGGACACGACGGTCGCGACGGGGTTCACGTGGTGACCGCAGCGACGCGGCGCTTTCGTGTCCGCAAGACGACCATCGACTTCTCCTCGCTGGCCTGTGGGGCGCCCCACATCCCTTCGACGGTCGGTCCAGCCTCGGCGTGGCGGTCGCGGAAGAAGAAGTTGTAGACCTCGAACGGCCAGACGCGGCGGCCCATCCGCGTGTACCACTGCATCGCGTCACGAAGCTCGCGGTCCGGCTGCAAGAACGTCCGCCAGAGGGCGCGTGGGCGCGCTTGGAGGACGAGCTCGGTGAGCTTCACCCACGCCAGGACTTGCCACGGCGCCATGTGGCGCGTGACCAACACCTGATGCTTGTAGTCCCAGCGCTCGCGGTTCGTCTGCAGCACGCGGCGGTGCTTGGCGAGGTCGAAGAAGGGCGTCCAGCGGTGCGGCGTGACGTAGAGGAGCTGCACCTGATCGGGATCGTAGGAGAGCAGCTGTTTCAAGCCACGAAGGTGATCGGCGGACCGTTCCTCTTCGAAGCCGACCACCCACGTGGCCATCGACAGGATGCCGTTCTCGCGCAGCAGCCTGATGGCCTCGCGATCGATGGTCGTCGTGCTGCCTTTGCGAATGAGCTCGAGCGTCGCCGGATCCGTGGTCTCCATGCCGAGGAGGAAGCGCTGCACTCCCGCCTTCTTGTAGAGATGCAGGATGTCCGCGTCGCGCACGATGTCGCCGGCGCGCGTCGAGCCGACCAGGATGACCTTCACCTCCTCGGCGATGAGCGCTTCGCAGAACGCCTTCCAGTGGATGCGCGACGACGTCGGGTTCTCGTCGGCGAAGTTGAAGACGATGACGCCGTGCTCGCGATGGAGCCTCGCGATCTCCGCGGCGAGCTTCTTCGGGTCGCGATGCCGCCATCGCGTCCAGAAGCCGCGCTGACCGCAGTAGTTGCAGGGGTGAGGGCAGCCGCGGGAAAACTGGACGACGACAGCGCGCTTGTCGCCCCAGTAGGTGTAGCGACGATGATCGATGAGCTCCCAGCCGATGCGGTAGGCATCGAGGTCGTCGATCACCGCGGCCGGGGTTGTGGCGACGAGCGCCCCTGCGGAATCTCGAAACGCGATGCCCGCCACCCCTTCGATCGCGTCGCCAGACACGAGCGCGCGCATGAGCGCGACGATCGTCTTCTCTCCCTCACCGCGGACGATCACGTCGATCTGCGGCTCCTCTTTCAAGACGTCTCGATAGTGGTAGGTCGGAAACACGCCGCCGTAGACGACGCGAATGCGCGGCATCCTCGCTCGCAGCGCGCGCGTGATGCGGCTCACCACGGGATGCGCCGAGGTGGACCCCGAATGACCCACCATGAGCACGTCCGGTTCGAACGCGCAGATCCGGCGCAGCGTCTCCTCGTCCGCGAGGTTCTCCAGGTCGGCATCGATGAGTCGGACGTCGTGCCCGTCATCGATGAGTGGACCGCCGATCGAGAGAAGGCCGAGGGGCGGGAGCTGCTCGTCGGGAATGCGACTCCCAATCGATGAATGAGGCGGGTTGAGAAGGGCGACTCGCATGGAGGCTCGACCCGCGAGCAGGCCGTTTGATTGCTGGGTTTGCTCCGAACGGTCGCGAACCCTCGGCGAACGGCCGCTGTAGCGCGCGCAAGCCTTCGCTACTCACCGATGTGCGACACCGGAGCCGCGGGTGAGCGAGCGTACCTGGCGGTCGTTTGCGCAAGCCGGGCGGTCGGCGATACCATCGAGGTGCCCGATGTCGTTTTCTCCAATCGCAACGCAACGCGCTCGCGCGCGCGTTGGTGCGTTGCTGAACGAGAAGTGGCGAATCGATTCGCTCCTCGGGATCGGCGGCATGGCTGCCGTCTACGGCGCCTCGCACCGGAACGGAAAGCGCGCCGCGCTGAAGGTGCTCCACGCGGAGCTCGTCGTCGATCCGTCGCTGGTCGCGCGCTTTCTCCGCGAGGGCTACCTCGCGAACAAGGTCGAGCACCCCGGCGTCGTCAGCGTTCTCGACGATGCCTACGCCGAGGACGGCGCACCGTATCTGGTGATGGAGCTGCTCGACGGCTACTCGCTCGAGCGCCACACGCAGACACCTGCCAACGCGCTGCAGCTGAGCCAGGTGCTCAAGATCGCCGATGATCTGCTCGACGTGCTCGCGGCAGCCCACGCCAAAGGCATCGTTCATCGGGACATCAAGCCCGCGAACCTCTTCCTGACGCGGGACGGAAAGCTCAAGGTCCTCGACTTCGGCATCGCCCGGCTCGCGGAGTCGTCGGGCGAAGGCGGGCTCACGCAGACCGGCGCAGCGATCGGAACGCCCTCGTACATGCCGCCCGAGCAAGCGCGCGGCAAGTGGATGGAGGTCGATGCGCGTACGGATCTCTGGGCAGTAGGAACGACCATGCTGGCGCTCCTGCTCGGGCACCGGCCGCGGCGCGCCGACACCGTGCAAGAAGAGCTCTTCGTCGCGATGACGGAGCCGATGCCGAGCACGAACAGCCTCTGCCCGCAGGTGCCGCTCGAAGTCGCGCGAGCCATCGACCGCGCCGTGGCCTTCGACCGCGAGCGACGCTTTCCCGACGCCGTGGCGATGCAGCTCGCGCTCCGCCGCGCGGTGAGCGCAGAGGGAGGTGCGCCGGCGTTCGACCATACGCTCGTGACGGCGGTTGGCGATACCGCGCCGGTCATGCATCCCGGGATGGTGCTACCGCCGAGCGGAAATCAAGCGATCGGGTCGTCGCCGATCACGTCGCCGAGCCACGGCAGCATCTCGCAAGGCAGCGGCGTGTCGCACGGCGGAGCGCATACGAGCCCGAGCTACGGCTCGACGGTGCAGATGTCCGAGCCGCAGCTCACGACAGGGCGCCCCATGTGGGTTCCGCCAGGCGAGGCTCCTCCTCGAGCGCCTCGCGGGAGCGCAGTCGGGGTGGTGGTCGCGGCGGCGGCGCTCGCGTTCATCGGGCTCGCCGTCGGCGGAACGTTTGCGTGGAAGCGACTCGCGCCGAGCGTCGAGACAGCGAGGCCCTCCATCGCGGCCGCGCAGAATTCCGCGCCGCCGACGGTCGCCGTCACTTCGCCGTCCGCGACTGCGCCGGAGGCAACCGCCGCGCCCGCCGCGCTCGCCCCTCACGCAACCGCCGCGCGCGCCGCGCTCGAACCGGCTCCCTTGGCCGCGGCCTCCGCATCGGATGCGTCGGCCGCGCTCTCTGCCGCGAGTGCGCCGGCCCCGCGCGCATCCACGACCCCACGCGTCGCGCCTGCTCCGCGTGGCAACGGCGCGCCCCCCGCCGACACCGCGGGCTTCTTCGACAAGCGCTTCTGATGACCATGAGAACGCACCGCACAGTTGCCGCGCTCACGTTCTGTTCGTCGCTCCTCATCGCGGGGGTCGCTAGCGCGCAGCCCGCTGGCGCGCAGCCTACCGAGGCGTCTCGCGCGAGCGATGCCGAGCGCCTCTTCCGCGAGGGTCGGTCGGCAATGGAGGCCGGAGACCTCGCGCGCGCCTGCCCGAAGTTCGCCGAAAGCGAGAGGCTCGACCCGGCGCCCGGCACCCTGCTCAGCCTGGCGGACTGCGAAGAGCGCGCGAGATCGTTCGTCAAGGCGCGCGAGCACTACCTGCTCGCGGCATCCGGCTTCCCCAAGAAAGACCCGCGCCGTGCCTTCGCGACCGGCCGCGCGCAAACGCTCGAAAAGCGAATCGCGCACGTCACGCTTCGACTCGCCCCCGACGCGCCGGCCGAGGCGAGCGTTCGTCTCGGCGATTCCGTGGTGCCGCGCTCCGATGTGGGTACGAGCACAGCGATCGATCCCGGCGAGGTGCAGGTGAAGGTCAACGCACCCGGTCGCAAGGAGAACGCGTTCACCGTCACGTTCGCGGAAGGTGAGACGAAGGACGTCGCGTGCGAGCTCGGCGTTCCCGAAGCGCTGGCCGCAGGTGAGCCTTCGGCGCCGAGCGGACCGCGGAGCGACAGCGGCTCCGCAGTGTCGTCCGATCCGCGGCGCACCGTGTCGTTCGTTCTGCTCGGCGTCGGAGCCGCGAGCCTCATCGTGGGCGGCGTGAGTGGAGTGCTCGCCGCGACGAAGGCCAGCACCGTGAACGAACACTGCGACGCGAGCAGCGCGTGCGATCAGGAAGGCGTAGATGCCGCAACTTCGGGGCGTTTCCTCGCCCCCCTCAGCACCGTCACGTTGATCGCCGGCGCCGTGCTCGCGGGCGTGGGCGCGTACTTCTACTTCGCCAGCGCCCAAGGCAAAAAGGCGCCCCCTACCGCTCTGCTGCAAGCGCTCCAACTCCGAGGGTCTTTCTGATGATCGAGCGTCGAACGGCCCTCGTGGTCGCTGTCGCAGCCGTCGCGATGCTCGTCGGCGCGTGCAGCACCGTCCTCGGCGTCGACTTCGACGCTCCTCACCTCTCGACCGTCGCCGCGGAAGGCGACGACGGCGGCGCGCGTGGCGGCGAAGGCGGCGGGCCGCCCGGTTCGTGCACACCGAAGACCTGCGCGGGACAAGGCTTCGCCTGCGGCACGCAGAACGACGGCTGCGGCGGCGCCATCGAATGCGGAGCGTGCAGCGCAGGCGCCCCGTGCGTCGAGGGCAAGTGCGCGTGCGCGTCGAAGACCTGCCCCAACGTCGGCGCGACGTGCGGGACCGTCGACAATGGTTGCGGCGGCGCCCTCGACTGCGGCGCGTGCACGACCGCCGGCGAGGCCTGCTCGCAGAACAAGTGCGCGTGCCAGCCGAAGAACTGCACCGCGCGCGCCGCCAATTGCGGCACCGTCCCCGACGGCTGCGGGAACACCTACGACTGCGGGAGCTGCGCGGCCAATGTCGCGGGCCCCAACTGCGGCGGCGGCGGACCCAACAAGTGCGGAGCCACCGCGTGCGTGCCGCTCACGTGCGCTGGCCGTTGCGGAGACATCAGCGACGGCTGTGGTGTCATCCTCAAGTGCGGAGGCTGCGCGACACCCCAGACCTGCGGCGGCGGCGGCACGGCGAACGTCTGCGGGTGCTCGCCGACCACGTGCGCGCAGCAAGGCAAGAACTGCGGCCCGATCGCCGACGGATGTGGCGGCACCCGCGATTGCGGGGCGTGCAGCGGCTTCAATTCGTGCGGCGGCGGCGGCACGCCGAACGTCTGCGGGTGTCTCCCCAGCGCTACGACGTGCCCCGCTGGACAGAATTGCGGCACGGTCCCGAACGGCTGCGGCGCGAACATCGCGTGCGGCGGGAGCTGCGCTGCGCCTCAGACCTGCGGGGGCAGTGGCGTCACCAACGTCTGCGGATGCACGCCCAATACGTGCGACAGCTTCCTGTGCGGGACACATGCGGACGGCTGCGGCGGCACTCTCTCGTGCGGGACGTGCACCGCCTGCTTCATCGCGGGTACGCCCATCACGATGGCCGACGGAACGACGAAGCCGATCGAGAGCGTCTTCCGCGGCGACTGGGTCCGCACCGCCGAACCCGCGACGGGTGTCTTCGGCAAGCAGCAGGTGGTGAGGCAGAGCGTCCACGCCAGCGAGCTCTCGAGCGCCGGCATCGTGGTCGTCGACGGCACCCTCAGCGCGACGCGCAATCACCCCATCCTGGTCAACGGTAGGTCAGTCACGATGGAGCAGGTGCAGCCCGGTGACATCGTCATGATCGCCGGCGGCGCCGGCGCCGCAGTTTCGAAGCGCGTGACGAGCGTCGCGCTCGTCCGAGGGGGTGTCCGCACCTACGACCTCGTGCTCGCCGACCCGAGCAATCACTACTTTGCAGGCGGCGTCATGATCCAGCAGAAGGTGATCCCCTAGAGAAAGATCACGCGACGGCGGGTTGTCCGCCGATCACCTGAAGGTCTTCTGCACCATGTCGACGAGCACCGGCGCGGCCTCCATGGCCCGCGCCTCCTCACCCTTCATGACGTAGCGCATGGCGACCGCCTCCATGCCCGAGACGAGCGCGAAGACGCGCAGCTCGACCTGTCCGTCCGCAGGCGACTTCGCGAGACCGGGACCGCCGAAGCTCGACTGAACTCCCTCGAGCACGAGCTTCGTGAAGCGCGCCATCATCTGCTCGTGGATCGCCTCGAACTCGGGGCCCGCGGAGCGGACCACGCGAAACATCACGCGCGCCATGTGCGGGAACATCGCGATGCCGCCGAG
>JANXVA010000130.1 GCA_025351875.1 Myxococcales bacterium | reverse complement strand
CGCGCGCATCGACGACGCGGGGGCGCTCGACGCCACGTTCGCGACGGGCGGCGTCGCGACGACCGAGCATTCGCTCTCGGACGCCGTGCCCACGCCCGCTGGCAAATGGCTCGTGACCGGTCCTCGATACGCGCAGCAGCTCACGTCCGAGGGCGCGAAGGACACCTCGTTCGGCTCGCAGGGCTACATCCTCGACACCAGCCCGCTCGGGGGCGCCGGCTACGCGATGGATCAGTACGCCATCGGCGTCGCCGCCAGTGGTCGCATCTCGGCGTTCATCGGGAGCACGTCGCACGATCGCCTCGAGCTCTGGTCGTTCAACGCGAGCGGCCAGCGCATCACGACCTTCGCGGGGACCGGCAGCGTCCTGCTCGACACGCCCGGCGAGAACCCGCTCCCGGTCGCGCTCCGCCCGACGGCCGACGGCCGCTTCGTCGCCGTGGGCCGGAGCATCATTTACCTGGCGGAATCGGTGCTCGTTCGCTTCTTCCCCTGACGTGCATGAGCCCCTGCGAGGGGGGTGCGCGGTGCGGTGGCCGTTCGCCTATCCTTGCGGGGAATGACGTCTCAATCGAGCGAGCAACTGGAGAACGAGCACGCCTCGTTCGACCCGGGCGTGTGGTCTGTGTTCGCGACGATCCGCGGCGAGCCGGCGAAGGAGAACCACGGCTGGGGCTCGCGGCTACCGAGCGGCGAGCAGATGAAGGTGTATGCGTCCGAGCCCGGCGAGGCCGAGGTGGTGACGACCAGCAACTGGGCCGGCTTCCACGAGGTGTACCGGCTCGCGGCCGACGGCTCGCTCACGCTGGTCCGGTTCGAATACGACGCGCACGACGTCCCGCCGCGGGTCGTCGACGAGCGTCTCACCGGCGACTTCTACCTGGTGATGAAGGCCGCCTTCGAGGGCCCGCGCCTCTATGTCCCGTTCCGCGCTGGCCTCCTCGTGACCGAGCAAGACGCGTGGCTCCACGAGGACTACATCGGTAACTCGCCGATCGCCACCGAGCTCCGTCGCGGCGTCCACCCCGCGTTTCCGCGCCGACCTCGCCTCTGGTACGAGTGACGCGCCCGGCGCGCGCGGTAGCGCGATGCGATGTCGATCGTGTCGTCCTACGACGCGTCGGTCATGGCCCCAGGATGCAACGCGGTCAGCCGAGCCCAAAGCGCAGACAGCCGCAGCGGCGCGCCTCGAGGCACTCGGCGGAGCCTGGCTCGACGCTGCGACACGCGACGGGACGCTCCTCGTAGATGGAGCACGTGAAGAGGCCGGGCACGGCGAGGCTGAGCGCCGCGCAGCGCTCGCCGTCGTTCTTCATGGACCGCCAGAACGGCGCACGCGCGAGCACCTCCGTGTAGACCTCGAGGGTCCGTCGGCTCATGCGACGCTCGTCGAGGGCCTCGAGCCGCACGCTGATCGGGGGGTGATGGCAACAGCGACCGCAGGCAACGCAGTCGCTACCGTCGGGATTGGGCAGGTCATCGAGCGGAGTCAGGGGCATGCAGTCGGTCCGGGAGAAGCACTCTACGACCATCGACGGCGATGGCACTCCTCGCTTCTTCGAGATCACGCCGTGACGGCGTCGAGAAATGCGCGGAGCCGAGCCGCGCCACGCAGCTCCGCGCGATGGATCGCCACAGCCTGCCACGGCGGCGAGGTCCACTCGGGGAGCACGCGCTTCACCCGACCGGCCGCGACGTCCTCGACGAGGAAGTCCGGCAGGTAGGCGAGCCCTGCTCCCTCGACCGCCCGATCGCGCAGCGCGATCGGTGCTCGCGTGGCGTCCCGTGCTTGCGGAGAAAGCGCGGCGCCGCGACCACCAGGCGGTCCATGCTGACGAGCGGATGGGCGACGAAGGCCGTACTGTCCGGGGGCGGCGAGCCCACACGGATCGCGACGTCGAGCGTCCCGCGGACCGCCGTGGAGCTCTGGACCGACGCGCGCGCCTCCTCGACCTCGCGCAGCACGCGGACGGAGTGCTCGTACCAGCGCTTTCCCGCGTCGGTCACGTGCAGGCGGCGCGTCGACCGCACGATGAGCGTCGTGGCGCGTCAGCGTGCACGGCGTGTTCGCCGGCTCGATCGACACGGACATGGTGACGACATCTCGCCCGACCCGATGTCGCAAGGCCTCTTCGACACCTGGAGGCGCGACCCGAAAGGCGGTCGAGCGCCAGCTCGGCTCGATGTCCGGGTGACCAGGAGCCAGGCCAGGCGCGCCAACGACGGCGGCGAGCACAGGTGCGCGACGGCCTCGCCCCGAGCTTGGGCGCTTGCGAAAAGTTCAGCTCCGGAAGGCGTGGTGGGCTATGGCGGTCACCTCGAGCACCATGCCGTGCGAGGTGAGATACTGCGCGTAGCGCTGCGCGACGTAGCGCGCGGCGATGACGTCCGCGCTGCGGAACGCGCCGTCGTGAGCGGGGTCAACGATCTCGATCGCGCCGAGCCAGCGGGCCCCGGCGAGGATCGGGCACACGAGGACGCGCGCGACATGCGGCAAGCCCGCGAAACGCGCGAGGTGGGTGACCGGCGCCTTGCGGAGATCGTTCCACGGG
>JANXVA010000107.1 GCA_025351875.1 Myxococcales bacterium | reverse complement strand
CCGCCCATGGGGTGCTCGACCGGGTTCATCGAAACGCCGCGCTGGTGCGGGCGCTTGCCGAGCCAGCGCGTACGGCCGGCCTTGCCGAGGGAGATGTTCGCGTGATCGATGTTGGAGACCTGGCCGATGGTGGCCTGGCAGTCCTGGTGGATCATGCGGACTTCGCCCGAGGGCATACGGACCTGCGCGTAGTCGCCGTCCTTCGCCATGAGCGAAGCGCCCGAGCCAGCCGAGCGAACGAGCTGAGCTCCCTTGCCCTTCCGCATCTCGAGGTTGTGGATCATCGTCCCGAGCGGGATGTGCCGGAGCGGCATCGAGTTGCCCGGCTTGATGTCCGCGTTGCGGCTCGCGACGATCTTGTCGCCGACCGCGAGGCCGTCCGGCGCGAGGATGTACGTCTTCTCGCCGTCGACGTAGTTGAGGAGCGCGATGCGCGCCGTGCGGTTGGGATCGTACTCGATCGAGGCAACCGTCGCGGGGACACCGATCTTGGCGCGGCGCCAGTCGATGATGCGGTAGCGCTGCTTGTGACCACCGCCACGGAAGCGGCTGGTGATGCAGCCGTGCTGGTTGCGGCCACCGGTGCGGCTCTGGCCCTCGGTGAGCTTCTTCTCCGGCTTCTTGCCGGGGGTGAGCTCCTTGAAGTCATAGCCCGTGTAGTAACGACGAGCGGGGCTTGTCGGCTTGTAGTTCTTGATGCCCATCTCAGGACTCCGCGCTCTCAGCGAAGAAGTCGATGTTCTCGCCCTCGGCGAGGGTGACAACGGCCTTCTTCCAGTTCTGCATCTTGGCGTAACCGCGCCCCATGCGGCGATCCTTGCCGCGATAGACCATGGTGTTGACGCTCTGCACCTTGACGTTGAAGAGCTTCTGGACGGCCGTCTTGATCATGATCTTGTTCGCGCCCCGAAGGACCTCGAACACGACCTGGTTCTGACCGCGCAGGATGTTGGACTTCTCCGTCAGGAAAATTGGCCGACGAATGATCGTTTCAGAGGTCATCATTTTTCACGCCTCCTTAGACGAGCGGGACAGGCAGCGGAGCTCGAGCGCCTTGGCCGCGTCCTTGGAGAGGACGAGGGTGTCGTGCCGGAGCAGGTCATAGACGTTCACGCCCTCGGGGGGCAGGAACTGGTGATCCTGGCTGTTACGGATCGAGAGGCGGAGATTCTCGTTCGACGCGTTGTCGACGATCATCGTCTTCCGGTCCGTCTTCAGCGTCGCGAGCGCGCTCAGCACGCCCTTGGTCTTGATCTCGGGGAGCGCGAAGGAGTCGACCACCACGAGGCGGCCTTCCTTGGCGAACTTCGAGAGCGCGCTGCGGAGCGCGCCGATGCGCACCTGGCGCGGCGGCCGGTACGACCAGTCACGCGGGCGGGGCCCGTGCGCCTGACCGCCACCGACGTAGATGGGCGCACGGATCGTACCGTGGCGAGCGCCGCCGGTGCCCTTCTGCTTGATGCGCTTCTTCGTCGAGCCGGCGACGGCAGAGCGGTTCTTCGAACCGGCGGTGCCTGCACGGCGGGACGCGAGCTGCGCCTTCACCACTTCGTAGAAGAGGTGTTCCTTCACCTCGGTGGCGAACACTTCGTCCGCCAGGTCGACGGTGCCGACCTTCTCGCGCTTCAGATTGAAAACATCAATTGTTGCCATGATCTCTTCCTCCTCAGCGCGGCGACTTGATCTCGACGTCGACACCAGCCGAGAGATCGAGCTTCATGAGAGCGTCGAGCGTCTGCTGCGTCGGCTCGAGGATGTCGAGGAGGCGCTTGTGGGTTCGGATCTCGAACTGCTCGCGCGACTTCTTGTCGACGTGCGGGCCGCGGAGAACGGTGTAACGCGAGATGTGCGTGGGGAGCGGGATCGGTCCCGCCACACGTGCACCCGTGCGCTTTGCTGTCTCGACGATGTCGTTGGCCGACTTGTCGAGCAGCTGGTGATCGAATGCCCGGAGGCGGATGCGAATGGTGGTGGCGGAGGCCATCGAATTACTCCAGGACCTTGGTGATGATGCCGGCACCGACGGTGCGGCCACCCTCGCGGATCGCGAAGCGCATCTGCTCCTCGAGACCAACGGGGGTGATGAGCTCGATCGTCATCTGGATGTTGTCACCCGGCATGACCATCTTCGTACCTTCGGGCAGCATGCACGTGCCCGTCACGTCCGTCGTACGCATGTAGAACTGC
>JANXVA010000071.1 GCA_025351875.1 Myxococcales bacterium | reverse complement strand
GTCCTCATTCCCGCGGCGGGTGTGCTCGGGATCGTCCTCGCCGCGGCGCCGATTGCGACCGCGATCGGACGCCTCTGGTCGGGTCCGGCGGGCTGGCTCTTCCTCCTCACCGCGAGCCTCTACATGGTGACCTACGAGGTTCTCCACCTCTGTTACCACGCGCCTGCGAGCAGCTTCATCGGGCGCCTCGCGTTCCTCAAGGTGATGCGTGCCCACCACGCCAAGCACCACGATCCGCGCCTCATGCAGAAGTGGAACTTCAACGTCACCGTGCCGCTCTTCGACTGGGTGATGCGCACGATCGCGCCGAAGACGACGCGCTGAGCGCTCAGCTCAATCGGCCGCAGCGTCGAGAGTGCCCGAGGCATCAGCCTGCGCGTCCGTCTCCGCGTCGCCGCTGGAGGCGTCGGGGAGATCCGGGCCGACGCCTCTCGCGTCAGACTCGCAGAAGCACGACCCTGAGGAGGAGGCCGGCGTGTCGTCGACGACCCCGGGGCCGAAGCCGCTCGGCTGCGCCCCGACGTTCCGGCCGCACGCCACGACACCAAGCAGGACCGTCCCGAAGCCAAGCACGACAAGCATCGACCGCATGGGCCGGGAGATGGCCTCCTCACGCCCCATCCGTCGCGCGGATCGATCGTTGTCGGTTCTTTTTTGTGCGAGCAGGGCTACCCTGCCCGGCCATGTCGAAGCGCTTCAAGGCAGCGGTGATCGGCGGCAGCGGCTACGGCGGCGGAGAGCTCATTCGGCGGCTCCTCCTCCACCCTCACGTGGAGCTCACGAGGGTCGCCTCCGTCGACTTCATTGGTGAGCCGCTCTCCGCGGCCCATCCGAACCTCGAGGGGCTGACCGAGCTCAAGTTCGAGGGCATCACACCGGCCGAGGCCGCGGCCGGGATGGACGTCGTCCTCCTCGGGCTCCCCCACAAGGTGAGCGCCACGAAGATGCCGGAGCTCATGGCCTCGGGGGCGCGCATCGTCGACCTCTCGGGAGACTTTCGCCTTCGGGACGCCGCGCTCTACGAGAAGTACTACCACGCCGTTCACCCGTGCCCCGAGCACCTCACGGATAAGTCGTTCGTCTACGGTCTCCCGGAGCTGAACCGCGACGCCATCAAGCAGGCGAAGTACGTCGCGTCGCCCGGATGCTTCGCGACGACCATCGAGCTCGCGCTCATGCCGCTCGCGCGCGCAGGCCTCCTCACGGGCGCCGTCGAGGTGGTCGGCATCACGGGGTCGTCCGGCAGCGGCGTCGTCCCGAGCGCCGGTACCCACCACCCGGTTCGCGCCGTGAACCTCCGCACGTACAAGCCGCTCGACCACCAGCACATCCCCGAGATCACGCAGACGCTCGCCGACGCAGGCGCGAAGGACGTCGTCATCCGCTTCGTGCCGGTCAGCGCGCCGCTCTCCCGCGGCATCTTCGCGACGTGCTTCGCTCACATCCCGGAGAGCACCACCGCCGACGAGGTGCGTGCGCTTTACACGGATATGTACAAGCGCGAGCCGTTCGTGCGCGTTCCTGCGAAGCGCCTCCCCGAGGTCGCCGCGGTGAGCGGAACGAACTTCGCCGAGATCGGCATCCAGGTCGGCTCCGACGGCGCCGAGGCCGGCAAGCGTGTCGTCGCGTGCTTCGCGGCGACGGACAACCTGATCAAGGGCGGCGCGGGACAAGCCATCCAGTCGATGAACATCATGCTCGGCGTCGACGAGCGCACATCGCTCGAGGATCCCGGAGGCTGGCCGTGAGCGGGCCCCCGACCGGGCCCGTCGTCATCAAGCTCGGCGGCGAGGTCGTTCAGGGTCCGCACATGGCGGCCATCGCGGCCGACGTCGCGGAGATGCGCGCGGCGGGCGTGCCGGTGGTCATCGTGCACGGCGGCGGGCCGCAGGCGACCGAGCTGCAGAAGCGCCTCGGGCAGACCCCGAAGATCGTCGGCGGGCGGCGCGTCACCGATCAGGACACCCTCGAGGTCATGAAGATGATCGTCGCCGGCAAGGTCAACGTCGACCTCTGCGCGGCGCTCGTCGCGGGCGGCGCAAGGCCCGTCGGTCTCCACGGCGCGAGCGCCTGCACGGTGCTCGCCCAGCGCAGGCCGCCTGCGATCGTCAGCGGTGGAGGCCCGGATCCGGTCGACTTCGGCTATGTCGGAGACGTGATCGGCGTGAACGATGCGCTCATCGCGCTGCTCATCAGCGACGGGTACGTGCCCGTGCTCGCGTGCCTCGGCGCCGATCCGCAGGGCGGACTCTACAACATCAACGCCGACGCGGTCGCAAACCAGGTCGCCATTCGGCTCGACGCGCGCGCGCTGGTGCTGGTCACGGACGTGCCCGGCGTCATGCGCGACATCAACGATCCCTCCTCGCGCATCGGTCGCCTGACGACGGCCGAAGGCAAGCGCGCGATCGACGACGGCGTGGTGACGAAGGGCATGATCCCGAAGCTCGAGGAGTCGTTCGCAGCCATCGCGCAAGGCGTGAAGGCGGTACACATCGTCGGCAGGCTCGCGAGGGGCGACCTCACGAAGGCCGTGAACACCCCCGGCGAAGTCGGCACCGTCCTCGTCGCCTGACCGCCCCCCATTTTACACGGAAGCTCGGAAGCTCGAATTTCCGCGAGGCGCTGCCGCGCATCACCGGCGAGGCCTCGTCCGGCCAGCAGCGACGGCGACCTCAGCAGGCTCGGGTCAACCCAGCCAAAAACATTCCGAGCTCCCGAGCTTCCGCATAAAAATGGGTGCGGCGGTTACTTGGTGGCTTCTTCTTTGACGCCCTGAGCCTGGTCGAGGCTCGTCTTCACCGTCGCGGCCATCGCTTCGGCTTTCTTGAAGGCCTCGTCGAAGCATTTCGCGAGCTGCGCTTCGGAGGCGGCGGCCGTCGCCTTGCCGCCCGAGAGCGCCATGTCCGGGAAGCCCTTGCGCGCGCCCTCGATGACCGCCTGCGCGTTGAGCACGCGCTTGCCGCCCTTGTCGCCGACCTCGAAGAGGATCTTCATCAGCGCTGGGAACGACTTGTCCACGGCCGTCTTCATCGTCTCGGCGGTCTCGCGATCGCGGCCACCGGCGCCCGAGATCACGATGCCGACTTGCGGAGTCGAGCACTCGGTCTGGTTGATCGCCTGGAGCTCACAGCGCGCGCGGCAGTCGGTGCTCACGTCGGGTGTCTTGAACTCACCGGCGCACTTCGCGTCCGTGAGCTCGACGCTGCAGGTCCCCGCGCAGAGGCCGTCGCAGATGCCCGGCCCCTTGAGCTTGCACGAGCCGCTGCACATACCCTTGCACTCGGCGCTGGTCGCGCCCCTCTCACATGTGCCCGAGCAGACGCCCGCGCAGGCGCCGCTCGACGGCTTGCCGTCGCACGTACCCTTGCAACGCCCCCCGCAGGTCCCCTTGATGGTTCCCTCGCAAGTGCCGTTGCAGATGCCGTCGCACTTGGTGGCGATCTTCGCCTCGCAGATGCCGTCGCAGTTGCCGTCGCATCGACCGGCCTTCTGCTCGCAATCTGCCTTCACGCGGCCCGCGGGGACCGACGAGTCACAGATGCTGGCGCACTTGGTCATCAGACTCGCGTCGACCGAGCAGACCGGCACGCGCACGACGAGCGACGCCGTCACCTTCGGACTGAGCTTCGCGCGGACGTCGTGAACGGCCTTGATCGCCGCGCCGCACGCCTCGTTGCCGCTACGCAGGTCGCCCTTGTTCGCGAGGTCGTGGGCGATCTGCGAGCAGGCGATACCGAGCTCGGCGTCGAGCTTGTCGGCGAGTAGACCGATCTCCATCGCGGCGAGGGCCGCGGCCTTGAGCTTGTCGGCCGCGTCGCGAGAGAGTTGGTACTCCTTCGCGAAATCGAAGGCCGCAAGCTCGTCGGCCTTCGACAGGTCGGGACAGCGCGAGGAGATCGTAGCGGCCGCCTTCGGCGACGGAGGCCTTGGAGAGCCACACGCCGCCATGACGATGAAGAGCGTAGTCGCGGCGACGATGCCGCCGCGACGCACGCCCTCTACCAGGCCGTTCTCACCCCTCGGCACGCCCAACATCACTCCGGAGAGCCGGCTCCGCCCTTGGCGCCGCCGCCCGCGCTGCCACTGGCGCTCGCGGAGACGTTGACCGAGACGCTGACGTTGGCCTGGAGGCTGCCCGCCGCGCCGATGGCGCCCTTGAACGTGTCGCCGAGGCACGCGGTGAGCTGGCCCACCGTGAGCGCCGCAGAGGCGCCGCCGCCGCTGGAGCCGCCGATCTCCGCGAAGCTGGAGAGCGTCCCCTCGATGACGGCCTTTCCGTTCGCGGCCATCTTGCCCGCGCGCTCGCCCATGCCGACCGCGACCTTGAGGATCAGCGGGAGGTTCTTCTCCAGCGCGACCTTCAGGTTCTCGAGCGCCTTCGCATCGGCGCCGCCGCTCGCGAGCACACCGACCTGCGCCGGCGTGCATTCCATCTTCGCGGAGACGCTCGCGTCGCAGTGCGCCTTGCAGTCGGCGCTCATCTTCGGGGGCGTGACCTCACCGGTGCACTTGGGTGCCTTCATCTCGGCGGTGCACTTGCCGGTGCAGGTGCCTTCGCACTTCGCCGAGGCCTTGAGCTTGCAGTCGCCGCCGCACTTGCCGGAGCAGGAGCCCTGGACGGTGCCGCCCTCGCACTTGCCTTCGCAGCTGCCCGCGCAGGCCACGCCCTTCGAGTCCTTGCCGTCGCACTTGCCGTTGCACTTGCCGGAGCAGGAGCCCTTGACCTCGGCATCGCAGCTGCCGTTGCACGTGCCCTCGCACTTGCCGCCCGCGGACATGTCGCACGAGCCTTCGCAGTTCGCGTCGCACTTGCCCGAGAGCTTGCCCGGCTCGCACTCGACCTTCGCGCTGCCGCCAGAGACCGAGGCGTCGCACTTGCCGGCGCAGTCGCCGTAGACGGCGAGGTCCGCCTGGCAGCGCGGGGGCTTGACGTTGAGCGAGATCTTGAAGCCTGCGCCGACCTTCGCCTTTGCGTCGCCGATCGCCTTGATGGCGGCTTCGCAGGCGCTCTTGCCGTCCTTGAAGTCGCTGCCGGCGCCGAGGTCCTTCGCGAGACCGCCACAGCCTGCCTTGAGGTCGGCGTCGATCTGGTCAGCGAAGCCCTTGAGCTCCACGGCAGCCGCCGTCGCGGCCTTGAGCTTCGCTCCGGCCTGGGCGCTGATCTTGAAGTTGCTCGCGAAGTCGAACGCGAGGATCGCCTCGGGCTTCGTCAGGTCGGGACACTTGCCGCCGGCGCCGGGAACCGCGCTCGCGAGGTTGCCCATCGCGCCGCAGCCGCTCGCGAAGACGGGAACGAGAATGCCAAACGCAATGGCCGCACCGAGAACGTTCTTTCGACGATTCATTTGCAATCCTCCGCCCGTGGGGCGCCGGCGGGCATACCACGGGTTGCGGGCCGCATGGTATGGGATTGGCATTGTGCGCGTTGTCGTCTGCGACCCCGGGGTGGGCAATGTCCGTAGCGTGGTCCGGGCGCTCGCGTGCTCGGTCGAGGCGACCGGGCGCGCCTGTGACGTGACCGTGACACGCGATCGGGCCGTCGTTGCCGGCGCGGACTACGTCGTCGTTCCGGGCCAGGGCGCGTTCGGCGCCTTCGCGGCAGGCATCGCGGGCGGCCTCGAGGACGCCCTGCGCGAGCACATCTCCGCCGGCCGCCCGTACCTCGGGATCTGCCTCGGGATGCAGGTGCTGTTCGAGTCGAGCGAGGAGGCGCCGGGGGCGACCGGGCTCGGGGTCCTCCGAGGCCATGTGAAGAGGCTCGATCCGGGCATCGACCCGGCGACATCGCGGAGGTACGCGCTGCCCCACATCGGGTGGAATGCCGTCGAGGCGCCGCACCCTGCGCCGGGCGCAGCGACTCCGTACTTCTATTTCGCACACTCGTTCGCAGCCGAGCCGTCGGATGGCGCGGTCGTCTCGAGCACGACGGAGTACGGGGCGCAGCGCTTCACGAGCGCCATCACCCACGGTGCGGTGATGGGTGTGCAATTTCACCCCGAGAAGAGCCAGCGCGAGGGACTCTCGCTCCTCAACCGGTTCTTCCGTCTCTAGCGCCTTCGGAAGCCACGCATGCGAGTCCTCCCCGCCATCGACCTCCTCGACGGAAAAGCCGTGCGCCTCCATCAGGGCCGCTACGAGGACGCGACCGTCTACGACGACGACCCGGTCTCCGTCGCGACGAGGTTCCGCGCCACCGTCGATGCGATGCACGTGGTGGACCTCGAGGGGGCGAAGGCCGGAACGCCGGTGCAGCGCGAGCGGGTGCGCGCGATCGTCGAGGCATTCGCGCCCGGCATGGTGCAGGTCGGCGGGGGCGTACGCTCGCGCGAGGCGCTCGAGGCGTATCTCGCGCTCGGCGCGAAGCGCGTGGTGCTCGGCACCGCGGCGGTGAAGAACCCCGAGCTCGTGCGTGAGCTCGCACGCGCCTATCCCGGCGTCGTCGTGCTGGCCGTCGATGCGAAGAACGGCTTCGTCGCGACCGACGGCTGGACGGAGACCTCGACGATCACCGCGATCGACCTGGTGCGCGCGCTGTCCGACGTCCCCATCGGCGCCGTCCTCTACACGGACGTCGCGCGCGATGGCACCGGCACGGGCCCGAACATCGAAGCCACGCGAGCCCTCGCCGAGGCCTCTCCCTTCCCCGTCATCGCATCAGGCGGCGTGGGCACCCTCGCGCACCTCACGGCGCTCGCAAGAATCGCCAACGTGGAGAGCGCCGTGGTCGGCCGAGCCCTCTACGACGGTTCGCTCACCCTCGCCGACGCCGTCGCCGCCGCAACCTGAATTTTACACGGAGGCTCGGATCCGAGCTTCCGTGTGAAAATGGGTACCTAGAGGCCGACGGGGTGCCAGATGGTCTTGGTCTCGAGGAAGCGCTCGATCCAGCCCAAACCCTGCGCCTTGCGCTCGTCGGTCCACGCCTCCGGGTCCATCGGCACGTGCGTCTTCACGCGCTTCACGTTGTCGGAGCCCTCGGCCTCGACGGCCTTGCGCAGATCCGCGTCGACGATCCACGCGTCGATGCCGATGACCTCGCGGTGCTTCGCCATGTGCGTCGACAGCTCCTTCGCGTGGCCCGTGAGCACGTTGATGACGCCCGCCGGCATGTCGCTCGTCGCCACGCACTCGCTCCACACGATCGCGGTGCGCGGGTCTCGCTCGCTCGCCAGCGCGACGACCGTGTTGCCTCCGGTGATGACCGGGAGGACCGTCGAGACGAGGCCGAGCAAGGCCGGACGATCCGGTGCGACCACGCCGATCGTCCCCATCGGCTCGGGCACGCTGAAGTTGAAGTGCGGACCCGCCACGGGGTTCGACGACGCGAGCAGCGCAAAGAATTTATCGGCAAACCCGGCGTAGAATACGACGCGATCGATCGACGCGTCGACCTCGGCGGCAGCCGACGCGGCGCTCTCGCCGCTCCGCTCGAGCGACTGCGTGAGCTCGGGGCGACGCGACTCCATCACCTCGGCGAGGCGATAGAGGATCTGTCCGCGGTTGTACGCGGTGCGCTTCTCCCAGCCTCCCCACGCGTTCTTCGCGTGGAGGACCGCGTCACGCACGTCCTTCCGTGAGCCGCGCGGGACGTTGGTGGTGTCCGGATCGGCATCCTCATGCTCGGGAGCGCTCTGGACCTGGAAGTAGCGTCCGGACTCGGACCGCACGAACGCGCCGTTCACGAACATCTTGTAGGCCTTGTTGACGCGCACGCGCGTCTCGACCTTCGCGCTGTCGTAAGGCTTCATGATCGGCGCATCTCCCGTGCGCGGCATCGCGCTGCCATCCGTGCCCGCGCGCTCGACGGTCTCGGCGCTTCGCTTCCTCTTCGGCTCGTTTTCCATCACTCCACCTCGACGTAAGCGGAGAGACCCTGACGGCCGCCTTCGCGACCGAAGCCGCTCTCTTTGTACCCGCCGAACGGCGAGGTCGGGTCGAACTTGTTGAACGTGTTGCCCCAGATGACGCCGGCCTTGAGCTTCGTCGCCATGTAGAAGATCTTCGCGCCCTTGTCGGTCCAGATGCCAGCGGAGAGGCCGTACATCGTGTTGTTCGCCTTCTCGATCGCCTCATCCGGCGTGCGGAAGGTCATGATGGTGAGGACCGGTCCGAAGATCTCCTCGCGGGAGACGCGGCTCGACATGCTCGCGCCGGTGAAGAACGTCGGCGGGAACCAGAACCCCTTCTCCGGGAGCTTGCACGGCGCGCTGTAGCGCTCGCAGCCCTCGGTCTCGCCGTCCTCGACGAGCTCGCGAATGCGTCCGAGCTGCGCCTTCGAGTTGATGGCGCCGACGTCCGTGTTCTTGTCGAGCGGGTCACCGAGGCGGAGCGACGCCATCCGGTCCTTCAGCTTCCGCACGATGACGTCGTGGATCCCCTCCTCGACGAGGAGGCGCGAGCCGGCGCAGCACACGTGGCCCTGGTTGAAGTAGATGCCGTTGACGATGCCGTCGACCGCCTGATCGATCGGCGCGTCGCCGAAGACGATGTTCGCCG
>JANXVA010000051.1 GCA_025351875.1 Myxococcales bacterium | reverse complement strand
GTCGGTGACTCCGAGGAGGCCGTCTCGATCAAGGGCCTCGCGGCCACCGCCGGGAAGCTCCAGGCCGACTACGCGGCCAAGGGCATCGGCGCGCTGGGCACCGCCGAGAGCGTCGAGGCCGCCAAGCGCCTGAAGGAAGTTCTCAGCGTCCCCGAGGTTCGCGCGATCGTGAACCCCGAGGTCTTCTCGATGCTCGCCGACGTCGCGCACCTCGAGTTCAACGTGAACGAGATCAAGACGTCGATCACGCAGCTCGGCGCGTTCTCCGTCGACGACAACCGGCTCTTCTTCCGCTCGGGCGTCCTCAACTGGCCCGCGCTCGCCCAGCTCTTCGGGCGCGTCGGAGATTTCTACGCGGGCTATGGCCCGAGCGACAAGGCCGGCATGAGCGCATGGCTCGACGCCTGCGCCGAAGGCACACGCGACAAGCCCTGGTCCGCGGCCGCCGAGCTACCGATGGCGAGCGGCGTGACGTGCGGAGCCGCCTTCGATGCGCTCGTGCAGGACTATCGCGTGAAGGCACGCGCCGCCGAAGGCACGTACGCCTCGCGCATCGACGAGCGGGTTGGCGATCCGAAGTCTCCCCTCCGCAAGCTGGTCTCGACGGCGGTGCTCGAGCGCGAGGCCGTCACCAAGTACAAGGCTGCACGCGCGCGCTACGTCACCGGCGAGTTTCCGGCCGGCAGCATTCCGTTCGCGCCCGTGTTCGCGGACGTCAACTTCGGCTACTGGGGCAGCGACGCGGACCTCGAGCGGGTGAAGGCAAACCCGGAGCTCTTCGAGGATCTCAAGACGAAGAAATTCTCGTCGCTCGGCAACGCACCGTGGCGCGAGATCCTCGCGGCCTCTCCGGCGGAGCCCGGGCTCTCGCGCTTCGTCGAGCTCTCGGACGGTCGTTTCTCGGCCGGCGGCTGGAGCGATCTCGCACCGGCGCTCGTCTTGAAGAATCTCGGCTGCGAGCAGGTCGTCTACGTGACGCGCGAGGGCGACGAGTCCGGCTTCGCGACGAAGATCGCGAAGAACGCCGGCATGTCCGAGTCCGACTGGAAGAAACTCTACGACCTCGGCAGCGAAGGCAGCAGCTACTCGCGCTCCGTGGCCGCCGCCGACGCCGTCTGGTGCACGAAATGGAACGGCTTCACCGATTCACAGATGTCCGCCGAGGTCCTCGACGCCTTCAACGCTCCGCTCGAGACGCGTCCGTCCTTCGCAAGCGCTCGCGTCCTCCACCCCTACGCGGGCGCGACCGAGCGCACGGGCAAAGCGGGCTGCACTCCCGGTGCCTCCGCCGGCGCAAAGTTCCCGCAGTAGCAACCTCGCCGGTCACCGCTCGAGCGCTAATAAACTTGCCGGAGAGCCGCTCCGGCGATAGCTGGAGGCACTCGGCGAGGAGGGGTCATCGTGAAGCTCGGTATCGATTTCGGAACCACGCGGACAGTCGTGGCCTGTGCCGATCGCGGGAACTACCCGATCCTCAGCTTCTCGGACGAAGCGGGTGACGCGCACGACTTCTACCCCTCGGTCGTTGCCGAGCGCGACGGCGAGCTCCGCTTCGGCTTCGACGCGCTCGCGGTTGCGGCCGCCGACCCGTCGTTCACCGCCGTTCGCTCATTCAAGCGGCTCCTGGCCGACGCGCACGCCGGTCCCGGCCGCACGGTCACGATCGGGCAGACGACGATCGCCATCGACGAGCTGGTCACGCGCTTTCTCGTCGCGACGCGCGAGGCGGTGCTCACGAAATCGAACCTCCCGAAGAGCGCAAAGGGGAAGGACGCCGAGGCGATCCGCTCGGTGGTCGCGGTGCCCGCGAACGCCTCCGGCGCGCAGCGCTTCGTGACGCTCGATGCGTTCCGGCGCGCGGGCTTCGGACCGGTCGCGATGCTCAACGAGCCCTCGGCGGCCGGGTTCGAGTTCACCCACCGTCATCGCGACACGCTCACGTCGCGGCGCGATCACGTCGTCGTGTTCGATCTCGGGGGCGGCACGTTCGACGCCTCGCTCGTGCGGATGCGCGGGCGCAGCCACGAGGTCCTCGCGACGGGCGGCGTGAATCGCCTCGGCGGTGACGACTTCGACGCCGTCCTCGTCGACATGGTCCTCGCGCGTGCGGGTCTCGAGCGCAGCGCCGTCGATCGCGGCGCGCTCGACCGCCTGGGCGACCAGTGCCGCGACGCGAAGGAGCGCCTGAACCCGAGCTCTCGTAAGATCTCGATCGACGTCGAGCTCTCTCTCGGTGAGGTCGCGAAAGCGTCCGAGGTCGTCGTGCAGGTCGCCGACTTCTACGATGCGTGCACGCCGCTCGTCGAACGCGCGATCGACGCGATGATCCCGGTGATGTCCCGCCTCGACGGCGCGGCGCGCGGCGCCGACGATGTGGACGCCGCGCTCGAGGACATCGCGGGGATCTATGTCGTCGGCGGCGCGAGCGAGCTGCCGATCGTCGCGCGTGCGCTTCGCCAGCGGTTCGGTCGCCGTGTTCATCGTTCGCCGTACCCGTCGGCCGCGATCGCGATCGGCCTCGCCATCGCATGCGACGAGAGCGCGGGCTTCGAGCTCTCGGACCGCTACTCGCGCACGTTCGGCGTCTTCCGCGAGAGCCGGGCGGGCGCGGAGATCACGTTCGATCCCATCTTCACGAGCGACACGGCGCTCCCTTCGCGGGCCGGCGCGCCGGTTCGCTGCCGGCGCGACTATCGCGCAGCGCACAACGTCGGTCACTTTCGCTTCTTCGAGTGCAACGCCATCAGCGACGACGGCAGACCGCGCGGCGACATGATGATGTCCGGCGACGTCCTCTTTCCGTTCGACCCCGGGCTCGGCGACGCGGCCGACCTCAGCCGCGTTCCGGTGCAACGCATCGGCGCGAGGGGACCGCGCATCGAAGAGGAGTACTCGCTCGACGAGCACGGCATCGTGGCCATCACGATCAAGAACGTCGACGCAGGCTTCGAGCGCATGTACCGCCTCGGCTCGGGCGGCTGAATTGCGCGCCGTTCAACCCTGACGCGTCGACGCCTCCCCACTGATACACTTCCCCACGTGAAGACCTGGCGCTGGGCCCTCGCTTCGATGTTCCCGGCAGCCTGGCTGGTCGGCTTGCTCGCGGCATGCAGCTCGTTCTCGTCCGATTCGCCGGACGTCGCGGAGGCGGGCGCGACCGAGGGGGGATCGATGACCGACACGTCGCCCGCTTCGACGGACGGCGGCACATCCGAAGGCGCGACCGAGGGCGACGCCGGCGGCCTCGGTTGCGCGACACGCACCGATGCTCCGCTCATGTGCGCCCACTTCGACGACGCTGTCGGGCCCCGCGTCTACTCGGAGGGCTTGCCGAGCAACGTGCAGCCGTTCACGAATCGAGTGGTCATGGCGCCCGGGAAATCCGCGCCCAACGCCCTGTGGTTCGATGCTCGCACGTCGTCGGCCACCGCGCTGACGGTCACCGGGGGCACCACGGCGACGCGCGTGCGTGTCGCGCTCGACGTCTTCGTCGATCCCTACGCCATGGAGAAGGTCGATGGCGCGCTGGTTCGCGTCGGGATCTCTCCTGACCAGTGTTACGTCGAGGTGCGCCTCCTTCCCGGCAGCCTTCTCCTCCAAACGCACTGCGTCTACACGGACGAGGCGGGAGATTATTATCGCTTCCAGGAAATTCTTCCCAACCCGATCGTCTCGTCGCAGTGGGTCCGCGTCGAGCTCGACGTCGACTACGCGACCGTCAGGGCGACCGCTTCGCTCGACGGAAACGTCAGGCCAACGCTCGCGCTCAACCCTTCCGCGAAGCCGGGAGGCAGGCCCTACGTCGACGTTGGGACCGGTCTCGCCAAGGTGCGTGTCGGCTTCGACAACATCCTCGCCATCGCGTCCAAGTAGCAGCTCTCACCGCCCGATGCGCACCGCGGCCGCCGCCTCGAGGACGCGGAACGTGAACGACTCCGTCAGGTACAGCTCGACCTCGCTCTTCGAGTGATAGGCGTACCCGATCGAGAGATCCTCGCCGACCGTGAGCTCGTAGTCACCGCCGCGCACGGACATGAGCACGGCGTCCGCTACCGCCTCGGAGCGGACGATGGGGCGATCGACGAGCTGCTGCTCGATGCGGCGCGCGATCGGGTGACCGTCGTCCGTCGCAGCGAAGACCCGCTCGTAGAGCTCTGCTCCGACCACGAGCGCGTACGGCCCGTTGATGCCCGCCTTCCGGAGGACCTCCTTCGCATCGAGGATCGCGCGCGGCAGCTGGACGATGTCCGCAGGAAGCGGGATCGGCGGGTGCGGGCTCGAGGGAAGGATCCCGGCGATGCCTGCGAGCTCGAGGCCGTTGAAGATGGCGCTGTCCTCGAGGTGTGCTGTCTTCTTGGCCGCCTCGACCACCGGGCCGAGCGCCGGATCGTCGCCGCCTCGGGCCACGGTATCGAGCTCCATGATGGCCAGCGTGATGGGGACGCGCGCCTCGAGCAGCGGCTGCACGCGCCGCAGGCCGAGGTGGGTCTCCTCGCCCGCACCGGAGAAGAGCGCGAGGCGGCCGGTGTTCACAGCCGCATAGGTCCAGCCGAACGGCCCGCGAAAGTCGGTGACCTTCCTCCCGCCGAGATTGAGCTCGAGGACGCGCTTGGCCTCGGCGTCGATGAGCTTCCACGCGTCGGGGAGGATCGGCGCGAGGTGTCGTTTGAGAAGATCGGTGCTCATGTTCCCGCTCCGGGCTTCAGGCTCCCGATCGCGAGCAGCCCGTCTCTGGTTCCGGCTGGAGTGGCCTTCGCTCCGCCTTCGAGCTTCTTCTCCACATCGACGATCGGTCCGTCGGTGAAGAGATACGTGCGCGCGTTGGCGTCGAACTTCGGGCTGCGCCGGCGGATCCACTCGAGCGTCATCATCGCGTGCTCGATCTCCTCGTCGCGGTTGTGTTCGATGACCGCCTTGAGCTCCGCGTCGTGCGTGACGTCTGCGCGCTGCTGGTACCAGTCGACGGCTTCGAGCTCCTCCATCAGCGAGACGATCGCGCGATGCATGTCGCGCGTGGTGGGAGAGAGACTCTCGTACGGCTCGTGCCAGGCTTCGTGACCCATCCGGGCAACGTAAGGATGCGCGAGGCCGCGTCGCAACGCGCATATCGCCACAGCGCTGTCCCGCTGTGGCTTGGATGCTCACCCCGCGAACATGCGGATGTCCGTGGCGGCCGCAAACGACATCCGGTGGGCGGTGGCCCAGTCGGGGTGCCGCACGAGGACGTGCCCATCCGAGAGGAGCGTGTGCTTCCAGTTGCGGCGCGGCGCGCCGGGTCGGAGGAGCTTCTCCTCGACGACGGAGTCCCCGCACATGTGGAGCCACTCGTTCAGCCCGTCGATGCGGGTGATGCGACCCTCTCCGAGCGCGCGCTTGAACACGATGCCGACGTTGTACTTCCGTCGTGCGTCCGCCTCGAAGCGGCCGTGGACCGCGACCCGCGCCCACTCCCGGAACAGGTCGATGTCGCTCGTGTAGTTCATCTGATCGACGATGTGCGCGCCGCCGGGACGGCAGCCGATCTCGCCGAAGATGGCCTCGCCCTTCGGGGTGAGGAACCACTCCATGTGCGTGAAGCCGTCGCCCATCCCGAGCGCGGTGAGCACCTTGCGACCGAGCGTGATGCCGCCCTGAATCTTCGCCTGCGTCATGTCGCGCACGGTGATGATGACGGGGCTCACCCACTGGAGCGAGCGCATCTCGAGGGGCTTAGGCAGGTACTGCGCGACGTTCTCGTAGGCCGGCTTGCCGGCGATGCTCACGGTGTCGAAGGTGAACTCCTCGCCCTCGATGTACTCCTCGCAGCTCGCCTCGCCGACGCCGCGCATCTTCACGAGCGTCTCGTCGAGCTCGGCGGCGTTCTCGCACTTGTACGTGTCGGCGCTTCCGGCGCCAGCGATTGGCTTGACGATGAGCGGGTAGCCGAGCTCCTCGGCCGCCGCGCGCGTCTCCTTCTCGGTGCGGGCGCGGCGCGACTTGGGCACGCGAAGGCCGGCGGCGGCGACGCGCTCCTTCATGAGCTGCTTGTCGCGGAAGCCGGTGACGGCGTCGACCGACATTCCGGGCATGCCCCAGCGCTCACGCAGGCGTGCGGCAAGGATGACGAGCGGCTCCCAGTTGGCGAGGACGCGATCGATGCTCTTGCCGCGCAGCCACGCGGTGACGCGATCCATCACGTCCTCCTCGTCCATGATGCGCGGCACCTGGAGGTAGTCGTGCAGATACGGCTTCACGCGGGCGGGCAGCGCCTCGCGGGGCGTGTCGCCGACGCCGTAGACCTGCGCGCCGACCTCGGCGAGGCCGCGCGTGTACTCGATCATCTCGGGGGGATAGATGGGCGCAAGGAAGACGACCCGCATTTCGCGGAGAAGCTCTACCACGCCCGGGGCGAGCTGAGCGACCTTCGGGAGTCGTGACGTGGGATCCGTGCGGCACTGCGGTGGTCTAGCGGAAATGCCAGAACCGGTACTTTTGATCAGACCAGGTAGGCGCCATGGTGCAGGCCATGCGCGCGTACGACTGTCCGGTCCTCGTGGGACGCCACGCGCGGCTCGAGCCGCTGGGTCTCGAGCACGCCTCCGAGCTCCTCGCGGCCGCCAACGAGTCACGCGCGACGTACGGGCTCACGACCGTCCCGGCGTCGGACACCGAGATGGAAGCGTACATCGTGGCGGCGCTCGCCGAGCGGCACGACGGGCGGTCGCTGCCCTTCGTCGTGCGCGACGGCGGCGGCGTGGTGGCGGGCAGCACGCGGTTCATGGAGATCGAGCACTGGAGCTGGCCGGGCGGCGCCCCCGTGCCGCCCGTGCCGGAGGGGCCGGACGCCGTGGAGATAGGCTTCACCTGGTACGCCGAGCGTGTCCAGCGGACGGCCCTCAATACCGAGGCGAAGCTCCTCTTGTGCACCCACGCCTTCGAGCGCTGGAAGGTGCGGCGTGTGACCTGGAAGACGGACGAGCGGAACGCGCGGTCGCGGGCGGCGATCCTGCGACTCGGGGCACGGTTCGACGGCGTCCTGCGGGCGAACCGCCCGGGAGCGGACAATCAGGTCAGGTCGACCGCCTTCTTCTCGATGCTGGCGGAGGAGTGGCCGGAGGCCCGCCGCGCCCTCCTTGCGCGGCTCGCGCGCGGGCGCTGACGCAGAGCAACTTCGCCGGCTCCTCGAGCACCGTCTCGATCATCGTCTCGAGGACCAGCGCGGAGCTTCGTTGGCTCACGCCCGCGCGCGGCCTCGCCCTCGTCGAGCGCTTCGAAGCGGCGCACGCACGCCACGAGTCCGAAGGCGCCGTCCGTGCGCTGCCGCGGTCCCTGAACGAGCGAAAGTGAGCTCCGTCGCCGAGCGCCGCGAGCGCGGGCGTTGACGCGGAGGCGAGGTTCGGAGCATTTGGCGCCTCCGATGCCCCGCAACATCATCTTCGTCGCGCCGTTCCCGATCGAGACCACGATGCGCTTCGCGCGCGCTGCGGCAAAGCTCGACGATGTTCGTCTCCTCGGTGTCGTCCACACGCCGCCCGAGGCGGAAGGCCCCGACGGTCGGCTGTTCGACGACCTCGTTCGGGTGACGGACCCGCTGAGCGGCGCCGACGTGCTCGAGGGCGTCGAGGTGCTCAAGCGGAGGCATGGGCAGCCGCATCGGATCATCGGCATCCTCGAGCCGCTCATGGTGCAGATGGCTCAGGCGCGCGAGAAGTTCGGCGTGAGGGGCACGACGGCGAAGACCGCCGAGCTGTTCCGCGACAAGGCGACGATGAAGGACGCTCTCCGTGCGGCGGGCCTCCCGGTCGCGAAGCACAAGCTCGTCACGAGCGAGGCCGATGCCCGCGCCTTCGCGGCCGAGGTGGGCTTCCCGATGGTGCTGAAGCCGCCGGCAGGAATGGGCGCCAAGGCCACGTTCCGCGTCACGTCGGAAGAGGCGCTGCTGGGCGCGGTTCGCGGGATGCGCGTCTCCCCGAGCTCGCCGGTGCTCGCGGAGGAGTTCCTGCGCGGCCGTGAGTTCTCGATGGAGACGGTGACCATCGCAGGCAAGCCGAAGGTGCACTCGATCTCCCACTACCTCCCGAGCTGCCTCGAGGTGCTCGAGAACCCGTGGATCCAGTGGGTCTGCATGCTCCCGCGCGAGCTCGACGAGCCGGTCTACGAGAAGGCTCGTAAGATGGGCTTCGCGGCGATCGAGGCGCTAGGCCTCGACGACGGCATGACCCACATGGAGTGGTTCGAGCGACCGGACGGGACGCTCGCCATCGGCGAGATCGCGCAGCGTCCGCCGGGCGCGAACATCTCGCGCATGACGGGGCTCGTCCACGGCATCGATCCGTACCGGGCGTGGGCGCGTGCCGTCGTCGACGGCGAGCTCGATGCGCCGTGGCAGCGAAAGTACGCCGTGGGTTGCGCGTTCCTTCGTGGCATGGGCCAGGGCCGCGTCTCGGGCGTCTCGGGCGTGGCCGAGGCGAACGCGGCGGTCGGCAACCTGATCGTCGAGGCGAAGCTCCCGCAGCTCGGCGCGACGAAGGCCGACAGCTACGAGGGCGACGGCTTCGTGATTCTCCAGCACGAGCGCACCGACGTCGTGAAGGCCGGGCTGAAGAAGGTGATCGAATCAGTCAAGGTTCACTACGCCTGACGTGAGGGCGCGATGCGCACCTCGGCGCTGAGGCAGCGCAGCGGTTGACGGTCTCGTGTGGCGGCAATGCGGCGCTCTGGAGCAGGCGAATCGGCGTTCGGACGGACTTTCGGGTGCGGCGCGGTAGCTGCAGCTGCGGATTGCGCTGCCAACCCCGCCACGGAGGTTCCTTCATGCTTCGATCCCTCAGCTTCGTTCGCTTCACGACGCGCCTTGCCGTTCTCGTTCCTTTCGCAGTGCTCGGCGCCGCTTGCGGTGACGACGCCAGCTCGAACATGGTCGGCGACGCCGGCGCCGATGCGCGCCGCGACGACGCCCATCCGGGAAGCGACGGCGGTGACGGCGGAGCGGGCAGCGACGGGGCCGTCACGCCCGACACGTCGGCTCCGACGGTCCTCTTCAGTGATCCGGGCAGTCCTGCTGCTGCCGGCGTGGGCGTGAGCCCGAACGCCCAGATCACGGTCATGTTCAGCGAGCCGATGGCCGCGTCGTCGATCACGAGCGGAACGACGTTCACCGTCTCGCTCGGCGGGGTTGCCGTCGCGGGCACCGTCACGTCCGTCGATGACGTGGCGACCTTCACGCCGACGCTGCAGCTCCTGCTCGACACGACGTACACGGCGACGGTGACGACGGCCGCGAAGGACCTCGCCCGCAACGCGCTGGCCGCACCCTACACGTGGACGTTCAGGACGGATGCGACGCTACCCGCCGGCCCCGCGCCCGTGCTCCTCGGTGCCGCCGGCAACTACGTCGTGCTCGCGAAGTCGGAGATCACGAACGCCCCGACCTCGAAGATCACCGGCAACGTGGCCATCAGCCCGGCCGCCGCGAGCTACATCACCGGCTTCAGCATGACCAAGGTGGGGACCTATTGGACGTCCGCCCAGGTGACCGGCAGGCTGTTCGCCGCCGACAACGATGCTCCGACGCCCAGCAATCTGACCACCGCGGTCAGCAACATGGAGACGGCCTACACGGACGCTGCAGGTCGACCTGCGCCGCCGGTCGGCCCGTATCTCGATCTCGGCGCCGGCAACATCGGCGGCAAGACGCTCACGCCCGGTCTCTACCGCTGGAACTCCACCGTGACGATCCCCGACAGCGTCGTCCTCTCGGGCGCCGCCAACGACGTGTGGATCTTCCAGATCACCGGAGATGTCATGATGAGCGCCAACAAGGCGATCACGTTCACGGGCGCCGGTCGGCCGAAGAACGTCTTCTGGCAGGTCGCAGGCTCGGTCGACCTCGGCACCTCCGCACACGTCGAAGGCATCTTCCTGTCGAAGACGCTCATCAAGCTCGGCACGGGTGCGTCGGCCAACGGTCGGCTCCTCGCGCAGACCGCGGTGAACCTCGCGGGCAACACGATCGTCAAGCCCGCGCCGTAGCGCGTCCAGTCAGGGGTTCGCCGACCAGATCCCGATGGCCTCGCCGTGCGCGTCGAACTCGCAGTGGCCTGCGCCGGCGATGACCTTCTCCGTCACGGCAAAGCCGCTGCCTTTGAACGCCGCGACGGAGGCCTGCTCGTCGGTGAGCAGAAAATCCTTGTCACCGTAGGTGAACCAGAGCGGGTTCTTCGCGCGCGACGTCGCGTCCTTCGCGTCCCACGTGTACGTGCGCGAGGAGACGACCCCTCCGCACATGATCGCGAACACGCCCGGGTAGGTCCCGCCCTGGAGGGGAATCCACTCATCGGTGAGGAAGATCGAGCCGCCGGAAGCGCTGTAGTAGCGCATCCCGTCGGCGCGGATGTCGTAGGCCGTCGTGACGGCGTCGACGGCGGCGACGAGCGCTGCCGCGTTTGCGCCGGCGAGATCGGGATCGGTCTGCTGCGACGTGCAGTCGTGCGTGGGTGTCTGCCACCACGCGCAGCCGTTCGGCGCGAGGAACGACACGCCGAGCCCGTGCTGCGCATCGGCCCAGGCGATCATCGGCTTGAAGACGCTGCCGCTCTTGTGGGCAGCGGCACCATCACCATGGAGGTAGACGCCGAGACGGAGCGGTCCGGTGCCTCCCATCGGCTCGAGGATCCGGAGCTCGACGCTGCCGACCTTCGCGGTGCAGATCGAGCGGCCGGAGACGTCCACGCGGCTCGTGCACGTGAGGCCGCCCTTGCCGCCGCTGCTCGGCGGGGTGGTGCCGACGTCGGAAGGAGGTGCCGCATCCGTCGTGTCGCCGCCGTCGCTCGCGGGCTCGGGCGCGGCGTCGCTCGTTGGGCCCACCGCGGGTGCGGGGCTCTCGGACGAGCACGCGAAGGCCGCGAGCGTGAGGGAGACCAGGAGGACGAACCGACTGCGCATCGTGGGCAACGCTAGCTGCGTTGCGCGGGGTAGACTAGCGAGGCGATGCGCTGGCAGGCCGTTCCGTTCGAAGCGCTCTCCGTGACCGAGCTCTACGAGCTGCTCGCGCTCCGGCAGCTCGTCTTCGTCGTCGAGCAGACGTGCGCGTATCTCGATTGCGACGGGAAGGATCCGCTCGCGACCCACCTCCTCGGTCGGAACGACGACGGGAAGCTGGTCGCGTATGCGCGCCTGTTCCCTGCGGGCACGAGCTTCGCCGAGGCGTCGATCGGTCGTGTGATCACGCATCCCTCCGTTCGGCGGACCGGCGCTGGCCGCGAGCTGATGCGCGAGGCAATCGCGCGCACCCGCGCGCTCTTCGGCGACGGGCCGATCCACATCGGTGCGCAGCGCTACCTCGAAAAATTCTACGGAGAGCTCGGGTTCGAGGTCGCGAGCGCGCCGTACGACGAGGACGGGATCCCCCACGTCGAGATGTTGCTGAGACGATAGAGGCAGCTCACTGAGGCGGCGGAGGATCGGCGAGCGGCGCCGGGAGCGGCAGCACGCCCGCGCCGACGCGCGTGGTGTTGCCCACGAAGCGCGTGTCCTTCGTGACGACGATCGACTGCTCGGGGACCGGATCGGGTGCGGTGTCGGCCTCGGCGATCGACGAGCCGTCCTGTGCGTGCACGCCGATGGCGTTGTTCCGTACGAGCGAGGCGGACGCGACCCCGCCTCCGGACGCGAAGAAGAGGCCGACGCCGACCTGACGCTCCACGATGCTGCGGACGAGCGTGATCGTCGCGGAGTCGAGCGAGAGCATGCCGTGACCGAAGCGTGGCATCGGCGCGGCGTCGGTGCGCGTGATGAGGACGCCTTGCAGTCGGATTGCGGAGCCCGCTTTCGACGAGGAGACGCCGAGCTCGTGGGCGTCGACGACCGCGCTGTCGGTCGCGTCGAGCGTCGATCCCTCGAGTGCGGTGAGGCCGTTGCCGAGCGTCAACATCTGGACGACGTCGCCGCCGATGTCGCGCACGAGCGAGCGACTCATCGTCACGTGGCCGCCGTTCCATCCTCCGACCCCGCTGCCTCCGACCTTCACGATCGCCGCGTCCTCGAGCGCGAGGGTTCCGCCACGGACCGCGCTTGCACCTTGCGAGTAGAGAGCCGGCGTTCGGGTCACGCGCACGACGACGCTCCTCTTGAACGTGAGCTTGGCGTTCGCCTCCACGTAGAGGCCGTCGCCCTCCGAGTCGGCGACGGTGCACTCGTCGAGCGTCACGATTGCGTCGTAGGCGGCGTTCACTGCGGTGCCTATCGCCGTGCCCGTCTGCGTCGAGGAGACGGTGCCCGCGATGACGGAGCGCGAGATCGTGACCTGCGGAGGAGGGGCAGGCGTGTGGCGGAGCGCGAGGACGGCGATCGCGGTCGAGCCGAGGATCGCCGACTCCGTGATCGCGAGGCGTGCGCCCTGGAACGCACGGACGGCGCCGCCGCCCTTTCCGTCGGCGCGCGGCTTCGTGTCCTGGATGACGGTGCGCGTGAGCGACGCGCTCGTGTTGACGTTGTCGGTGACGGCGAGGGCGCCGTCGAGGCTCGCGAGGATGGCGCTGTCCGCGAGGTCGACGGTCGCGCTCGTGCCGACGAGGACGGCGAGCGTCTGATCGTTCTTGCCGATGGGCACCGTGCCGCGCAGCACCGAGCGTCGCATCGTGACCTTGGCGCCGCGCTGGGCGTAGAGCCCGCGCGATCGGGCGTTCTCGATGACGAGGTCCTCGGCATCGAGGGTGACGGCGCCGCTGACCAGCACGGCCTGCGTGAACCCGTCGACGGTGAAGCCGCGGAGCGAGGCGTTCGCCGTGACCGAGATCCCGGTCGCGGCAGGCGGCTGCGCGGCGACGAGGTGCGCACTCGCCGGGCAGCGACCGACGAGAGTGAGCGGCTTGCCGATCGTGAAGGGCGCGGCGGTGTGCATGCCGTCTGCGAGCGCGATGGTGGCGCCGCTCGGCGCGATGGCGAGGGCGTCCGCGACGGTCAAGACGTGGGTCGCGTCGACGGCGGCGGGGGCGAGCGTCGGGTCGACGAGGATCGCGCCTGCGGGAGGGAACGCGGCGGAGCAGTCGCCGACGGGGGCACACGCGATCTCCCCGAGCTTGGGTCGCGTCGCGCCGGTGCACGCGGAGGGGGGAAGGATGGGCGCGCAACCCCACCCGCTCGTATCGCGCGCGAAGCCTGGTGCACATGACGTGGTTCCGACGGGCACGCAGTCCGCGACGCCGATCGCGGGTCGTGTACCCGGGCCACACGAGGATGCGTCGGCGACGAGGAGCTCGCAGGTGCCGTCGGCGGCGGCGCGCTCGTCGGCGGCGCATGCGGTAGGGCCGATGGGAGTCGGCGACTTGTCGGGCGACGACGACGAGTCGCTCGAGCACGCGGTCGACAGGATCGCGGCGGTCGCGGTGAGGAGGACGAGCGCCGTGAACGCGGAGGTCGTCTTCACCCGGTGATCGTAGCATTGCGGCCGGGCCGTCGGCGCGGCGCTAGCCGATGCGCGTGCGACTCTCGAGAGCCATGGCTGCGGTCGCACCTCTCTACCCCGTTCATGTTCCGCTTCCCGGCGAGGAGCGACGCGTTCTGCTCTTCGCCTCGGGCTGCCCCCAAGAGGAAGAGAACGCATGGTGCCGCGGAAGACTCCGACCTGTCACCGCGTCTGCACGAGGAGCGACCCGTGAAGGTCAGCGGCCGGGGGCCACCATCCGGTACACCATCTCGTACGCGGCGACGCGCTCGTCCCAGCTGAAGTGCGACTGCATTCCATTCATCTGGAGCTTCCGCCACGTCGCGCGGTCCGCGCCGGCGCCGGTGCCCCAGACCTTGAGCGCCGCGCCTAGCGCGAACCGGAGCCCGCCTTCGTCGAAGTGCTCGAAGACGAAGCCGTTGCCGCGCCCCGTCGAGCGATCGAAGTGCCACACGGTGTCTGCGAGCCCGCCCGTGCGATGCACGATCGGCACGGTGCCGTAGCGCAGCGAGTACATCTGGTTCAGGCCGCACGGCTCGTAGCGCGACGGCATCAGGAACATGTCGGAGCCCGCCTCGATGAGGTGCGCGACCGGCTCGGAGAATTTGCTGATGTACGCGACCTGTCGCGGGAACCTCCGCGCGAGCGCCGCGAAGAGCTGCTCGTACTTGGGCTCGCCGGTCCCGAGGACGACGAGCTGCACGGCGCGATGCCGGAGCATCGCCGGGAGCACGTCGAAGCAGAGGTCGAACCCCTTCTGCCACGCGAGGCGCGACACGATCCCGATGACCGGCACCTCGGGCACATAAGGAAGCCCCGCGCTCGCGAGGAGCGCCTTCTTGTTCAGCTCCTTGCCGCCAAGGTCGTCCGAGGAGTAGCGGTGAGGGATCTTGTCGTCGAGCTGGGGGTTCCACTCGTCCTCGTCGATCCCGTTCAGGATGCCGAACAGCACGCTCGAGCGCTCGCGCAGGAACGCGTCGAGCCCGACTCCATGCTCGGGGCGCTGGATCTCCCTCGCGTAGGTCGGGCTCACCGTCGTGAGTGCGTTCGCGTAGAGGAGGCCGGAGAGCATGAAGTTGATCCGGCCCTCCCTCAGCTGATCCTGGTGGAAGTGCTGCGCCGACGCCGCGAGCCCGATGTCCGACAGCACCTTCGCGTCGAACGAGCCCTGGTGGCCGATGTTGTGGATCGTCAGCACCGTCCGCGTCTGCGAAAACAGGCGATCCCACGCGAACGCGGTCCGGAGGAGGATGGGGAGGAGCGCCGTCTGCCAGTCGTTCGCGTGCACGATGTCGGGCCGGAAGCCGAGGCGCTGGCAGATGTGGAGGGCCGCCCAGGAGAGCACCGCGAACCGGAGGTGCTCGTCGTGATCCTGCGTGTAGATCCCCTGCCGCCCGTAGAGGCCGGGGCAATGAACGAGGTACACGGGCACCTCGGTGCCCGGCAGCTCGACGGCATAGACGGAGACGATGACCCGGTTGCCCCCGAGCTCGAGGCTGATCTCCCGGATGACCAGCTCGGCCCCGTCGGCCCCCTTGATACGGCCGTACATCGGCATGACGATTCGCACGTCATGGCCGCGTTTTTGGGCAGCAAGAGCCCTTGGCAGTGCTGCCGCGACGTCGCCGAGTCCCCCGGTCTTGGCGAACGGCGCCACCTCGGAGGCGACGAAGAGAACGTTCACGGTGGGACCCTATACAGCAGTTCGATGGAACCGTGGGCCGGAGGCTGCTAGCTTGCGCGCCCCAACGTGGACGTAATCTTCGTCGAGCCTTGTTTTCCGGCGAACCAGCGCGAATTCGTTCGCGCCCTCGCCTCGGTCGGAGCGCGGGTCATCGGTATCGGCGAGCGGGACAAGTCCACGCTCGACGACGAGCTCCGCCACTGGCTGTCCCACTACGAGCAGATCGGTAACGTGACCGACGAAGCCCAGCTCACGAAGACCGTGAAGTGGCTGCAGGGGAGGTCGAATCCCCAGCGCCTCGAGGCGGTGGTCGAGGCCCACGTCATGGCCGCCGCGCGCGTCCGCAAGACGTGCGGGATCCCCGGCGTGAGCGTGGAGGCGACGTTCCTCTGCCGCGACAAGCCCGCGATGAAGGAGGCCCTCCGCAAGGCGGGCGTCCCCTGCGCGCAGTCGATCGGCAGCTCCGACCTGGCCGAGATCAAGGATTTCGCATCACGCGTCGGCTTCCCGCTCGTCGTGAAGCCGCGTGACGCCGCGGGCGCCTCGGGAACCTACCGCTGCGACGACGCAGGCCAGCTCAACGACGCGCTCGTCACGTGCGGAGTAGAGAAGGGACGCTCGGTCGCCGTCGAGGAGTTCATCGAGGGCCACGAGGGTTTTTACGACACCATCAGCATCGAGGGCAAAGTCGTCCACGACTTCGTCTCGCACTACTACCCGAACGTGCTCGAGGCCATGCGCACGCGCTGGATCTCGCCGCAGTTCATCGCGACGAACCGCATCGACGCCGTGGGCGCCTACGACGAGGTGAAGGCGATGGGCCAGAAGGTCATCGAGACCCTCGGCATCGGCACCTCGGCGACGCACATGGAGTGGTTCTTCGGGCCGAAAGGCCTGAAATTCAGCGAGATCGGCTGCCGTCCGCCGGGCGTCCGCGCCTGGGATCTCTATGCGAACGGGAATGAGATCGACATCTACCGCGAGTGGGCCATGGCCGTCGTGCACGGCAAGCCGAGCCGCCCGCTCTCGCGCCGCTACGCCGCGGGCATCATCGCGCTCCGTCCCGAGTGCGACGGTCACATCCGCGGCTACGACAACGCCGACGAGATCTTCCGCGAGTTCGGCGCCGCCATCATCGACAGTCACCT
>JANXVA010000024.1 GCA_025351875.1 Myxococcales bacterium | reverse complement strand
CTACGCGAAGGCCTCTCTCCCGACGAAGCTCCGCGGTGCAGTCTCGATCCGCAAGCTGTTGCCCGACCCCATTCCGGGCATGGAAATCGACCGGCTCGAGCTGGCGCCCTACGCGAAGATGACGGGCGTACCGCACACGCCCGGCACGCGCGAGTACCTCGCGTGCGAAGCTGGCGAGCTCGTGCTCGTCGCGTCGGGCGAGGAGTACCGGCTCGCGACGGGAGACGTGGTGGCGTTCCGCGGCGACCAGCGCCACTCCTACGTCAACGCGGGAGCGCGGCCAGCGATCGCCTACTCCGTGGTCGTGATCGCGAGACGCTGAGCGTCACGAAGCGCGGCGAGACGTCGAGCGGCGGTCGCGCGTGAACGCGGCGGTCAGCTTCTCGGCGAGCTCGTCGATCTCGCCGGGGCCGCCGCGGCGTTCGGTGCTGCGCCGGTTGCCGAACGCCATCCGCAGCTCTGCGACCGTCGCGGCCTTCCAGCCCGAGCGACGATGCATCAGCTCGTGCGTGCCGCAGAGAGCGACACACGGCTCGCTGGCGAGCTCGACCTCGATCAAGCCGCGCGCATCCGACATGCCGCAAACCACGCAAGGAGCGGCCGTGTCGGTCCTCGAGGCCTTGCTGCCGCCTGCCGCGCGTCCCGGGTGCTTCCGCATCATGATCGCGAAAATCGCCGAGCCGGCGCCGTCGGGCCAAGTTTCCGTCGTTGCGGCGGAGGTGTATACAGAGCCATGGCGACTTATCTCGTTACCGGCGGCGCTGGCTTCATCGGTTCCTCGATCGCCGAAGCGCTCCTCGCGAAGGGCGAGCGCGTGCGAATCCTCGATGATTTCTCCACCGGAAGGCGGAGCAACCTCGAGGGCCTGAAGGGGAACATCGAGCTCGTCGAGGGCTCGGTCGTCGACTCCGCGCTGGTGGCCAAGGCCATGGCCGGGGTCGAGGTCGTGTTCCACGAGGCTGCCATTCCGTCGGTCGCGCGCTCGGTCGAGAACCCGATGGAGTCGCTGCAGTCGACGGTGATGGGCACGACCTCCGTGCTCGAGGCGGCGCGCCACACGAAGGTCCGGCGCGTGATCTTCGCCGCGAGCTCCTCCGCGTACGGCGACACGCCCGTCCTCCCGAAGATCGAGACGATGTCGCCCGCGCCCCTCTCCCCCTACGCCGTCGCGAAGCTGAGCGCCGAGCACCTCATGCGCGTCTTCGCCAGGCTCCATGGCCTCGAGACGCTCAGCCTCCGCTACTTCAACGTGTTCGGTCCGCGCCAGGATCCGACGAGCCAGTACGCCGCCGTGATTCCGAACTTCATCACGGCTGCGTTGAAGCGCACGCGCCCCGTCGTGTACGGCGACGGCGAGCAGACGCGCGATTTTTGCTTCATCGAGAACACGGTCAACGCCAACCTCCTCGGCGCGTCGACCTCGAACAAGCTCTCGGGCGAGGTCGTCAACATCGCCTGCGGCGAGCGCATCTCGCTGAACAAGCTCCTCTCGATCATCGGCGAGGAGTCAGGCACCAAGCTCGAGGCCGAGTACAAGCCCGGACGCGCCGGTGACGTTCGCGATTCGCTCGCGTCGATCGATGCGGCACGCGCGCTGATCGGCTACGAGCCCAAGGTCGACGTCCGCGAGGGCCTCCGGCGCACGCTTGCCGCCTTCAAGGCGATGTACGCGTGAACACGATCGGGTAGACGACCGTGACGATGCCGCCTTCGGGCTTCGGGAACGTCATCGCCTGGTAGGCCCTCGTCACGCATTGCGCGAGCTTGACGTCGGCGATGGTCGTATCGCTCCACGGTGACGCGAGCGCGACCTGCCCCTCGCGGTCGATCACGAATTTGACCGCGACCCGGCCCTCGAGATCGGGGTTGTTCTTGAGCCCGGCCTCGTAGCACGCACGCATGCGTCCGAAGCTCTGCCTCACGACGCGCTGCACGGCCTCGGGAGGAAGCCGACCGTTGACCTGGGTTCCTCCATCGCCGCCCCACACCAGCGAGTACGTTCCGGCCACGTGCTCGCGCCTCGTCGCCATCGCGCCCGCGCCGAAGCCCTTCGCGTCGCCCAGGCCGCTCGCGCGTCCGACGGTACCGATCGATCCGAGCTTCACGCCTGCGCCGAAGCCTCCGGCGCCCTGTCCGGGGCCGGTCAGCCCGAGACCCCCCATCCCGGCGGCGTCATCGATCGTGGAACCGAAGATGTTGCCCATCGCGGAAGGGCCGCTCTCCGCCGCGAACGCGGAGCTCCCAGCGTGCCCACCGGACTCGTCGCCCGCGAGGAGTGAAAGAATGCCGAACGTCGACACCTCCTCGCGACCTGGTTTGTCGGCGCGGCGCGTCTCCCCCTTCGTGATTCGCAGCCGTGCCGCGGGCTCGGTGACCTTCGACGGATTTCCCGCTGCGGCTTGCTCCTTGTCGGGCGTGGGCGCAGACATTCCGGGCTCGATGCGGCTCTTCTCCAGCGCGGCCGCGAGCTCGCGCGAGGCTCGGTCGTCGGCCGATGCCACCATCCGCTGCATCGTCTCGCGCGCGGCTTGCTCCGACGCGCCCTCGTCGACGCGCGCGTGGGACATGAGTCCGAGCACGGTCAGATGCAGCGCGGCGGCGGCGAGGATCCCGAGCGCGGTGCGCGTGCTCGGGAGCGCGCGAGGAAGCTTCACCGCGTCGTCCGCGACGAGCGCGAGCCGGAGCAGCGTGCGCCCCATCCGCACCGTCATGCGACACCCCTCGGGCACGACCGCGCCGTTCGGCAGCCGGAGTCGGAAGGTCCCCGTCTCGTCGACGCTGCCGAGCTCGAGATCGGCGCAGCCGAGCACGTCCATACCGAGATCGCCGACGCGGATCACGGAGCGCGTCGCGAGGTAGCGAATGCCGAGCGTTTCGCGGCCCCAGAGCAGCGTGGCCTCGAGCAAGACGGGCCCAGCCTCGACCGCGGCGCACGCCGGCGTCACGGCCTCGATCGACGCGTAAGGGATGACGATCGTCCGCTCGCTGGCCGGCCACATGCCCAGGCTGACTACACGCGACTGGAAAAGTTCCGAGGGCCGGTACGGGCGCGCGTAATACCCAATTTCAGGCGGGTTCGGGGTCGTCGAGGCGCGCCGTAGGCTGCCAGTCCGGGCGGACGAGCGCGCGCACCAGCCCCGCACCGAAACCTGCGCCGTGCGCGGCGTGCATGACGGGAAAGGCGGCCCACGCGATCGGGATCGTTGCGATCCCCTCGCCGCGCGCGACGCGCACCGCCGCTGCTCCCGTCATGAGCGCGTAGGCGGCGAGGGCGAACGGCGTGATCGGCTGGATGCTCGACGTGGCGACGAGCGCCCCGCCGCAAGCGACGATCGCGAGCGGGCCCAAGGTACGCACCGACGCGAGCCTGCGCTCCTTCACCGTGCGCCGAGCTCTGCTACGCCCGAGCTGGTACTGACGACGAAAGAGCTCCTTGAACGACGAGGCCTCGGCCTTGTGTACGACGATGTCCCGACGGACCGTCACGGTTCCGCCCGACTGCGTGATCCGGTGCGAGAGCTCGTCGTCCTCGTCGACTCGCGTGCTCGGGTCGAACATGCCGATCCGCTCGAACACGCGACGCCGGACGGCCCCGAGCAGCGCCGGGCCGGCCTCCGGGTCGCGCGCGATCTCCGCGCTCGCCGTGAAGGCGAGCTTCGTCTTCTGGACGGCCGACAAGGCGCGCTCGACGAGCGTGCGACCCATGACGCGTGGAACGATCGCGAGCTCTTCGGCGCGGGAGCTCATCAACGCCTGCACGCACTTGGTCACGTGCGTCCGGCCGTAGTCGCCAGCGGGGTCCATTGGAACGACGATCTCGCCGCGTGCTGCACGCACGATCGCGTTGAGCGCGGCCGCGCGTGTCCGCTTCGGGTTGTCGATCATGCGCACGCGGGAGTCGGCGCTGGCGACACGCAGGATGATCTCGCGCGTCGCATCCATGCTCATCGCATCTGCGACGAGGATCTCGACGAGCTCGTTCGGGTAGTCCTGGGCCAGAGCGCTGCGAAGACAGGACTCGACGCGCGCCTCGTCATCCGACGTCGACACGGCAATGGTGACGGTGACGCCAGGGTTCGAGTCGGACGAGGGCTCCGCCATGGCGCCCACCTTAGCACTCCGATGCTGCCGACCTCACACGCGCTTGCGGCGGCGGCTCGCAGCCAGACCGAACACCGCGGCGAGCAGACCCGTGAGCGGGCCGAAGTCCGTGGAGCCCGAGGACGCGTTGCAGCCCGACGACTCCACGGCGGTGAGCGTCGAGCGCTTCTTCTTGGGCGCCGTGCTCGTTCCAGTCGAGGTCGTCGGCTCGTCACCGGTCGTGTCCGTCGTCGTGCCCGGGTCAGTGCCCGTGCCGGTGCCGGTGCCGGTGCCGGTCCCGGTGCCGGTCCCGGGCGCGGTCGGAACTGGAGTCGCCTTCGGATCCACGATCGTGGAGCACGCGCCCTGCACCACGCCGGTGGCCTTCCACGCGCAGTCGACGATGTTGAGCTCGTTCTCGGTGAGCGCGAGATCCTTCGCGGCCTGCATGACGCCCTGGGCGGCCTGCGCGAAGTTCGTCGTCGAGAGGAAGTACTTCGTGTTGGCGCGGTACCAGATCTTCTCGCTCTTCTCCCAGCCGATGCCGAACTTCACGGCGGTCCCCGACGTCGGGTTCGTGCCGCCCATCGTCATGAGGAAGGCGGCGTTGTTCGGGATGCCGCTGTTGATGTGCACACCGCCGTTGTCCTGCTGCGTGTTCACGTACGACGTCATGTTGGCCGGCTGCTGGCCGTTGGCCGGGGCCTTGAAGTCGCGGAGGCCGGCGCTCGTCTTGGCGATGCTCTCGCCCATGAGCCAGTTCTTCGTGTCGTCGGGCTTGAAGGAGTGCTCGATGAAGACGCCGAAGATGTCGCTCACCGACTCGTTGAGCGCGCCGGACTGCCCCTGGTAGACGAGCGCCGACGTGGCCTCGGTCACGCCGTGCGTGAACTCGTGAGCGACGACGTCGAGCCCGGCCGACAGCGGCTTGAAGAGGCTCGCGCCGTCGCCGTAGCTCATTCCCTTGCTGTCCCAGAACGCGTTTTCGTACGCCTGGCCGAAGTGGGCGGTCGAGAGCATCGCGCCGCCCGCGCCGTCGATGGCGCTCCGAGCGTGCACCTTCTTGTAATAGTCGAACACCACGCCCGCGTAGGTGTGAGCGTCGACGGCGGCTCCGCGCCCGATGCCCGTGTCCCAGCTGGTGAGCGAGGTCGACGTGACCTCGGTCGCGCCGTCGGACGGTCCGATCTGCTGTCCGCCCGCATCGTAGGTGGTGATGGTCACGCCGCGCGACGTGTCGGTCATCGAGAACTGGCCGCCCGACTGCGCGACCTGGAACTTCTTCGAGTCTCCGAGGACACCGGAGCCCGTGGCCTCGATCGTCTGGAGGTTGTTGTAGCGGTCGAGGATCTCGCCGGTCTTCGCGTCGACCTTGGTGATCCAGACCGCGGGCTCGTCGCCGTAGACGGCGCGGACCGTGTACTCGAACGCGAGCGCCGCGGGCCGGCCGGTGCGTGCGAAGACGACGAGCTTGCCTTCCGCCGACGTGAGCTTGCTCTCGTCGACGCTCTTCGTCGTCGTGAGGATGTCGGCAAGGACGACGTCGTGGGCGAGCTTCGCGGAGATCTTCGGCTCGAGGTCGAGGTCGTGGATGCCCGCAATGTAGTTCGCGTCGATCGACGCGAGGCGCCCCTTCTCGTCGAAGTGTGCGGCGAGCTCCGCGCCCGCGACGGGGACGCCGTGCACGACCTGCTGAAGACGCACGTGCGTCATCGAGAGGTGGTCGACCTCGGACTTCGTGAGACTCAGCTCGGCCGCGGCGTCCTTCATCTTGAAGAGGTCGCGGTACTGGTCGACGAACTCGACGGTCGCCTGCTGCGGCGATTTCCCGGGAGCCAGGAGGGCCTTACCAGCGCGCGCGGTGGAGAGGTGCGCGGGGGTCCGGTGGTCTTCGTGCTGCATCCAGGTCCAGCCGAGGCCAGTGTCGAGCTGGAGCTTGTCGAACGCGCGCACCTGCGCAGCCGTCACGCCAGGGTCGCCGACAGCGGGCGCGGACGACTCGCCCGACGACCGCGGGTCGGCGCTGCAGCCGGCGGCCACCGTGGCGAGCGCAAAGAACGCGAGCTTCTTCATTCCTATCTCCTGAGGCTGCGTGCTCCCCTCTCCAAAGGAACCGCGGCTCTCGGGGCTCCTGTCGCAATCGACGGGCCAGGAGGAATCCGCACTGACCACGCGCAACCGGAACGGAATTCATGGCTCCAAGGCACGCTTTCGACCCACCATGTAGGAGGTGAAGCGCGAAACCGCGGAGACTTCCTCGAACCGCGATCAGCCTGCGCTACGCAGGCGGTGATTCAATGATCCACGGGAAGAAACGTAGGCGAATGTAGGCTCACCCCCGGGGCCTCGCTCACTCACCAGCGAGTATGGCGGCGAGCTCGGCGGGGAGGAGGCCGTACGTCTCGGCGGCGGCAATGAGCCCGGCGTTCGGCGCGAGGTGGCGCAGGAACTCCTTCGCGTAGGGCGTGCCGGAGAGGCCGTGCACGCGCGTGACGAGGCACGGGAGCCCGCGCGCGATCGCGTCCTTCGCATCCTCGAGTCGACCGAGGTCGACGCATGCATCGTGGAGCGCGAGGTAGATCGGCGCTTCGTTGAGGAGGCTCGGCGAACCGTGCTCGAGGAGGCCCGCGGCTTCGGTGGCGATCTCGATGGCCCGCTCGGGCGCACCGCAACGACGCTCGGCTTCCGCGCAGAGCCCGAGAGCCACGGGAACGAGATCGAGCATCTTCGTGGCGCGGTATCCACCCGCTGCCGTCTTGAGGAGCGTGCGCGCTTGCTCGGCGGGAGTAGAGCCGCGCAGCGCTGCATCCGCGCCCTGACGCGGTCCGGGCCCAGCCCCGACCTTCGCGTCGTTCCGCAAGAGCTCGGCACCGCGATAGTAGAGAACGCCGAGCGTCGCGCGATCGTGCGGCACCCACGCGCCGGAGACGGCGTTGTCGGCGATCGCACGAGGATCCGCGAGGAGCGCATCGAGGGACGGCTCGGGGCCGAACGTCGCCACCCAGCAGAGGAGGATCATCTGGCCGTGACGCACGGTGCCGGGGGAGCCGACCGCCTGCGCGAGCGCGATGCCGCCTTCGATCGCGACGCGCGCCTCTTCCTTGGCCCCCATCGTCGTGAGGGCAAAGCCCACGTTGATGGTGAGCGTCGCCTCGCGGGTCTTCAGACCGGCGGCAGCCGGGGCGCGCGCGGCGCTCCTGCGGGCTTCGAGCGCCGCGCCGACGTCTCCGCGTGCCTGACGAACGACGGCGAGTGTCTGCCATGCGTCGACCGCCGCGCCGGGAATGCCGTGTGCGCGCGAGAGCTCGAGGAGCGAATCGGCGACGTCGGCGGCCTTGTCGAGCTCGCCGGCGAACGCGAGACGCGAGGCGAGCGCTGCTGCGCTGCGCGCCTCCTCGTCGAACAGACCTGCCACCTTCGCGCGACGGATGACGTCCTCGAGACCGGCGCTCGTGTCCGGGCCGCCGCCGGACGCGTCTTCGTAGCGGACGCGTGCTCCGAGCGCGCGGACCTCGGAGGCCTCATCGTGAATCGAGTCCTGCATCGCACGCACAGCGGTGTCGCGCTCGCCGGCGCGTGCGTCGAGGCGATTCCAGGCCTCGTCGAGGATCATCGCGCGCGCGAACTGCGTGGGCTTGTCCTCGGCAAAGGCGAGGGACTTCTCGGCGAGGCGCACCGCCTCACCGAGAGCGTTCGCGGCGAGCGCGCGGCGCGCAGCCTTCTCGAGGTACGTCGCGGCCTGCACCGGCTCGCCGCCGAGCTCGAGGTGGCGCGCGACGATCGCGTCGTCCTCGTTCATCCGAGCGAGCCACTGGCCGGCGCGCGCATGCAGCTCCTTGAGCGCGTCGTCACCGAGCGACGCGTAGGCGACCTCTCGCGTGAGTGCGTGCTTGAACGCCCACTCGCGCGTGTCCTTGAAGCGGGAGCTCGCCTGCTCGACGATCACCTCGGCGGCAGTGAGCGCGCGCATCACCTCCGCGGCGCTCCGAACACCGAGCGCAGTGAGGCCCGAGTCCCACACCTGCATGCCGAACACGCTGAGCTTGGTCGACGCCTCGCGAACGTCCTCGTCGAGCGCGTCGAGCGAGACCTGGATGGCGGCCTCGATCGTCGGTGCGCTCGCGGCATCGCGCCCCTGGTGAGCCAGACGTGCCAGCTCCTCGGCGAACAGCGGCGAGCCGCCTGCTTGCGTCGCGATCGACTCGACGAGCAGCTCGCCTTCGGCGCTCTCTGCCTTCTCGCCGAGGATGGCCTTGGCGATCGCGCGAACGGTGCGCCGCGCGAGCGGCCGCAGCTCGATGCGCACGTGATCACGACCGGAAAAACGTGCCGGATCGTCGCGCCAGAGGGTGGGCCTCGCGGTGGCCAGCACGAAAACGGAATGCCCCACGGCGCGGCTGAGGAGGTGGTCCAGCCACGCAAGGCTCTCGAGGTCCGCCCACTGCGCGTCCTCGACGGCGACGACGAGCGGCGCCTCCTTCGAGATCCGGACGGCCATGTCGGTGAGCGCGATCCAGAGCGCGTCCCGAGCGGCGCGGGCGTCGACGCTCTCGGGCAGCGGCTCGTTCGCGACGAGGCGCGCGACGAGCTCGCGCGTGCTCGGACCGACGACCTCGATCTTGGAGAGGAGCGCATCGGTGGCAGACATCGCGTCCTCGAGACCCGCGCCCTTCGCGACGCCGGCCATACCGCGCGCGACGTCGGCCATGATGCCGAGCGCGTGGCTCTTCGCGAACGACTCGGCGCGCACGAGCGCGACGCGCGGCGACGACGGATGCGACGCGATCCGAGACACGGCCTCGCGACGCAGGCGCGTCTTGCCGATGCCCGGCGCACCGCTGATCGTGACGATGATGGGAGTCTCGTCCTCCTGGCACCGCTCGTAGGCGCTGACGACCTGCGAGAGGTCCGCCTCGCGACCCACGAAGGGCGAGCCGCCGGCGATGCCCTCCTTCTTCGCGGTGTTCTTCGCTCCGACGACCGAGGTGCCGTCACTGCGGACGACCATCTCGTAGCGACCGCGAGCGAGCTCGCTGGTCGTGGTGTCGGCGAAGACCTGCCCCTTCTGCGCGTCGCGTGAGAGCGCAGCGGCGCGGTCGACGACCTCGCCGGTGGGGCGCGTGCGATCGATGCGCGTTCGCCCGGTCGCGACGCCGACGCGACAGCCGGCGGCAGCGAGGCGAAGGCCGAGGTCGAGCGCGCGAGCCGCCTCGTCGCCGAGCGCCTTCTGGACTCCGAGGTGGGCGACGATGGCGTCACCGCCGAGCTCCGTGGCCTCCGCGCCGCGCGCACGCAGGTGTGCGATGAGCCGACCGCGCGTCGGTCCCTTCGGCACGGCGGTCGCGAGGATCGACGTCACGAGGCGCGATCCTCCGGGCCGGGCAGACTGGAGGATCATCGAGCCCATGCTCTGCGGGTTGGCGCCGCTGTCGGGAGACACCATGCGCGTCGTCATCGGGGCGTGCTCGAGCTCGATCGCGATCTCCCTGAGGCGCCTCGCGACTTCGCCGGCGCCGCTCGGACGCTCCTCGGGGTGGGTCGCGAGCATGTTCGCGAGGAGGTCGTCGAGCGAGATGGGAACCTCGGGAAAGATCTCGCTCAGGCGCGGCGCAGGCGTCGTCACCAGCCGCGCGAGGATCGCGACGGGCGTGGGCCCGATGTGCGGCGGCCTTCCTGCGATCATCTCGAAGAGTGTGGCGCCGAGCCCGTAGATGTCGGCGCGCGCGTCGACCTCGGCATCTCCACGAGCCTGCTCCGGCGCCATGTACGCAGGCGTCCCGATGATCGCGCCGGTGCGCGTGAGCCGCGCGTCCTCGGCGGAGGCGACACCGAAGTCGACGAGCTTCGACTCGATCGGCCAGTCGTGCCCGGCCTTGCTACCGACGAGGATCACATTCGAAGGCTTGATGTCACGGTGCACGATGCCGACGCTGTGCGCGTACGCGAGCGCGTCGGCGACGTGCGCGCCGACCTCGACGGCCTGACCGAGAGTGAGCGGTGCGCGCTTCTGCCTCTGGGCGATGTCCTCTCCGTCGAGCCACTCCATCGCGACGTAGGGATGCCCCTCGTCGAGCTGCCCGAACGCGACCACGCGCACGATGCCGGGATGGCTGAGGCCCGCGAGCACGCGGCCTTCGCGTCCGAAGCGGGCCTCCTCACCGGCATCGACGCCGGGGATGGCGATGACCTTGAGCGCAACAGGCGCCTTCGAAACCTCGTCGGTCGCGCGGTACACGATGCCTACACCGCCGCGCCCGACCTCGCGCTCGATCACGAAGCGGCCGGCGAGCAGCCCCTGAAATGCCGCGACCATCACCGGGTGGAGCCTACCGGAACGAGGGCACTTGCGCATCTCTCGGTGTACGTTCTTCAGTCGATGGGGGATGCGCCGACGAGAGTGACCGGGGCGCCGCGCAAAGACGAGGAGCACACCGCGACCTATTCCGCCGACGCGCACTCCCACCCCGCTGCCGCCACCCCGTTGCCGGACTCGCCGAGCGCGCGCTACGAGGTGCGCGGCGAGCTTGGGAGCGGCGGCGTCGGCGTCGTGCTCGCCGTCCTCGATCGTGAGACCCACCGCGTCGTCGCCATGAAGCGGCCGCGCATGGGCACCGTGACACTCGGGACGCTGGGTGCGACGATCGACGACTCTCTGACGGCGAGCTTCCTCGCGGAGTCGAGCGTCACGGCCCAGCTCGAGCACCCGGCGATCATCCCCGTGTACGACGTGGGCCGCGGCACGGACGGCACGCCGTACTACACGATGCGCGCCGTCGGCCGGCGTTCGCTGCGCGACGTCCTCTCCGGGCCGGAACGCGGCGCGTGGTCGACCGGCCGCCTCGTCTCGGTGCTCGTGCAGGTCTCGCGCGCCCTCGCCTACGCGCATGCACGCGGGGTCATCCACCGCGACATCAAGCCGTCGAACGTGCTCCTCGGAGAGTTCGGCGAGGTCTATCTCGCGGACTTCGGGATCGCGCGGATCGGCGAGGCGAGCACGCTCTCCAGAAGCCACCCGACAGGGACCTCGCTCGGTGAAACCGGGATCATCGGCACGCCGGGCTACATCGCCCCCGAGGTCCTCCGCGGTGACTGGCCGTCCGTCGATCATCGCGCCGATCTCTTCGCGGTTGGCGTCATGCTCTACGAGATCCTCACCGGCGAGGCGCCGTTCCGGCGGCAGACGACGGGCGAGACGCTCGAAGCGACGGACCTGCACGCGCCCGAGCGCCCGCTCGCGATCGCCGGCACGTGTCCGCTCGTCCTCGACGCGCTGTGCGTCGCCTTGCTCGCGAAGGATCCCGCGGACAGGCCGCAGAGCGCCGAGGCCGTCGCGCGGAGCTTCGAGGACTTCCTCGAGGGCGCGAAGGAACGCGACATGCGATCCCTCGAGGCGCGCCGACTGTGCGCGCTGGCGCAGGTCCCGGTCCGCCGTTCGCGCGAGCTCGACGCGGTCCAGCGAGGCCGCGCGGAGGCCGCGCGCGAGCTGCTTCGCCGGGTGAAGCCGTGGGACCCTCCGGAGGCGAAGCGCGCGGCGTGGGCGCTCGAAGAGGAGGCGGAGCAAGCCGAGCATGACGAGGCGACCGAGCTCGCGCGCGCCATCGAGCTCTACACGAAGGCGCTCGGCTACGACTCGGCGTGCGAGGAGGCGCACCGGGGTCTGGCGGATCTCTACTTCGATCAAGCCACGAAGGCGGAGCGCGAGCGCCGGACCGCGGCGCGCGTCCACTACGAGGCGCTGCTCGTCGAGCATGACGACGGGCGGTACGCTGCGGTGCTCACGGCGCAGGCCACGTTGGTCATCGAGTCGAAGCCGCCTGGCGCTCGCGTCATCGCGCGGCCGTACGCGCCGAACCAGCGTGTGTTGGTGCTCGGTGAGCCGATCGACCTCGGACCGACGCCCTCGAGCGCGCGTCTCGGCGCCGGGTCCTGGCTCCTCGAGATGACTCATCCTGGCTTCGGCGACGTTCGGCACCCGCTCATGCTTCGCCGCGGCACTCATCACACGGCGTCGGTCACGATGCGCGCGCGTGATGACATCGGCGAGGACTTCGTCTTCGTGCCGCGGAGCACCGTCCTCCTCGGTGGCGACGCGGAGGCCTACGACAGCCTCGCCGCGCAGGAGGTACTCGTCGAAGACTTTGCGATCGCGAGGAATCCCGTCTCGTTCCGTGAATACTGCACGTTTCTCGACGACGTCGAGCTGCGCGACCCGGCGGAGGCGAAGCGGCGTGCCCCTCACGAGATCCGCGGCGGCGAGGGTCTGCTCTGCATCCGGAGCGAGGAAGGCTGGAGGCCTGCGCCGCATCTGATCGAGGGGGGCGCCAGCACGCGCTTTCCCGAGAGCGACGGGCACTTCTGGGATGTGCCGGTGATGTTCGTCAACTGGTACGACGCGCGCGCATACTGCCGCTGGAGGGCCGTGCGCGACGGCGTGGCGCTCCGCCTCCCGACCGAGGTGGAGTGGGAGAAAGCCGCGCGCGGCGCCGACGGCCGCTTCTATCCTTGGGGCGATCGCTTCGACCCGACGTTCTGTCACATGAAAGACTCGCGTCCTTACTTCGCGCAGCCGGAGCCGCTCGGCGGCTTCGCGTTCGACGAGTCACCGTACGGAGTGAGGAGCATGGCGGGTGCCGTGCGCGAGTGGTGTGCGGACGAGCACGGTGTCGCGGCAGCCGACGAGCTCGCCGAGTCGCCGGAGCCCCCCGCCGATCTGCCCTGGGACGCTTCCGCACGGCGGCGCGCGCGAGGGGGCAATCTCGTCGGCGACTACAAGTGGTGCCGCGCGGCGACGCGCACGCCGCTCCTGGCGCTCGTGCGTGCGGCTGGCGTCGGCTTCCGCGTCGCGAAGACGCTCAAGCCAACGGTTGAATGACCGTCTTCTTGCCGAGGCCGACGAGGAACAGCTCGAAGCTGTTCGTGCGTACGCCCTCGGGCCGGAGCGCACGCTCCTCCTCGAAGACGCGCTTCACGCCCTTCTTCGCGAGCGCGAAGTCCTCGCCCATGAAGATCTTCCCGACGAAGCCGCCGCCTGGCTTCAAGAGCTTCTCGGCCACGGCGAGCGCGCGCATGAAGAGCTCGAAGCTGCGCGTCTGATCGCCGATGCGGTTGCCTGTCGTGTTGGGCGCCATGTCGCTCAGCACGAGATCGTACGGCGCGTACATCGCGAGCGTGTCGTTCTCGAGCGACAGCGCATCGCCCTGGAGGAACGTTGTGTTCTCAGGCAACGGAATCTCGACGGCGGTGAGATCGACACCGAGGAGCTTGCCGTTTCGTCCGATCTTCTGGCCGGTGTAGAGCATCCAGCTGCCCGGCGCGGCGCCGAGATCGAGGACATGCATGCCTGGCTTGAGCAGGCGGATCCGGCGGTCGATCTCCTCGAGCTTGAAGACGCTGCGCGCCGGATAGCCCTGCTGCTTCGCCGCGACCGTGAATCGATCGGGGCCCTTGTACGGGTTCTTTGCGTTTCCCTTGGCCATCGGTTCCGCCTGCACCGCATCCTTACAACAGAGCCGTAGCGTTGGCTCTCCTCCTCTTACATCGGCGCTGGACCCCGCGCGAACCGCACCGGATCACGGCCGAACCACCCGAGAGTCGCGACTGCGTCTCAGCCCCTCGAGTCACGCCGAGATCTGCGTGGCAAGGTGACGTTTCACACTCTTTTACGATGGACCGGCCGTTGCACCTGGATGTGCAGCCACCATGAACCTCAAGTGCGTTTTTCACGTCAGTCCCGCAAGCGTCCGGAGCCCCGAGCCGCAGGCGAGCCGTGCACGCATGCCGAGCCTCCTCGATCTCGACATCGAGTGGAGCGATCAGCCTGAGCCGCGTGGCGCCTCGCACGAGACCTGGCAGCGCGCGCGCGGCTGGTCGAGCGAAGACTGAGCTTCACTCCACACGGTTCTTGCGCGGCCTCGGCATGCCGAACGCGTCGAGACGACTGACGAGCGTTCGCCGCGAGATACCGAGGAGCTCCGCGGCGCGCGTCTGATTTCCCTGGGCCGCGACGAGCGCTTGTTCGATGCGCTTTCGCTCGAAGTCCTCGACGTCCGCGCGCAGATCGCCGGCGGCGACGGGAGCGAACATCGCCGGCGGCGGCTCTGTCGGTGCGCTCATTCGTGAAGCCCGCGACGGCACTGCCTGCAGCGGCTGCACGAACATCATCGTCTCGACGGCAAGGTGTTCGGCGTCGACGCTGCCCGAGCCTCCCGAGACGCGCGAGACTCCGGCGAGGACCACGGCGCGCTCGACGACATTGCGTAGCTCACGCACGTTGCCGGGCCATGCATGAGACTCGAGCTTCGCGAGCGCCGCGGGCGTGAACGCCGCCGGATGCCCCTGCGATGCTTGCGCGAGGAACAGCTGCGCGAGCGGGAGGATCTCGGCGCGGCGTTCGCGCAGCGGCGGCACGCGAATGGTGATCCCGTTCAAGCGGAAGTAGAGATCGCTGCGAAAGCCGCCCGCCGCGACGAAGGACGGCAAGTCGCGATTCGTGGCGGCGACGAGACGCACGTCGATCGCTCGTGTCTCGACGCTGCCGACGCGCATGATCTCGCGACTCTCGAGCACGCGGAGCAGCTTGGCCTGCGTCGTGAGCGGCATCTCCCCGACCTCGTCGAGGAGGACGGTGCCGCCGTTGGCCGCCTCGAGCAGCCCCGTCTTCGCCTTCACCGCTCCGGTAAAGGCGCCGCGCTCGTGTCCGAAGAGCTCGCTCTCGAGGAGCGTCTCCGCCAGCGCCGCGCAGTTGATCCTCACGAACGGCCCCGCTCGGCGGGGCGAGCCCGCGTGGATGCGTGCCGCTGTAACCTCCTTGCCGACGCCCGTCTCGCCGAGCAGCACGACGCTGAGGTTGCTGGCGGCGACGAGGTCGACGAGGCGCGTCACCGACTCGGCATCGGCCTGCGCGTGCGCGCCCAGCGGTTGCGCCATCGGGATCTCGAGCGTTCGCACGCGAGCCTGCGCGCCGCGGTCGGCGTGCGGGATCGTGGGTGCGTCCCACATGGAGGCCGCGCGCGCGACGGGTCGAGCCACTTCGACGACGAGGATGGCTCTGCCCATCTCGACGAGATCGCCCAGCGCGAGCGCCGTGCGCTCCTTCGCGGCGAGACGCCGGCCGCCGACGCGTGTGCCGTTCGCGCTGCCGAGATCCTCGACCTCCGCGGGTGCGCCATCGACTCCAGGATGAATCACGACGTGTCGGCGCGAGACGCTCGCCTCGTCGACGTGGACGTCACACTCCTGCGCGCGGCCGACGAGGATCGGCCCGACACCGAGTCCTTGCGTGACCCAGCCGCCGGGCCACAGCACCATCAGCCTCGGCCCTTCAGGGCGCGCGTGATCGTCGGCGGGGAAGCTCACGAGGGACCCCTCGATCCTAGCGTCAGAGAGGAGAAACAAAGAAGAAACCCCGCGCGGCTTTCGCTGCGCGGGGCCCGTTCATGTCAGGCGTGTCTCGATGTCAGGCGTGGCTCCGGCGCGGAAGCGCCGTTCGCCGAAGGCGAATCACGCCGGGCAGGTCGCATCGCGCAAGGCTCGCGAAGCGAGGGGCCGGAGCCCCACTCGATCAGCGGCCGGCCTTGCGGACGCGGGTCTTCACGGCGTGACGGACGAGGACGATGCCATTCTTCGAGCCCGGGATGCCGCCCTCGATCATGAGGAGGCCCTTGTCGGAGTCGATGCGAGCGACCTTGAGGTTGAGGATGCTGACCTTCTCGTTGCCGTACTGGCCGGGCATCTTGACGTTGGGGAGCGTGCGACCGGGCGTCATGTTCGTACCGATCGAGCCGCCGTGACGGTGGTACTCGTGCGTGCCGTGTGTGTCGGTGGCCGCGCCGCAGAAATTCCAGCGGCGCATGACGCCGGTGAAGCCACGACCGTTCGTGATGCCACGCGTGTCGACGCGCTGGCCGACCTGGAAGATCTCGTCGAGCTTGAAGGGCTGACCGAGCTCGAACTTCGCCGAGAACTCCTCGGTACAACGGAGCTCGCGCAGCTCGCGCTTCGGGGTGACGTTCTTCTTCTTGAACGCGCCGAGCTCGGGCTTCGTGAGGTGCTTCTCCTTCGCGTCCTTGAGACCGAAGACGAGGGCGTTGTAGCCGTCCGTGGCCATGGTGCGCTTGCCGACGACGGCGACTTCGCTCATGTCGAGGACGGTGACGCGCTGGACAGTGCCGTCGTCCTTGAAGAGCTGGGTCATTCCCAGCTTCTTGCCGATGATTCCGGGGCTCGTGTTCATGATCGTGGCTTCTTCTGCGCTAACTGAGGGTTGTTGCTGTCGAGACGGAGACCGAATCGCGTTCACTACGAGTGACGGTTCCTAGCGCAGGACCCGCGGGGAACGACCCCGATGCGTGCAGTCTCTTCCCTCTCCACGGGGGAAAGGGGCGCGGACAATGGCCCCTCGCTCGCCGTCCGTCAAGTGCAGCCATCAGGGCCGAGCGCCTTGGCCGACCGCGGAAGGGAGGCGCGCCACACGTACGTCGCGGGTGCTCCCATCGAGCGCGCTCGTTCCGTCTGACGACGCTCGCGCCAGGCTGTGGCCGAGCGCTCGGAAACTGGAGGCACCGGCGAGCACGAGCGCGACGGTAAGGAGCGCAAACTCGACCGTCGATGCGCCACGGGCCGAGGCCGACCGCTGGTTGTTCGTCATGTGGACCCCCTTCGCAAGGGGCGTACCGCATGAAATTAAAGGGTTTTTACCGACGGTTGCCGGAGGCCTGCGCAACGGTTGTCCCGTGCCTGCACAACGATCGCCGCGGCTTGCGCAACTCAGGGCGGCAGCCCACTCAGGGGATTCAGGCGAGCTTCTTCATCGCCTCGCGGACGCCATCCACATGCTTCGAGGCGCTGAGCTCGCCCTGGAAAATCCCCGCGATCTCACCCTTCTTGTCGATGAGGTACGTGATCCGGCCGGCTTTCCCGAGGAGCTTCCCGAGAAAGCTCGTCGCCTCGTAGGCCTTGGCGAGCTCCCGGTCCTTGTCCGAGACGAGCTCGAACGGGACCTTGTACTCGGCCGCGAACTTCTTGTGCGACTCGTCCGAGTCGACGGAAACGCCGATGACCTCGGTGTCCTTCGACTCGAGCTGGGCGTACATGTCCCGGAATCCGCAGGTTTCCTTCGTACAGACCGGGGTGAAGTCCCCCGGGTAGAAGTAGAGGACGACGTTCTTCTTCCCGCGGAACTCACTCAGCTTGAGCGACTTGCCGGCGCTGGAGACCACATCGAAGTCGGGAGCTTGCTGGCCTACGCGGAGGGACATGGCGCCTTGAGTTAGCATGTGGGCACTCTCGCGTGGGCGTTCGTTGACAGGTGGAGAGGTGCGTGCTTTAAAGCGCGCCCCCTGACCCTGCCGGGAGAGCAATTTTCCCCAGCTTTTCCGGAAAGCTTCGTGTCAGCGAATCCTTCAGAGAGAGACGGCCATGCAGAACGCGAAGATCGCCGAGATCGAGAACGAGCAGCTTCGTACGGGAATGCCCGACTTCCGCGTCGGTGACACCGTTCGCGTTCACTACAAGATCGTCGAAGGCGACAAGGATCGCATTCAGGTCTTCCAGGGCGTCGTCCTGAAGCGTCACCGCGCCGGAGCTCGCAGCACGTTCACCGTGCGCAAGGTGAGCTTCAACGTCGGCGTCGAGCGCCAGTTCCTCTCGCACTCGCCGCGCATCGACAAGGTCGAGATCGTGTCGAAGGGCGTCGTCCGCCGCGCTCGCCTCTTCTACTTGCGCGACCTCTCCGGCAAGGCGGCTCGCGTCAAGGACCAGAAGGACGCCTGAGCCTCGCGAACCGCTTTAGCGGTCGAGCGCGGGTCCGTCGACCCGCGCCTGGAAGATGAAATACGGAGGCACGCACGCGCCGACCCCGGGAGGCGCGCCGGGCACCCGCGCGCATCCGTAGTCGTCGCGGCACGGCGTGCTCGCATCGCATCGGCCGACTCGCGCCGTCACGAAGTGCCGTTCGAGGCACTGCTCGATCGGTTCGCGTCCGAGAAAGCAGTCGGCCTCATAGCCCGCCGCCGGGAGCGGAGCACAGATGCTCCCTCCCTGGACCTCGCCGAGCGACGTGCACCTCTCACTGCACATGCCGCCGGTGAACCCGAGCCAGTTCGGCGCGCAGAATGCGCCTGTCGCCTGATCGCCCGTCGGCGCCGGACACGTGAGGTCCGGACCGCGCGACGTCACGATCGCGCCGAGCGCGCGCGCGTCGGGCTTCACCACGACGTCCTCGCACGGCTCGCCCGGCCTTCGGCCTTCGTTCGGCGCGCAGACTCCCCATGGGCCGTGATGGATGTCGCGGCACACGAGGCCCGCGTCACAGCTCCACTCGGCGAGGCCAGGTGTGAGGCCGCATTCGGCGCCGAAGTGTCCATCGGGGTAGGCGGCGAACGGGCGATAAGGTGAACGCGCGGCCTTGGCCACGTTCGCGAGATCGACCGCGCGCCACGCGAGATCCGCCCCGAGGTGCGGCGAGTGTCCGACAGCGAGCGCGTTGAACCTCTGGTGCTCATCGCGCTCCTCGCCGAGCAAGTGGAAGCCGGCGACCCCGCGCGTCTGATGGCAGCCGACGCACGTGAGCTCGTCGAGACGCCGCAAGAGGAGCTCCGGCGTATGCGCGCGCGACCGTCCCTCGAACGACACGCGCGCAAACGCTGCTCGCGGTTCACCGATGAGCCGAGAAAAAGGTCGATTGGCCTCATGAATCAGGCCGCGCGGCGAGACCGACGTGATGCGCGTCGCGAGGAGCTCGTCGGGGACGACAGCCGTGCCCTCGTCGATCTCGGCGACGTGCTCGACGACCCAGCCGAGAAGCTTCGCGCGCCCGTCCGCATCGAGGTCGGTCCGCGGCGTGTTGAAGAGGTGGCCCGGCACGAGTGAGGCTCCTTCGAAGTCGAAGGCGCGGAGGATGTACTCCGCGTTGTCGTCCATGTCGTGCTCGGTCGCGGGAACGTGGATCGACTGGTAGTTGATCTCTACCTTCGACGGCCGTGGAAGCTCGCCGACGAGCCTCAGGAGGTCGGGCTTGCCCAGCCAGCGCCGCGCGACCTCACCGCAGTCCGCACCATGAGGCTTCGGCTGCGGGATGCGAACGTTCACGGTCATCGGCAAGCGCGTGGTGGGCCGCTGGGGGCCGCGGAGCGCGAGTCGGTAGACGAGCCGTACCTCACCGCAGCCGCGCGCGTCGAAGGCGCGCCGGTCGATGCGGTTCACGAGGCCGATGAGCTCGAACGATCCTCGCGTGAGCCACGCGGGGCGAAATGGCCGCCGCGGGCTGTCCGGAGGTGCGTCCCTCGTCAGCTCGCTCATGTCGTCGGTGATCGCCTGGGTGATCACCGCGAGGCCAGATTTTCCGACGATGCGCTCGAAGGAGAGGCCGCGCTCCTCGAGCGCCTTCAGTGTCTTCGGATCGTCGACGAGGAGCGGGCCTCCCGGGATCGGAGCCGCGCGGTTGGCGCGCCAAAGCGCGAAGCCCGCGAACGCCGCGAATGCGACGACCGCGAGCTTCGGTAGAGAGCGCACGAGAAGATTCAACGCTTCGCGCGGGCGCGTGACAAGGGCACCTCAGTTGTTCGGGTTGATCGGCAGTCCCATCGCGCCCGGCGGCGGCCCGCTCGAGGTGGGCTTGCAGGTACCGGAGCGAAGAAGCGGCATGCCCATCGCGCCCGGCGGCGGTCCGCCGGAGCTGCTGCCGGTGTGCGGCTTCAGCTCGGGATAGATGCAGGTGAGCCCGGCGTGGCAGTGGGTGTGGATGGTGCACATTCCGCCTTCGGTCCCGGGATCCGGGTTCGCGCAGGTTCCGTCCTGCGGCTTGAGCGGCAAGCCCATCGCGCCCGGCGGCGGCCCGCCGCTCGAGCTACTCCCCGGAGGCAACGGCAGCCCCATCGCGCCCGGCGGAGGTCCGCTCGAGTGCGCCTTGCAGACGAGCTCCGACTTGCAGTGCTTGGTCGTGTTGCACGGTGCGCCGAGCGCGCCGAGGCTCTTCTTGAGCTCGTCGTCGGTGGGGTCGCTCGCGTTGTCGTCGGTCTCGGCGCTGCACGCGACGAGCGCGCTCCCGCCGATCATGAACAGAGCAAGGACGCCGACGAGCGCGGGACGAGAGACCATGGGGATTATCTCCAGAGCGGGTTACTTCGCTGGAGTAAGGCAATATGGGCGCCAGGCGCCTAATGTAGGCAACCAGCCCACAAACCCTCGTAACGATTCAGCGGAGATCCACTGGTTTGCGCACATCTGCATACCCGGCGATCCACCAGCTCGGGTCACCTCATCCAGGAGCGCCAGTCAAATTGGGCTCGGCCGCGCGGCCATCTCGCGCAGGCGGAGCTTCGTGTCGCGGAGCCACACCGAGTCGTTGAAGACATCGCCCGCAAGGAGAGAGGTGATCGATCGCCGAAGGGCGTGGTGCTTGTTCTCGCTGAAGATCGCTTCCATGAGCGGACCTGCGTAGAAAGCCTGCACGGCGAGGATGAACGTCTCGGCGCCGGCCCTGATCATCGCCTCCCACGCTTTCAGCTTCTGCGCCTCGTCGGCGGCACCGCCCGGCGCCAGCAGCTCGAGGAGCGTGTCCGCCGCTGCCTTCCCGCCGCACATCGCGATGTGCGCGCCCGTCGAGAAGAGCGGATCGATGAAGCCTGCCGCGTCCCCCACCGCGACCCAGCCCTCGCCCACCAGCTCACGAACGCGGTAGCTGAAATCGGCCGCCGCTTGTGCGCGAGGCCACAGCTGCTTCGCGCCGGCGAGGAGCTCCGTTGCGCTGCGCGACTCCTTCACCGCCATGTCGAAGAGCGCCGTGAGCTCGTCGCCGCTGAGCGCGACGGCGCTCGCGTCGAGCTTCGCGCGGTGCTCCTTCAGCCACGACTTCGACACGACCGCTCCGACGCTCGTGCGTCCGTCCTTGAAGGGGATCATCCAGAACCAGTTCGGTCGTGCGGTCGGCGACTCGCGAAAGATCACGATGTCGATGTCGCCAGCGAGCTTGCCCTCGGGACGCGGAACGCCCTCGTAGTGCATGAAAATGGCAGTTTGATCGAGGTCGATGATCTTCTCGGTCGCGCGCGCGGCGTGGGCGAAGAGCGCGTCACGGCCCGACGCGTCGACGACGTACTTCGCGTCGAAGCGCGCGTCGGATTGCGCGTCGGGAGCCCGCGCGAGGACGCCGACGACGCGCTCGCCGTCACGGACCGCTCCCGTGACCGACCACTCCTGCCGGACCTCGACGCCGAGGCGCTGCGCGTGGTCGAGCAGTAGCTTGTCGAAGAGATCGCGAGGGACCTCGAAGGAGTGGTCGCGGTCGTTCTTCCACGCGCCGTCGAACGAGAAGCGATCTTTCCTGCCGAGCGCGTCGTCGTGGAAGCGGGCGCCGTACTTCTGGATGAACGTTGCCTCGACCTCGTCGAGGACGCCGATCGCCTCGAGCACCGGCAGCGACTGCGGCAGTAGCGATTCACCGAGATGAAAGCGAGGGAACCGCTCCTTCTCGAGGAGGAGCACCTTCGCGCCGCCTTGCGCGAGACGCGCCGCGCAGACCGAGCCGCCGGGACCACCGCCGACGACGACCACGTCGAACTTCTCACTCACGCGCCTCTCCTTGGCTGCAGGAACGCCTCCGCGACGAAGCCCCTCAGTCGGCGGTCTTCGGGGGCGGACCGAGCTGGATGCGCTCGCCGATGTACGCCCCGATCAGCGTGAACATGACGCCGATGGCGCTCATGACGACATAGAGGAAGGTTGGCATCGTCCGGACGGTCTGGCTCTGCACGAGCAGGAACGTCGTCGGGATGGCCACGACGAAGCTCGCGACCATGGGCTCGATGAACGTGCGGCCAGGCGAGATCATCCCGACGAGGAGCCCGCCGAGGAACCACACGGGAACGCAGACAATCATGCCGTTGCCACCCTCGAAGTCGAGGAGCGTCACGATCCGCGGCAAGCCGAACACGAGGGCCGCCGTGAGGACGCCCTGGACGGCGATGGCGATGAAGAGCCACTGCAGGCTCACGCCCTCCTGCTGGTAACGGCGCTCCAGCTCCTCCTCGCGGGAGCGAGCAGTCTTCGCCATCCCCTCGATTTTTGCGCCACAAGAGCCGCAACGGACAGAGCCCGGCGGGTTTTTCGAGAACCCGCACGACGGGCAGCTGACGAGCTTTCCGGAAGCCATCGGGGCGAGCCTACCATGGGTTTCACGAGGTGGGGCAGTTCCGAGATTCTTGGGGGACCCCTGCTTTTTCTGGAAATTTCCGGAACCCTGGCGTTTTCGTGCTGTCGGTTTGGCGAGGCCGCTACGCCCGTTTAGAGTGAAGCTGAGCGCAGCCCTCTCCCAGCCTTCCCCGCCCTCGATCCCTGCCCCCGATTCCCCGTGACAACCGCCCCCACCCACCATCTCGCACCGCCCAACGCGGGGGAAGACGACGTCGTCGATCCGGAGCTCCTCGATCTTCCGGATCCGCCGAAGCGCGAGCGCTCCGTGACGGTCGGGATGCTGGTTTTCACGGCGTTTGCATCGCTCTCGATGATCGCCGCGCTGCGAGGCGACGCGACCTACGCCTTTGCGCCGGCACGTGCGGTGGACATGGGCGACCTCGGGTCCGCCCCCGCGGCGGCATTCGTGGAGAATGGCTTCGTCAGCGGCTCGGGCATGCTCGGAGCCGCCCACGCCATCCGGTACGAGCGCCCGCTGGTCTCCGACTCGTTCCGGCTCATGCCGGTCGCAGGTAGGCCCAATGTCTGGGTCGAGGTCCGGGTCCCGGCCGGCTCCGAGAACATCCGCTACGTGCCGCCGAGCTCGTTCACGGGGCGCCTCGTGAAGTTCGAGACGGCGGGGCCCAAGCACCGCGGCCTCGCGGCGGCCGTCCGCGACGCGACCGGACAGAAGGTTCCCGAGGCCTCGTGGCTGCTCGTCGAAGGGGACAACCCCTCCGGTGCACGCGGCGCCATCCTGCTCGTCCTCATGTTCCTCGGCTTCGCCGTGTGGAACCTGACCGTCGCCGCCAAGCTGCTCCGCAAGGTTCGCTGAGCAAGGGAGCGCAGCGACCGAGCGACTTGCTCGAGCAACCGCTCACGCGCGCGCGAGCATGCGCTCGATCGCGCTCGCGAGGTGCTGCGGATCGAGCGCGAGGCCGAGGTCGTTCATCGTCTGCGCTCCGATGACGAGCGCGAGCGCCATCGTCGCGACCGTCTCGGCATCGACATCCGTGCGCACGGCGCCGTCGTCCTGATCACCCTTCACGAGCCCGGCCACGGCCCCGACGCTCAGCTGCACCAGATCGCGATAGCGCTCGCGGACCACGGCGGATCGAGCGCACGCATCGAGGAGCTGATGCGGACGAACGAGAGGGCCTTTCCCCGCCGTCGCCATCAGCGGATAGGCACCCGAGCCCACCGCTTCGACGAAGCGACGCACCGCCTGGTGCAGGCGGCCGCCGCTCGCCGTCGCATCAGGCGAGCCGAGCTCCATCTGCGAGAACACACTCGCGAGGAACTGCTCGCCGACCTGATCCATCACCGCGACGAGAATGTCCTCACGCGTCTTGAAGTGGACGTAGAACGCGCCGCGCGTGTAGCCAGCGCGATCGCAGATGGAGTCGAGGCTCGGGACGTCGAGCCCTTGTTCGGCGAAGAGCGAGAGCGCGGCGCTCACGAGCGCCGCGCGAGTCTGCTGCTTGGCCTCGTCGCGACTCTCGGACTGACGGGGGTTCTTCGCGCGGACTTTGGGCTTCGGCGTGACTTTGCGGGGCACCCGTTTGACATACGGCCTCGTATGTGGAAGATCAATGTCACATACGAGTTCGTATGTGAATCTCCCAGGAGGAACCATGCCCACGGCTGCCGCTTCGCCACTCACCCACGCGCCCCCGTCTCCCTCGCCGTCGGACACGTCGCCCGACGCGGCCGCCCAGAGCCGTCTCCGCCGCCTCGACGCCCTGCTCGACGTCCCGTGCTCCGAGCTCGAACGCCTCTACGTGGAGGCGCGCGCCCCTCGGATCGGCCAGGTCGAAGGCGATCTCCGCGGACGGATGCTCGCGTGGCCCTCGCTCGAGGCGCGCCCTGGCATCCAGGGAGCCCTCCGCGCCTTCGCCGGGTCGATGGCCTTCCCGTGGCGCGGAAAGAGCTTCCACCCGCGCACCGAGGACAAAGGGGAGGGCATCAACCGCGTGCTCGCCGATCGCTTTCGCCTGTTCCGCTTCGAGACGTTCATCTCGCCCTCGCGCGCCGGCGACTTCGACGCCCTTCAGCTCGACTACGACGTCCGCGGCAATCCGCCGGTGATCCGCAGCATCAAGGACGAGATCCGCGAGCTCGAGCCCGGGCTCTGGCTCGGCCAGGCCTGGCTGAAGACGAAGACGCGCGATATCCTCTGGCTCTACTTCGCGCTCGCACGCGTCGACGCCGGCGTCTGACGATGAAGGCGCTCGTCACCGGGTCCGCAGGCTTCATCGGGTCCAACGTCGTTCGCGCGCTCATCGACGACGGACACGACGTCCGCGCGCTCCACCTGCCGAACGAGGACCAGCGGAACCTGCGCGGCCTCGACGTCGAGCGCTTCGCCGGCGACGTGACGGACGAGGACGACATGCGTCAGGCCGTGCGCGGCTGCGAGGTCGTCTTCCACCTCGCGGCCGTCTACGCGCTGTGGACCAAGGACCCCGCGATCATGCAGCGCGTGAACGTCGAGGGCACACGCATCGTCCTCGACGCCGCGCGCGCGGAAGGCGTGCGCCGCGTCGTGCACACGAGCTCGATCGCACGCTTCGGCGGTCAGGGACCGCGGCGGCGCGCGACCGAGGAGAGCGCCTTCGCCCTCGGCGTGACCGGCGATGCCTACTCGCGCAGCAAGGCCGATGCGCACGAGGTCGCGGTCCAGGCCGCCCGCGAGCAGGACGTCGTCATCGTCGCCCCCTGCGGACCGATCGGCCCCGGAGACGCGGGGCCGACACCGACCGGGCGTCTCCTGCTCTCCGCGGTGAAGATGCCGGTGGTCGTCGTGGCCGACACGACCACCAACTTCGCCGACGTGCGCGACATGGCGCGCG
>JANXVA010000015.1 GCA_025351875.1 Myxococcales bacterium | reverse complement strand
TGCTGGTTGACGAGATAGCCCGCCGCCTTACCGACGAGCTCGAAATGCTCGGCGACCGGGGGCAGCTTGCTCGTGTCGATGTCGTGCGTATGGCCCATCATCTCGACGTTGCGCGCCATGATCTCGATCGACGGGATGCCCGACTTCACGAGGTTCACGATGCTCGTGAGCTGAGGCTCGGTCATCACGCTCGCGGTGAGCGGTGCGCTCGCGGCGGTGGGCTTGGCGAACCGCGTGGTCGTGAACCGTGTCGGGCGATCGACGCCGCCGAAGGTGGCGAGCGTCGACTGTGCGATGGTGCCAGGCTCCGGGTTGGTGACCAGGTTGTTGTCTTTCTGGAGCCCCAGCGTGTACGCGAGGAAATCGCTGTTCACGGCTCGCGTGATGATGACGCCGTTCGCGGCGACGTCCGACTCCGTGTCGTAGGCGGGGACGACGGCGAGCCCCATCGCGGCGGTCGCGTGGTCGATGCGTGCGAACGAGCGCTCCTCGATGGCGCGCGTGTTCCAGAGGCTCGCGTACACGCCCTTCAGCGCGCACTGAACCGTCTTCGGCTTCATGTCGACCTTCGTGACGACGCCGTCCTGCGACTCCTCGCGGGTGCACGACATGTCGGCGTTGTCGGTGCTCGATAGCTTCACGCTGAAGCTGTCGTGGAGACCGGCGCCGTCGAAGTTCGGGATGTCCTCGGCGTTGGCGCTCGAGCGGAGCTTCAGCTTCTCTGCGTCGGGCACGAGCGTCTTCAGCTTGTCGACCTGCGCGAGGATGCCCGCCAGCTGAGCCGGCGGAACCTTCGCGTTGTAGAAGAGCTGCTGGACCTCGAGCGAGAGCGTCTTGCGATCGTTCGGCGAGAGGTTGCCCTGCTTCTCCTTGGCGATGAGCGCGTCGAGCTTGGTCTTGACCGCTGCGTTGTCCGGGAGCGCGACAAAGTCGCGGTAGAAGCTGATCGGGATCGCGAAGCCCTGCGGGGTGATGTCGTAGCCGGCCTTCGCGCTCGGCGACCCCACCTGGCTCTTGCGACCGAGCACGCTCTTGTTCGCGAGGAAGCCGAGGTTCGCGGCCTTGCCGCCGAAGCGACCGCCGTTCTTGGTGCACGCCGCCGTCAGCGTCTTGCACATGTCGTCGTACCAGACGAGGTTCGGCTCGTTGACGACCGGCAGCGCGATCCACGGCTTGTTCGTGCGCTCCTTGAATTTCTGCTGCACGATCGCGTCGGTCGTCGCCTCGATCGTGTAGCCGCTCTTGCCGACCGTGAGGTGAATCGCCTTGTCCCTGAACGGGGCAAGCTCTCCGTTCGTGGGAGAGGCGTCGCGCAGCACCATGTTCGGCGTGCCGCGCTCCTTGGACTTGAGGTTCACGTGCGACGTGACGTCCTGGAACACCTTCGTGATGGTGCCGGCGCAGACGGTGAGGTCGAGCGGTAGCTCGTCGAAGACGAGGATGTCGGTCGGGCGCACGTTGCCCTGATCGGCGGGGAAGATGCGGAGGTAGCCCCAGGCCTCTCCCGGGTTGAGCGGGAGGTACTTCACCGAGCCGAGCACCTGCTCGATGGTGAGCGCCTCGTACCCGAGCGCGGTGAGCTGCGGCTTCACCGTGGCGAACGACTGCTGCGGCCCGCCAGCGACGAAGGCCATGCGCGCGTTGGGGATCTTGAAGGCAGTCTTGATCGTCTTGACGAGCTCGACGATGCCGCCCTCGTGCGCCACGTCGTCGGGGTAGAGCTGCACCGCGTAGATCGGCGGCTGCCCCGCGGCGAGCTGGTACGTCTGGATCGTGCCGGCGTAGTAGCGCTTCTGGTCCGTGAAGTAGGTCAGATCGTTGAACTCGGTGTTCGACTCGGGGATGTGCAGCTGGTGCTGCGCGAAGACGTAGTGATACTTCGCGTACTCGGGCTGGACGCCGCCGACCTTGTAGTTGCCGTTGATGAAGTGGACCTTCTTGTTCGCGGGGTCGCGCGCATCGATGAAGAACTTCATCGAGCGGCCGGCCTGACCGAAGCCGCCGCCCTCGACGCCCATCGACGCGTACGTCGAGGCGCTCTTGATCGACGTGAGCTCGAGGCGCGTCGAGAGCTCGTCGGCGGAGAGCTCGGGGTCCTCCTCTTCGGAGGACTCGGCGGCGCAGCCTGTCGCGATCGGTGCAGCGGCGGTCGCGAGACACACCGCGAGAAGGAGGGCGCGAGGGCTCATCCTCCGGTGGAGAGCACACGGTGTGCCATTCGCCCACATCTCCCTCACCCAGAAAATTGCGCACGATCTCTGGCGGCTGGTCCGTCTCGGACTGCCGCCGTCGACCCGCGTCGGGCTCACGTGGATCGCCGAT
>JANXVA010000007.1 GCA_025351875.1 Myxococcales bacterium | reverse complement strand
GACGAGGTCTCCTCGAACGCGCTCCTGGAGAAGGACGAAGCGAAGAAGGGGTCTCTCGGTCTCTCGGGCGCCGGCGTGGGCGGCGGCGGCCGCGCGGCCGGTGAGGGCTTCGGAAGCGTCGGCGCACCTCGCCCGACCGCGAAGCCGGCGCCGTCTTCGATGGCACCGGCCTCGCCCCCGGCAAAGGCTTCACGCAGCGATGACGGCGCGCCCGTCGCGCAGGCTGCTCCCCGCGACTTCGGCGACCCGCTCTCTGCGAGCGTCGGTCGCCGCCGCGGTCCGGGCCAGCTGATGCGGAAGATCTTCGTGCGCCACGCGACGATCTCGACGGACCCCACGCCGGCGGTCCCTGCGGCGAAGATTGCCCTGGCTCGCGCCGCGGTCGAAGCGGCGCCTGACGAGCGCGGTAAGCACAAGGAGCTCGCGAAGCTGCTCGCCCTCGGAGGCCAGCTCGACGAGCTCGGCGACACTCTCGAGAAGTGGTCCGTCCGCGACCCGCTCGACGTCGACGTCATCGTCGGCCGCGCCGACCTCGCGGCGCGGCGCGGCGACCGCGAGACTTCGCTTCGCATCCTCGGCGGCGCGCTCGCCGCGAGCGCGATGTCACGCGACGACGCCTTCGTTCTCGCGACGACGGTGGCCCGCAGCTACGAGCGCCTCGGGCGCGGCGAGGCGTGTGCCTTCCAGGTCACGGCCGCCGAGATCCGGCCTACCGACACGGATGCAATGGCGCGCGCCGTCTCCTGCGAGCGCCGCAATGGTCGCGCCCGTTCTGCCGATCGGTGGCTCGCGACACTGAAGGAGCCGCAGCGCATCGCCGTCACGAACGCCGCGGCGAAGGTCGACCCCGCCAAGGCGGAGGTCGCCAACGGCGACGTCGTCGTCAGCGCGACGTGGGACGGCAGCGCCGATCTCGACGTCGTCGTCGTCGATCCGGGCGGCCGACGGGCGGGCGTTGCGACGCGCATGAAGGGCGCGCGCATCGAGGGGGCCACGGCCCGCGATCACGAGACGCTCGCCCTCGCGACCGGCGAGGCCGGGGCGTTCGTGGTCGAGGTCGTTCGCAGCGCGGCAGGGGAGGGACGTGACGTCCCTGTCACCGGAAAGGTCACGATCCGCGCGTTCGGTCAGAGCCAGACGGTGCCGTTCACGCTGACCGGCGCTCGCGCCCAGGTGGCGCGCGTCGACGCTCGCTGGGAAGCCGAGCTCGTGCCGCTCGAAGGTGACAACTCGGGGTTCCAGCAGCTCAACCAGGGCGCACCGTTCGACCGTGGCGCGGCTGCGGCCGCGCTCGCCGGGATCTCGGTCACGCCTTGCGCGGCGAGCGGCCAGGTCGGCACCGGTCACGTGACGGTGACGTTCAACACGTCGGGGCGCGTCTCCGGCGTCGTGGTCGACGACGCGAGCTTCTCGGGGACGCCGGCCGGACGCTGCGTCTCGGCGTCGTTCTTCCGCGCCGTCGTCCCGCCGTTCGAGGGCGCTCCGGTACGGGTCGGCAAGAGCTTCACGATCGGGGCACCGATCGCGCGCTGACGATGGGATCGGCGCGCGCCTACTCGGGCTGGGCGGCGTCGACGATCTTGGCGACCGACTCGAGCGCCTCGATGACACGAGCGCGCTCGGCGCGCGGGACCTTGTCGAGGAGTCCGCCGAAGGCGGAGCTCGCACCCGTGCCCACGGAGGCCGCAGCGCGCTTGCCCCGCGACGTGAGACGGACATCCGTCTGACGTCCATCGTCCGAGCCCTTCTGGCGCGCGATGAGACCGGCCCGCTCGAGACCCGAGAGGTTCCGACTCGCGGTGGAAGGATCGATACCCAGCAGCGTCGCGAGCGTCGATGTCGACAGCGCTCCGCGCTGCGAGATGAGCTGCAAGGTCTCGGCTTGCTGAGGGGTCACGTCGCCTGCGCGCGCACGTTCGCGCGCAATGCGTCCGAGACCACGAGCAAGAGCGAGGAGAGCGCGCGCAAACCGGTCCTGATCGGCCATGGGAAGAGGTCATGTACTCTACAACTCTTGGTTCCGCGTCAAGCGTCGAGTTTGAGCGACCGCGCCGCCGAGCGGCAAGACGGCGATATGTCGCGACCTTCTCGCATCGCTTCGGAGTCGCTTTCATGGGGTCGGCGTCGCGTCCGACGGTGCGCAGGACCCTCGCGTCGCGGTAGCGCTTGATGGCGTCTTTTTTTTCGCGCGGAGGGCTCGAGAAGGACCGCCGCAGGGTTGCACACACGCGGATTGAGCTTTAGCGTGTGCCGCAACGCTGGCCCTGTCGACGCGGGGTCCTGGCACGGGGGGACGGTATCGTTTCTGCCTTCACGCGAGCGACTTCGACGATGTCCACCAGCGCTGGATCTCCTGCTGCACCCTCGGGCTCGCCGCCCGGATCACGGATTGGGTCGTCCCGGCCCGAGACGTGCCGGATGTTCGAGAGCGACCTCCTCGAGCGGTTCTCTCGCATCCACCCCATCACGGTCTTCGTGGTCTGGGTGCCGATCGCGTTGATGGTGCTCTACCGGAGCTGGGTGAGGCACGAGCTCAGCATCCTCGCGATCGCGGGCTTCGTGGCCGCTGGACTGCTGTTGTGGACGCTCTGCGAGTACGTGCTGCACCGCTACGTGTTCCACTGGACGGACGCTACGGCGCGCGGCCGTCGCATCCACTTCCTCCTCCACGGCGTCCACCACGACTTTCCGAACGACAGGGATCGGCTGGTGATGCCGCTCGGGTTCAGCCTCCCGCTCGGCGCGCTCTTCTTCGGCGCGTTCCTCGGGCTCTTCGGGATCGGCGTCGCAGAGCCGCTCTTCGTCGGGCTCGTGATCGGATATCTCGTCTACGACGGGACGCACTACTCAGTGCACCACTTCAGCCCGTCGAATCGCGTGGCCCGCTTCGTCAAGCGCCACCACATGCGCCATCACCACATGGATCACGAGGGAGGCTTCGGTGTCTCCTCGCCGCTCTGGGACGTCGTGTTCGGGACGATGCCGCGGGTAAAGAAGCCCGTCGGCGGCTCCCGCCCCGCTGGCTCATAGTCGACGCCGCTCCGCGAAATTGCCCGTTGATCCACGGCATCTGCGGTTCGCAGGTGCGAGCCACGAATACAATTCCATGCATGATCCTACGCGCCGGGTGGCGTAGAATCGCCGGATGAGCCGACCAAAAGCTCCGCGGGCTGAACGCCGCGCCGCATGTTCGGATCTGGTCGAAACGCGATCTGCCGCGCCAATGTTGTTAGTCTGCGTGGCATCTGACTTCGGAAGAGACCTCCGAAGGGCACCTGGAAGAGAGAGATGAGTCAGGGGCAGAAGGCACCCAAAACCACGGACGAGCAGAAGAAGTCCGAAATCGGAACGATTCTCGCGAATCGCTACGAGGTTCTTCGCGAGCTCGGTCGTGGAGGCATGGGCGTCGTCTATCTCTGCAAGGATCTCGTTACGCAGGAGCGCATCGCGCTGAAGCGCCTGCGGCCGCCCGACGAGGCGAAGGCCACGCGCGCGGAGGAGAGCTGGTGGTTCCAGCAAGAGGCGCGCGCAGTCGCTGCGCTCGACCACCCCGCCATCGTCCGCGCACGTGACTTCGGGACGCTCCACGACGGCTCGCCGTACCTCGTGATG
>JANXVA010000763.1 GCA_025351875.1 Myxococcales bacterium | reverse complement strand
GTCGTCGGCACGCTGCGGGTCTTCGCGATGAACCCGCGCAATCTGCGGGCCGGCTGGGCGGCCGTCGACCCGGAGCTGGAGAAGCGTGACGACGGCGGCAAGGCCGTCGCGCGACTCTACGAGAAGGACAGCGTGGTGCTGACCGTCGCCTCGTCCCCGATGTCGGATGATCCGAAGGATGGCTCGTTCACGGTCCTCGGCATCGCCGGCGCGTCCGGGCCGGGCGTCAATGCGAACGCGAAACCCGGCACGGAGTCGGGTGCGTCGTCGAAGTCGACGAACCTCACCAGCCAGACGAAGCAGGACTGACGCTCAAAAGCGCGGCAGTTATCTCTGCCGCAGCACGAGCCTTCCCGCGATCGCGGGCGACGTGTACCATCCAACAGGGATGAATCGTCGCGCGTTACTCATCGCCGTCATCGTCGGCATCTTGGGCGTGTTCCTGCTGCTGCTCTATCAGCGCCGGTTCGAGCTTGAAGCGTCCGGCGGTGAGAAGGTCAAGCTTCTCATCGCTGTGCGGCGTCTCGAGCGCGGCAAACCGATTCCGGATGACGCGATCTCCGTGCGTGAGGTGCCCATCGCCTACGTCGACGATCGCTCGATCCGCGAGGTCGACAAGAACAAGGTCCTCGGCCTCCGCCTCGGAACCACGATCCGCGAGCAGCAACTCCTCCTCTGGACCGACCTCGCAACCGGGTCCGACGAGCGCAAGGAGCTGAGCTCCCTCGTGCTCCCGGGCTATCGCGCCGTCTCGATCCGAGCGGCACGCGACGACACGAGCATCACGCTCCTTCGCCCTGGAGACTACGTCGACGTCATCGGTGTCCTCGGCGCCCAAGGCGCCGAGGCGAAGAGCGCCGTCGTGCTTCTCCAGCGCGTGCTCGTCCTGGCGATGGGCAGCGAGACCTCTCCCGACGCCCTGGATCAGAAGGACAACCGCAACAACGCGGAGAATCTCCTCACGTTGAGCCTGACCCTCTCCGAGGCGCAGATCATCGCGCTCGCCGCCGAGCGCGGCCGGCTCGCCGTCGCCGTTCGTCACCCTGACGACCAGCAGAAGGCGGGCGTCACGGACATCAACTTCGACTCCATTCTCGACCCGAAGAAGCGCGGCGAGATCCGGGGCGTCCGCGGCGGCAGCACGGGGCCGGTGAACATCACCGGCGGAGGCAGTCAGTGACGGGGTATTCGCGCGGTACTCTCCGTGGACGGGCGACTCGTTCGCTGATCGCTCGCGTTCTTCTGGGTCTTGCGGTCGGGTTACCCCCCGCAGCGGCCACGCTCGTCTCGGGCGAAGGCGTCGCGCTTGCGGACAAGGTCAAGCCGGGAGAGCACGAGGAGATCGCGCTCGCCGTCGGCGAGACCAAGACCCTCCCCGCTGGCGGCGTGAAGGAATACTCGGAAGGCGTGAAGGGCATCGTCGACGTCGTCCCGACGCCCGACGGCAAGACCTTCGTCATCACCGGCAAGAAGCCCGGCACGACGACGCTCCTTCTCATCAAGACCGACGGCTCGCAGGTCACGTTCGACGTCTCCGTCGCGAATCGCAACCCGCAGCAGGTCGAGCGTGAGATCCAACAGCTCCTCGAGCCCTTCCCGGGCGTGAAGAGCCGGCGCGTCGGGTCGCGCATCTTCGTCGAGGGCGCCGTCCCTACCGATCAAGACTACAAGCGCATCCAGCAGATCGTGACCGTCTACGGTGGTCAGGTCGACTCGCTCGTCACCGTCGGCGTCGCTGAGCGCAAGCTCCTCATCCGTCTCGACTTCTTCTTCGTCCAGTACTCCAAGACGTCGGGCTACAACGTCGGCGTCGGGTGGCCGACCAACATCGGCGGAACGAACGCTGGAGGGCAGCCCGTCATCAACAGCAACTTCAGCTACGACTTCGTCTCGCGCACGACCCAGACAGCGAATGCGTCGGTCGTGAACCAGCCGCTCCCGCGCCTCGACATCGCGGCTCGTCACGGTTGGGCGAAGGTGATGAAGCAGTCGAGCGTCATCACCGCGAACGGCAACGAGGCGACGTTCCAGAACGGCGGCGAGTCGAACTTCCTCGTCACCACCGCCAACTCGGTGGGCATCGCGAGCGTGAAGTTCGGCACGAACGTGACCGTGCTGCCCCGCTACGATTCCAACTCTCGCGACGTCGAGATCAAGCTCGTGGCCGACGTCGCCGACCTCACACCGCCGAGCTCCGCCGCCGGTCCCCCGGGGCGCTTGACGACGAAGCTGGAGACCCAGGTCACCTTGAAGCTCGGCCAGGCGCTCATCCTGTCCGGCATCAAGACCTCGACCCAGCAGCGCAGCGTCGCTGGCCTCCCCGGCCTCAGCGAGATCCCCGTCATCGGTCTCCTCTTCGGGACGCACTCGCAGGAGAAGCAGGAGGTCGAGGGCGCCGTCTTCATCGTGCCCAGCGTCGTCGACACGGTGCCGAAGAGCGCGCTCGAGCTCATCAACAACGCGATGGGGACCTACCGCGAGTTCGCTGGCGAGATCGAATACGTGGACACGTACCCCAAGACACCGCCCTCCGCGAAGTAGCGGTCCGGCAAGCACGCACACGCGCGCAAGGAGAGGTTGTCGACCCAAGCCATGCATTTGCAAGTCGTCGTCCAATCTGACGATGGGATGCAGCGAACGGAGCTCTACCCGGCGAACGGTCCCCTGACGATCGGGCGCCATCCGCAGTGCTCGCTCCGCCTCGACAGCGATCTCGTCTCCCGCCAACACGCCGTGATCCAGGCGGGTCATGGCACGCTGCGCGTGGAGGACGTGTCGACGAACGGGACCATCGCCGGCGATCTGCTCCTCCGCCGCGATTCCGTCGAGGTGCCGTACGGAACGCCCATCGTCGTCGGCGACTTCACGGTCTTCGTTTATCCGGGCGATCAGCAGAACGCCGCGTCGCTCGCGGCCCAGCATCCGCGGACGAACCAGCAGATCCCGGGGCAAGGTGCGCAGCAAGGGATCGACACGCGCCCGCGCATGGGCGGCTCCCCGAATCAGGGCGTCACGCTCCCGCCCGGCTCTCCGCACCAGCAGCACATGCAGAACCCCCACGGCACGGGGCCCCAGATGCCGCCCGGCGCCAACGGGATGATGGCGCGGACAGGCACCGGCCCGTATGGCGCGACGGGCGCGAGCCCGGCCGTGAGCGGCATGAATCCCGTCATCGCTCACGTCGGCTCGCAACCCGGCCCGCAGGGCGTGCACCTGCCCGTGGCGATGCGCAACGACGACGCGAAGCTCAAGGCAGAGGTCGAGCTCCGTCGCGAGATCCACAAGCTCCTGCTCGAGCACCTCGACCTCGCGACGATCGACGCGAAGAAGCTCGACGACCCGTCCATGCGTCCGAAGGTGCTCAACGCGCTCCGGAGGATCGTCGCGAGCCTCGAGGCAAAGATCCCGAAGGACATGCAGCCCGACACGCTGATCGGCGAGCTCGCCGACGAGGCGCTGGGGCTCGGTCCGCTCGAACGCTTTCTGGCCGACCCGACCATCAGCGAAATCATGGTCGTGGATCCGAACACGATCTACATCGAACAGCACGGCAAGATCACGCTGTCGCATGCGCGCTTCACGGACGATGAGCGCGTCCGCGCCGTCATCGAGCGCATCGTCACGCCGCTCGGACGCCGGATCGACGAGTCGTCACCGCTCGTCGACGCGCGCCTGAAGGACGGCTCGCGCGTGAACGCCGTCATTCGCCCGATCGCGCTCCGCGGCTCGTGCATCACGATCCGAAAGTTCGCGAAGATCCCGATCACGCTCGAGAAGATGGTCTCGTTCGGGACGCTGACGGATCGCATGGGGCGGTTCCTCACGCGCTGCGTCCACGCGAAGAAGAACATCGTCATCTCCGGCGGCACCGGCTCCGGAAAGACGACGTTGCTCAACATGCTCTCCGGCGCGATCCCTCCCGAGGAGCGGATCGTGACGATCGAGGACGCCGCCGAGCTCCAGCTGAAGCAACCTCACGTCGTCTCGATGGAAACGCGTCCCGCCAACCTCGAAGGACGCGGCGAGTACACCATCCGCGACCTCGTGAAGAATGCGCTCCGCATGCGACCCGACCGCATCGTCGTCGGCGAGTGCCGCGGCGGAGAGGCGCTCGACATGCTCCAGGCGATGAACACGGGCCACGACGGCTCGCTCACGACGACGCACGCCAACTCTCCGATGGAAGCCGTCAGCCGCCTCGAGACGCTCGTCCTCATGGCCGGCCTCGAGCTACCGATGCGCGCCATCCGTGAGCAGATCGCCGCCAGCGTTCACATCATCGTCCAGCAGAGCCGCCTGTCCGACGGCTCACGCAAGATCGTAGCCATCAGCGAGATCGTCGGCATCGACCGCGAGTCGAACGAGATCGAGATGCGCCCCATCTTCGAGTTCATTCGCACAGGCACCGGCGACAAGGGCAAGGTCGAGGGCGAGTTCCGCGCGACTGGCTACCTTCCCTCGTTCATTCCGACCTTCATCGTCATGGGCCTCGTCAAGCGCGGAGAGCCTTACCTGTGAGGCGCACATGAAGCACCCGGTGTTGCACACGCTGGACGTCTTGCGCTGGGGCAGCGTCGGCGCCACTGTGCTCAGCCTCACGGTCGGAACGTGGGCCATCGTCGACGACGAGACGGGCCTGCCGTACCGGTACTGGGCGCGTTACTGCGCGATGCTCGAGCGGAAGATGCGCTCGATGTTCATCTTCACGCCGGGGCGTCTCATCGCGCTTGGTCAGCTCGCGGTGATGTTCCTCATCGTCGCGGCGCAGCTCACGATCGACATCCCAGGCTGGTACCTCGGCATCCTGCTGACCGCCATTGGCCCGACCATCTACCTCGAGTCGGAGCGCCGGAAGCGCATCCTCCAGATCGAAGACCAGATCGACGGCTTCATGCTGGCGCTGTCGAACGCGCTCAAGGCCACGCCCAGCATCGGCGCCGCGTTCAACGGCGTCGTGACCGTTCTGCAGGAGCCGATCCGATCCGAGGTCGACCTCGCCATCAAGGAAATGCGCGTCGGTTCGACGCTCGATCAGGCGTTGCTCCACATGGCGGCCCGCGTCGGCAGCCATCAGCTCGACTCGGCGCTCTCCGCCATCCTGATCGGCCGACAGGTCGGTGGAAACCTCCCGAAGGTCCTCGAGACGACCGCGACGACACTCCGCGAGATGAAGCGCCTCGAGGGCGTCATCCGCACGAAGACCGCTGACGGCCGCATGCAGCTGTGGGTCATCGGCGCGATGCCGATCGTCGTCATCGTCTGCCTCGGCACTCTTTGGCCAGGCTATTTCGATCCGCTCACCACCAGCCTCGCCGGCTACGGCATCACCGCCTTCGTCATCACCGCATGGGTCTCGGCGCTCGTGCTGGCCCGTAAGGTCCTTTCCGTGGACATCTGAGAGGAAGCCATGGATCTCAAGCTCAGCGGCGTCAGTCTGATGGTCCTCCTCTATCGCTTCGGCTCGGCCGGGGCGTTCTTCTTCGCGCTCGCCATCGCGACGTACGCCGTCACCAGCGCGCCCAACCGCGTCGCGAGCCGACTCGGCCTCCGCGGCCTGAAGCGCCAGCGCGCCCTCGCGAACAACGATGCATGGGCCGCCATCGAGCCGCTCGTGCGCTGGCTAGGCGTACGCGTCAGCGGAATTCCGACCGAGGAGCAGCGCGCCGGGCTCGACAAGCAGCTCTCGCTCGCGGGCGACTATCTCGGCCTCACCCCCGAGGAGTATCTCGCGCTCTTCATCGTGTCGGCCGTCGGTGGCCTCATCGTCGGGCTCGCCGGCGGCGCCTTCTTCGACATGGTCGTCCTCCTCGGCATCGTCGGCACGGTCATCGGCGGGGTGGCGCCGTACATGATCGTCAGCGGCGAGGCGCAGGAACGCATCAAGAACATCAGCCGCGGCCTGCCCTACGTCATCGATCTCATGGCGCTCGCGATGAGCGCCGGTCTCGACTTCCCCGGCGCGGTTCGCCAGGTCGTCGACAAGTCCTCGAACCCCGAGGACCCGATCGTCGAGGAGTTCACGCTCATCCTCCAGACCCTGAACCTCGGTCGCACCCGAAAGGATGCCCTCGTCGCGTTCTCCGAGCGCGCCCCAACGATCACGGTGTCGGAGTTCGTGAGCGCCCTCGTGCAGGCGGAGGAGCGCGGAAATCCCGTCGCAGACGTCCTCCTCATCCAGGCAGGAACCTCGCGTAGCCGGCGCTCGATCCGTGCCGAAGAGCTTGCCGCCAAGGCAGGTGTCAAGATGACAGGCCCCCTCGCGCTCATTCTCTTCGCCGTCCTCGCGTTGGTCCTTGGACCTGCGATGATGGGGATGACCAACAACCTCTGAGCCCATGCGACACCTCCGATTCCAGATAAGACTGCACACCGGGCAGGTCGATCAGCTCACGATGGAGGCCGAGCGCGTCCTCATCGGTAGCGGCGCCCATTGCGAAATCCGGCTCCCTGTCGACCAGGCGCGCGTCGAGCACGTGGCGCTCGAGCTCGGCGCCGCGGGCATCTTCGTCCGCGCGCTGAATTTCGAGCCGCCCCCGACGATCAACAACATCCCCTTCCAGCAGGCGCCGCTCCCTCCGGGCTCGGTCCTCGGGATCGGCGGCTGTCAGATCCAGGTCGAGGTCACCGAGGGCGCCGGCGAGGTCGCCGGCAAGCAGAAGAAGAAGACGAGCCCGATCATGCTCCTCGCGATGGCGATCATCGTACCCGCGGGCATGTACATGATGTTCGCCGAGGAACCTGGGCAGGCCGAGAAGGTCTCCCCGAAGCTGGCGCCTGAGCTCTGGGCTGCCCCCGTGACATCGTGCCCGTACACGGGAGGCCAGGCGCTCGCCTTCGGACGCGAAAAAATGGCCCTCGCTGACGCCAAGCGCGAACGTCGGCCGTTCCATGTACAGGACGGTGTCCAAGCCGTTCCCACCTACGAAGCTGCTGCGGTATGTTTCCGGGCCGGCGGGGACGCCGCCTCAGGAACTCTTGCCGAAGAATCGGCCAAGTTCCTTCGCCGTGATATCACTGTTGATTTCAGGACGCGGCGCGTCAGGCTCGATCATGCGATGGCGACCGAGGACTTCGCAAGCGCACAAAAAGAAGTCCGGGTTCTCCTACAATTCTGCGAGGGCAAGTCCGGCGACTACGTCACATGGCTCTCCAACCTCGAACGAAAACTGAAGCTGAAGGGCGACACGAAAAAGTCGTAGCCTTGCTGGTGGCTTGCGCGTGCTTGCTCGGTCTCGCGGAGACGCGATGTGGTCCCGCGACCACGGCAGAAAAGGCCCAGGCTGACATGGCCACGCTCCGCGCGGAGACAGCCACCGACAAGCTCCTCGACCGCGGCAAGGCCTTCGCGGCCATCGGCGATTACACACGTGCCGAGGAGTACCTCGCCGCGGCGCTCGATCAGGGCGCCGACGCACGTGAGGCGTTGCCGCTGCTCCTGAACGTCTGCGTCCAGACGGGTCGCTACCGGTCTGCGATCCAACATGCCGAGAACCACCTGCGAAAACACCCGGACGACCTACGTACGCGCTTCGTCGTCGGAACCCTCTACGCGGCGATCGGCGAGGTGAAGGACGCCAAGAGCAACCTGGAGACCGTCGTGAGCGCGCGGCCGGATGACTCCAAGGCGCACTACACGCTCGCCGTCCTCGCCCGGGACAACGAGAACGACGTCGTCGGTGCCGACCGACATTTCCGCGAGTATCTGCGCATCGAGCCCAGTGGGTCTCACGCCGAGGAAGCCCGTGCTTCCCTCCTGAAGAGGATGCCTTGAGCAACGATGTCATCCCCAAGGAGGTCTTCGAAGAGACACTCCTCCAGTTCCTCGCGCCGATCCGCCCGTTCCTCGATGACCCGGCGGTCAGCGACATCATGATCAACGGCCCCTTTCAGATCTACGTCGAGAAGAAGGGCCAGCTCCACCTCACGAACGCGCGCTTCGAAACGCGCGAGGCGCTCGTCGCCGCGCTCCGCAATGCCGCGCAGTTCGTCGGCAAGCACATCGACGAGCTGAAGCCGATCCTCGAGGGTCGCCTGCCGGACGGCTCGCGTATCGAGGCGGTCCTCCCCCCGGCCGCGCCGGACGGACCGTGCGTGTCGATCCGCCGGTTCTTCAAGGAGACACTCACCGTCCAGCGCCTCGTGAACTTCGGCGCGCTCACGCCCGATGTCGCGAGCACACTTCAGGCGCTCGTCGTCTCGAAGATGAACATCCTCATCGCGGGCGGTACCGGCAGCGGCAAGACGTCGATGCTCAACGCGCTCTCGTCGTTCATCCCCGAGGGCGAGCGCGTCGTCGTCATCGAGGACTCGCGCGAGCTCCAGCTGCAGCGACAGCACATCTGCATGCTCGAAGCGCGGCCCCCGGATCCGAAGGGCCGCGGAGAGGTGACGATCCGCGATCTCTTCCGCGCGACGCTTCGCCTGCGTCCCGATCGCATCGTCGTCGGCGAAATTCGCGGCGGAGAGGCGCTCGATCTGATCCAGGCGATGACCTCCGGTCACGGCGGCTGCATGTCGACGCTCCACGCGACGTACCCGCGCGACACCACCTCGCGTCTCGAGACGATGGCGATGATGAGCGACATCGAGATGCCCCTCACCGCGCTGCGCGTCCAGCTCGCATCGGCCGTGAACATCATCTGTCAGGTCTCGCGACTGCAGGACGGCAGCCGGAAGATCACCCACATCACCGAGGTGCTCGGCTTCGACCCCAACAAGGGCGAGTACTTGCTCCAGGACATCTTCGAGCGCCAGTACCACGGCTTCGACGACAAGGGCGCGATCCTCAGCGACATCGTTCCTTCGGGGATCTTGCCGCGATGCTTGCCCCAGCTGCACGAGCACGGAACCGACCTGCCTGCGTCTGTGTACGAGGCTGCCAAGAACGCGGAGACCGGCCAGAATCGCTATGGCTAATCCGCAGACGACCCACGTGATCGAGATCGAGACGGGCATCGGAGAGCCCGCCTTCATCCCGCTTTCCATGGGTCATGAGCTCCAGCCGATCAGCGTCGGAAAGAAGGGCATGTGGCGCATCGAGTCGCCGCGCGTGCTCGACGTCCACGCGTTCGTCTACTTCGACGGGACCTCGCTGTTCTTGCAGAGCGCGGACGAGCAGAACGCGGCGAGCGTCGACGGCTACCGCGTCGGCAAGGCGTGGACCGAATTGCATGCACCATGCAAGATCGAGATCGGCAACGCTCGGCTCCGCTATCGGTCGCTGATCGCAGACGCGGACAACCAGCCGACGATGATGGCGCCTGCACCGCCGGTGCAGACGGGTCCCGGGGGCCCTGGCAGCCCGCTCGGTGGCCCGGGTCCGAGCGGCTCGCGGCCAGGCGGCGGCCCGGGAGCCTCGATGCCCGTCGGCGGCGCGCCTCCGCAAGCAGGCGGGAGCGCTCCGGGGCTCTCGTTTCCGAAGGCAGAGCGGCCGTTCAAGCCCGGCGAGTTCTCCTCCGCCCAGGACACCGACGAGTCGACGCGCATCGCTCCGCTGGACGCGACCGGCGGAGGTCGCGTCGCGTCTGGTTCTCATCCGCGACCTGCCGCGGGGCAACCAGGCGACGCGTCGACCCGCCCCGAGGCCGTGCGCGCGATGCACGGGCAAAGCGGTGCAGTCCAGGCAATCGGCGGCCCGTTCGACGGAATGCAAGGGGCGCCGCAAGGCAATCCGATGCAGTCGGGAGCGTTCCCGCAGCAAGGCTTCCCGCCGCCCCAGCAGCAGTTCGCGAACCAGTCGTATCCGGGCGCGGCCGGCTCGGGCCAGTACGGCGTCGTCCCCGGGATGCCTGGGCCGATGGACCCGAGCATGCCTCCAGGTGGGTACGGCTCGATGACGCCGCAGGGCGGTATGCAGCAGCCCATTCCACTTCAGGCCGCACCGACCGACGCCAAGAAGAGCACGTCGATCCCGAAGATCGTCGCGAGCCTCCTGTTCATCGCGGGCAGCATCCTCTACCTCGCCGTGGACGACGACCCTCAGCCCGCGAAGAAGAAGCCCGTCGCCTCGGTCGACGCGGGCTCGGGTGAGACGGGGACCGCAGGAGGCAACGGAGCCGGTGCGGCAGCGGACGCGAGCACCGCCACGGTCGTTCCCCCCGTGATGGGACAAGGTCCGACGGTCACGCCGGCGTGGCCGCCTGGTGTCCCCTGCCCTCCGCCGAACTGGCCTCCGAACACACCGCTGCCGTGCACGCCAAACGGCATCATCAGTACGCCCGATCGAAACCCTCCCGACAAGGGCGGCAAGGATGGCGGCACCAAGAGCACCGCCGACAAGGACGCGGGGACGCTCCCGGCCGGCGTGAAGACGCTCGAGCGACAGGCCGTCGACTACGTGGCCTCCGGCGACAACGCGAAGGCCGCAGCGGCCTACGAGGAGCTCGTGCGGCGCGACCCGAACAACAAGGTCTACGCCGAGGCCGCACGCATTCTCCGCGGCAAGCTCGACGCCGGCGCACCATAGTCGGTGCGCGGGCGCGCGAGCTCAGTGCGCGAGCGCGTGCTCGGGATAGCGACGGCGGAGGACGAGCTCCGCGACGGCCGCTTCGTCCGCGCGGCCGAGCGCACGTAGCGCGCGCGCCTCGAGGCCGAGCTCCTCGGGCTCGAGCGAGCGCGTGCCGAGCTTGCGCGTCGCCTGGACGAGCGAGAGCGCGCGCGCGGCATCGCCAGCGACCAGCGCAGTGCGCGCGGCGGTCACGAGCCTCGCCTCCTCACCGAGATCTCCCGCAGAGCTCGCCGCGATGTTCGCGTTCGGGCCTGCGTTCGGCTTGGCGTCGGCCTTCGCCTTCGCGTCAGCCTTCGCCTTCGCGTCGGCCTTCGCCTTCGCGCCGGCCTTCGCCTTCGCCTCGGCGATTGCGGCTTCGTCAGCATCGTCCTGAACCTCCGTATCGACGGCGGAGGCCGGGCTCGCCGCGGCCAGGCCCGGCGCAACTGGCAACGCGTCAATCGCGGCGCGGGGCGCTGCGCCTGGCGCCATCACCGCGCGCTCAGCCCGATGGCTCGCATTGCTCGCGTGTGAGGCGGCGGGCGTCGAAGTTGCCCCCAACGTCACCGCCACGACGACGCCGAGCGCGGAGCTGACAGCGCCGAGCACGACGCCGAGCGCGAGCAGCTTGGAGCCGATCGCGAACGCGAACGGCGAGACCGCAGCCGCAGAGGTAGCCGCGGTGCTCGTCGCCTGGGCGGCGGCAGCGGCAACACCGGTGGAGCTTGCCGACGGGACGAGCGTGAGCACCGTCGCGCCGGCGGCTGTTCCTGCGGCGATCCCGCTCGACAGCGCGACCTTGCGGAAGAGTGCCTCACGGTGGGTCGCGTCGGGGCCGTCGTCACGGGCGGCGGCGAAGAGCGCTCGGGCGTTGGTCGGGGGAGTGCTCATCGGCCTGCCTCCTCGTCGCGTGCCGTATCGGCGCTCGAGAGCCGCGCGAGCGCAGCGTCGAGCTCGACGCGCGCGACCCGAAGGCGCGAATAGACGGTATTGAGCGGCAATTCCAGCGTGCGCGCGATCTCGGGCGCCGTCATCTGCTCGATCTCGTGAAGGACGAGCACCGCGCGACGTCCCATGTCGATCGATGCGAGGGCGTGGTCGAGCAGGTCGAGGGCCTCCTTGCGAGCGACCATCGCGGCCTGCGGAGCCTCGATCGACTGGCGGTCCTGGGCGATGCCACCGTCGGGATCGACCGGGTGTCGTCGCCGGTGGCGCCGCGCATCGGACGCAACCCGGAGCACGATCTGGAAGAGCCACGCCCGCGGCCCGTGTCCGCGGTCGGCGAACTCCTCCCAGCGCCGGTGCGCCACGACGAACACTTCCTGGCACTTGTCCTCGACGTCCCGGTCCATGACGCCGAGCCGGCGAAGGTTCCTCCAGACGAACGCGACATGCCCATCGTAGACGGCCCGGAACTGCCGCGCGCGATCGGCGGGCGAGAGGTCGCGAGCGATGACGATGCTCTTGATGCCGCTCTCCGGAGCCTCGGGCGCGACGCGCGCATCTGCGGACTCGAGCGGGGCGATGATCGCCGCGGCAGAGTGGAAAGAAACACTGTCGTATGCAGCGCTCATGGCAACCTCACGGAGACGCCGATCTCGGCAGCGGCGAAGAGCAGCGGGGGCTGGCCATCGTCAGGTAGCAGAGGAGAGAGAAGGAGGTTCGCGCCGAGCAGCCCGCGCACTTCGAGCGCGACGCCCCACCCGAGCTCACCGCGCAGGGTCGCCGAAGGGCCCACGCCGAGGCGCCCGGCGTTCGCCCCTCGCGCAGACGGTCCGGTCTGGGTCGTGACGACCCCGCCCTCGAGGCCGGCACAGAGGTCGGCCTCGATCCCGCGACGCTCGATGTAGTTCCCGGGGACGCGCCGGCAGATGTCCGCGCGGCCCGCCACCTGATTGATCACCGTGGGGGACGCCTGGGTCGACCGACCGACCGCCAGCGAGGGCCTCAGGATCCACGCGTTCGCGAACTCCACGGCGATGAAGGGAGAGATGCCGCTCACCGCCCCCGACGCCATCACTCCGTTGCGGAGGTAGACGGTGGTGCCGACCTCGAACGCTCGCGGGGTATGGGTTGCCGATTCGGTGCTCTCGGAGGGGGACGCCGTATCGCGGGTAGGACGGGAGGACGACGAGAGGTGGAGGGTCGAAGTCCCCGGCGAGCTCTCGGGTCCCGAAGGAGGAGCTGTGGGCACGCTCCCGTCGTCGTCCTTCGCGCGGAGCTGCTCTGCGTCGAGGACGAGCGACGCCCACGCGCCGACGGCGCGAGCAAGGGGCACGCAGGTGCGCGCGTTCCGGTCGGTCAGCGTCCGCTTCGCAACGATGGTGCCGGCGTCGTCGACGATGACGGCGTCGACCGACTTACCGACGGGCTTGCCCGTGGAGGTCCCCTCGGCTCCTCGCGCAGGCCCGACGCTCATCGTCACGGTCCAGTGAGCGTCCAACGTGGGGGGGCTGGTCGGCCGCGCCCCACGCGGGCGGCCACCCCCATGAGCGGGGGCGCTCGCCGCGATCAGCGCCTCGCTCAGTGCGGCGCGGGCTCGGTCGCGGTCCGAGCAGTCGGCTCGATCCTCGACGACCATCTCGGCTTCGACGGCGACGGCTTCCACGGCTTCCACAGAAGCTGACGATGGCCGGGCGCGCGCGTCTCCGTCGCGCCACACGGTCAATTTGCACTGCTACTGCACTGATCCATCGAAGGAAAGGTGCGCATGTGCCGACGCCGTCCACGTGCGCCGTCGAGTCGTGGATCGCCGGGGAGGTGATGGCTAGCGCCCCTAGGGCCGTAGGCAGCGGCCCCCGAGGACCTTCGATGATCCATGAGCGAGCGGGGTGTGCGAGCTCCCGATCGAGGTCGACAGACGGCGCTGGCCCGCGTCGGAAAATTTCGCGACGATGTTGCCTGCGAAGCACGAAAAAACGGCGCGAACGGATTTTTCGCGTCTTACCCCGGTTGGCGGCGGGTCCATCCACGGGGGACCGAGGGGATCCACCGGGGAACGTGGCCCACATGTAGGACCCCAATTTTCTTCAGGATTTCCGCCGCTCCGCAACCTGGCCCGCGACCTGCTTACTTCATCGCGCTCGCGAGGAACCTACATGGCGAACATCCGTCTCACCGCACTGACTCTTGGACTCGCAATCGCCGCTGCCGGCGCTGCGTGCTCGGACGACGCAGCCGACAAGCTCGGAGGCCGGAATACCGGCGCGAGCAGCGGGAGCAGCGGCGGGAGCAGCGGAGCCAACGGGGACGGCGGCCCGGGCTCGAACCCCGGCGGTCCTCCCGCGGAGGAGCTGCTGTTTCGCGCCGTGGAGCCGGATCTCAAGACGAAATGTGGCAACGCCTGCCACGACCTCGCGACCTACAAGCCGACTCCGCCCGCGTTCCTTGCGGGGCCTGATGCCTACAAGTCGATCAAGGCCGAGCCCGGGGCGATCGTGGCCGATTACTACCAGAGCAGCCTGCTCCAGAAGGGCTCCCACGCGGGCCCGGCCGTCGGCAGCGACCCGACGTTCGAAGCGAAGGTCATCGAGTGGCTGAAGATGGAGTCTGCGGTCATCCAGAGCCAGAAAAAGCCTTCCACGGACGCTGTTGCCCTCGTCGCCGGCCCGAACGACCTCGACATGACCAAGGCCTGCGTCGGCGGGCTCACGGGCGTGCACCTGAAGTTCGATGCATCGCTCGTCGGCGGCATCCTTTCGCTGAACAACATCAAGGTGCTGGCGGCGGCGGGCACAGATGTCCACGTCTACAAGCCGAAGTTCATCAAGGTGCTGGCGAAGGCCAACGCGAGCAACCAGACCGAGATCCCGGACGGCGCCGAGACCTTCTCGAACACCGACCAGACCGTGCCTGGCGGCGCGGAGACGGTTCTCACGCCCGGCGCCGCCTTCATCACGGCAGCAGGCTGGACCCCCTTTGATTTCGCGAGCGACAAGGTCCGAATCGAGGTCGAGAAGCTCGAGCCAGGCAAGGTGCAGGTCATCGAGGCCGCAAAGGTCTGCAAGAACGTCGCGAACTTCACGGCGAACGTCCTGCCGACCCTCAAACAACAAGCCGGCGGGTTCAACCTGAATTGCGCCCAATGCCACGGCAACGGCCTCGCGGGGCTCTCGCTCAACGGCGCCGACCAGGCCGTCGTCTGCAACCAGGTGCTCGGGAAGCTGAACGAGGCAGACATCACGAAGAGCCTGATGATCACGCACCTCGCGGCGAACGGTGGACACGGCGGCGGTCCGATCACGGATACGGCCGGCTGGACGACGTTCTGGACGAACAACAAGGGCGTCTTCTTCTGAACGGTAACAGCCGGGCCGTTGGCTCGCTGATTGCAACTCTACGATTCACTCATGTCGAAGAAAGGTAGGCAGACGATGCGACTGCGAAACTCCGCGTCAACGCTGGCTGCGTTCGGCCTTGCGGTCGCCCTCTCGGGGTGCGGTAGCTCCGAGGACCTGAACACGGTCAACAAAGGCGGCACCGGCGATCCCAGCAACCCGGGGTACACGCCCCCGGCAGGCACAGGGACGGCGACGACCCCGCAGACGCCCGAAGAGCAGGTCAGGCAGATCCTGGACTCGCGCAAGGCGGATTACGGCGAGGCGCTCCGCACGGCGAGCCTCAAGCTCCGCGACGCGCTCCCGAGCATGGTCGAGATCAAGACGATTGAAGCCGCGACGGACGACGCTGCGAAGAAGGTCGCCTACGAGAAGCTCGTCGACGACATGATCGCCAGCCCCGAGTTCACGCTCGTGATGGTCAAGTTCTGGAAGGACACCTTCCGCACCGGTCAGGTGGGCGCGGTCCAGATGGGCGCCGCCAACCGCGATACCGCAGCGACGTTCGCTGCGCAGGTCGTCGTCGAGAGCCGCAACTACAGCGAGCTCTTCACGCAGACGGCAAACACCTGCCCGACTTACGACCCGGTCGCGAAGACGTTCACGCCGGCCACCTGCGCTGCGGGGCCCGTTGCCACGCCGACCGCAGGCCTCCTCACGGACCCGGGGCTCATGTCCCAGTACTTCGCGAACATGGCCTTCCGCCGCGTTCGCTTCATCCAGGAGACCTTCGCCTGCTCGAAGTTCCCCGCGGAGTACTCCGCCACGCCGAAGCCGCTCGGTAACGGCACCTTCACGGGCGCGTTCCCGTACGAGAGCATCACCGGCAAGGTCAACACGCCGACGGCGAAGATCGACTTCCAGGACACGTCGGCCGTCATCTGCGCGAACTGCCACGTCAACCTGAACCGCATGGCGCCGATGTTCACGAACTTCGACGACAAGGGCTTCCTCCAGGCGGCGAGCCAGGTCGAAGTGCCGATCCCGGGCAACCCGAAGGCGGCGCGCATCGACTACCTGCCCGCGGCCGAGGGCTACGCCTGGCGCGCCGGCAAGCCCGTCACCGACATCCCGACGCTCGGCGCGGCCATCGCGGCGGACCCGGAGGTCGGTCGCTGCGCGGTCAACCGCGTGTGGAACTACGCGATGTCGCGCGGCGACATCGTCAACGACCTCGCCACGATCCCGAACGCCGTCACCGACGGCTTCACGAAGGACTTCGCCGCAAACGGCGGGAAGCTCAAAGAAACCATCCGCGGAATCTTCAAGAGCGAAGATTTCGTGAAGTTCTAAAGCAGGGAAGGGAGTCAGAAAACCATGAAACGCATTGCTCTCACCCTGATTGCCGTCGCTGGGCTCGCACTCGCGGCCTGTAGCGACGGAACGTCCGACAGCCTCTCGAACGGTGGCGGTGGCGGTGGCGCCGGCGACCCGAACGGGACTGCCGGCAACGAGAACACGACGTTCGATCACTCGAACGACCCCGGCGGCGCGGCCCCCGGCGCGGACTTTCAGCCTGCTGAGCCCGGCCAGGTCAAGCTGATCGGCTCTCCCGAGATCTCGTCGCGCCTCCACGCGTGCGGCAAGCTCACGATCAAGTCGCTGGGCGACATCCTCGCGAGCCGCGGCCTCATGGGCGGCGGAACGCGTCCCGCAGGCGCGCTCAGCGGCCAGGCGATCTTCGCCCAGGGCGCGACGGCGGCAGCCTTCGGCGGCGCGAACTACAACGGTCGCGTACCCGAGGCGCCGTTCGCATCCACGTCAGCCATGGCGAAGATGTTCGATATCTTCACGATGGCCTCGTACGATGCGGTCAACGCGAACTGGACCGCATCGGCATGCCCGGGCGTGAAGGTCCTCGGCGCGGACGGCAAGTTCACTCAGGACGGTCTCACCTGCCTCATGGGCAAGACGGCTCATCCCGAGCATCTCGCGATCGCGAACGACGCGATCGCCAAGAACCCCACCGACGGCGCCAAGATCGCCATTGCTGCGCTGCTCTCCGCCGCGCACACCTGCCAGTAAGGAGTTCGAGTCATGGTCGACCAGCGATTGAAAGAGCTCCGTGGCCCGGGACGCCGTGAATTCCTCCGTTGGAGCGCGACGGTTGCAGCGTGTCTCGGTCTCGAGCGCGCCCACTTCCTGAACGTGCTCGGCGACACGGCGGGCACTGCCGCCGCCGACACCGCAGCGTGTGCAAACACGAACCGCCTCATCAGCATCGTCGATGGCAACGGCGGCTTCTCGAACTGGACCCAGGTGTTCCCGTTCACGAAGGTCATCGGCTCGACGAACGCCGCCTACTCTCACTACGCGCTCGGCAAGGGCATCCCCGGGACGGGCTTTGACAAGCCGTGGACCAACGCGCCGGATTCGCCCTGGCAGACGAACTCCAAGTGGAAGATGTCCGCGTTCGTCGCGGGCAACAACGAGACGCACACAGCCGCGCCCACGAGCGCGATCAGCCTTGGTGCGAACGGCATGCTGGCCTCGGCTGCGGCCATCCAGCAGGCAAACCCCACGCTGCTCCCGGTCCTCGCGGTCGGCGGCATCCAGTTCGGCGCGGCTCCGGGCGCCCCCGCCGTCGCGGCCGTCGGTGCGGCGAACCAGCTCGTCGATCTGTTCAACAGCGCGGCGTCTCGCGCGCTCTTGCAGCAGCCCGAGAACGGCGGACTCGCCGAGGCCTACTACAAGGCGTTCATCGGCCTCAACGCGGCTGCAGGTCGCTCGACCATCGCGAAGCAGTATGGCGTCGGCAAGGTCTCGATGAACCTGCTGTCGAAGAACCTCGCGGCGCAGCTCACGCCTACGGCGTCGGACCAGGCGCTGTTCGGCCTCACCGGCACCACGCCGGGCGCGGTCACGAACATGTCGAACGCGATGATCACGACCGTGAAGGCCTTCTCTCTCGGCCTCACCTCGATGCTCGTCATGCGCGGCTTCAACAACGACCCGCACGGCATGTTCGCCAACGGCGACGCGCAGGCGATGACTACCGCGATCGCCATGGGCAAGATGCTCAACGGCCTCCACGACCTCGCGAAGTCGAAGGCGGATCCGTCTTGCTCGGCCAAGACGCTCGCGGACAGCATCGTGATGTCCGTCAGCGGCGACACGTTCAAGGCCCCCTTCAACCGGAACGGCTGGGGCGATGGCACCCCGAACGGCTCGAGCCTCCTCTACGTCATGGGCGCCGGTCACCTCAAGACGGGCTGGTTCGGCGACATGGATCCGGCGGCCGGCGCTGCCGGCTGGGACCAGGCGAGCGGCGCCACGGGCGGCGCGTACACCGGTCGCGGCGCCGAGCTCGGCGCGTCGGCAGCGGCGGCGCTGCTCTTCGCGGTCTCGAAGGGCGACACCCGCCGCGTTCGCGACTTCTACAACGGCAAGCCGATCGACGGCGTGACGAACATCAACCTCACGGGCTGATCGTCTCCGACCGCAACGACCGAAACCCTCGCTTCGCAAGAAGCGGGGGTTTCGTCTTTCGAAGACCCCAGACGAGATGACACGGAGGCTCGGAGGCTCGGAGTTTTCTGGGGCGCGGACCGCGGGCGATCTCGAGACCCGACAAGCTCGCGAAGTGAGAGGGGCGAAGCCTGAACTAGGGAAAGTCGCTGGCGGTTGCGCAGTTGCGGAGCGCGTTCGTCGAGAGCTTCGCGCGCTGCGCGGGCGGGATCGGCGTTCCGTCGCCCTGAACGACCGGGATCTGGAGCCACGCGACGACGCAGCGGTAGCCGGGGTCGTCTTCGGCCATCGCAGGGCCGCCCTTGTGGCGCTCGATCTTCAGCGGCTTGCGCAGGAAGAGGAGCTGGTTCGGGTTCTCACCCTGGCGCCCCATGAGACGGGACATCTCCTCCGGCTCGAGCGAGACCAGCGCCTGGAAGTTCGCGCGCTGCTCTTCCGCCTGCGTCGGCTGCTGGCCCGAGACGAGGCTGCCGTCCTGGATGGTGTAGAGCCGGTAGCCCTCGCGGCTGTAGATCCGATACGCACGCCCCGGCTGCCCGTGACAGTCGAGCGAGCCACAGCGGCGTGTGAGGTAGGCGTCGACGCTCGCGACATAGGTGTCGAAGTCCGGCGTGATGACGACGGTCAAGCGGTTCTCGTCAGGCGACGAAGCGCATGCGGCGAGTGCGAGCAACCCGACGGCCGTGCCGACCACCCCCATCACTGCGGCGACGCGGATGGCGCTCACAGGCGGTCCTCCGGGCACTGTGTCAGCGGCGGCTCGTCGACGTTCGGGCACTGCGCCGGGATCGGCGGCTTGGCCGTGTCGACTTCGCTCTCCGTGTCGTAAAGGCGAATCTGCCCCGGCGAGCCGAAGTCGCGAAGGCCGAGGATGTGACACGTCGCGCACGACGCCTCGCGGCCAATGTGACTCGACATGCGGCGCACACGGATCGACTTCTCGGCGGTGGGCCCGGGGCCTCCGGGATCGATGACGCGCTCGACGGAGACGAGCAGCGGGAACTTGAGGTTCTTGTAGTCCTCGCTGCGAACGAAGAAGTTGCCGTTGCAGTTCGTGACAAAACACTTCGTCGTCTTCTCGGGGCCGCCGATCCGGACGTACGCCTTGTTGACGCGACGATCGTAGCGGTCGGGGCCCCAGAAGATCGTCCCGGCCAGGACGAACTGCAGGCCAGCAGGCCCGGCCGCCGAATGACACAGCGCGCACGGCTCGCCAGGGCGGTGATACGCGCTCTCCGGCGGATAGAGCCCTCCTTGCTCGTCGCCGAGGTTGTTCACGCCAGCGCGATGGACGGGGTCGAGGTTGCACGAGCTTCCGAGACTGCCGACGAGCACGACGCCCGCGAAGAGCCCGAGGCTTCTGCCGACTCGTTCTCGAAGACTGTGATGGGGATGACGCATCTCAGAACTCCACGTCAAAGCCTACCGAGCCGTAGACCGCGGTGCGAGTGGTCACATACAGAGACTTCAGATAGCGCGTGTACATGACGTCGCCGACCAAGGTGATGCCGTACTTCACTTCACCCTCGGGCTCGCCAAGGCCGATCCGTACGCCGCCGCCGCCTGTACCGGTCAGTAGGGGCGCGAGCTCGCGATCGCCAGTGCGATAGAGCGGAAGGGTGATCCCGCCGTTGGGATCGAGGAGCGCAGAATATGCGAGCTGGAAGAAGTTCACGCCCGTCTGCGCGTGCGCACGGAGGTGGGGCCAGACGCGCAGGTGGCGCGAGAGATCGACCATGTAGCGTGCGTCCGTCGACGTCGCCTTGATCCCCCACGTGTCGTAGTAGAACCGCTGCTCGAGGCGGAGGGTCGCGTTGTTGAGGCGCTTGTTGAAGCGGCCACCGATCGCGTAGCGATCGCGCTCGGTCGGGAGTTGCTCGAGCGGGCGGACCGGGAGCCGGGTGCGGTTCACGAGGTCGACCGTGGCGCCGTTGGGTACGAAGGGCGCGACGGTGTCCGGGTCGAACATCGGGACGTAGCGGTACGGCTGAGACTGATCGCCTCGCTCGAACTGAGCCGTTCCGCCGATCAGGAGGATCGCGGTCGGCGACATGACGAACGTGATGCCGGCTTCGACCTCATGCGTGTTGAGCACGCCCTTGAGGTCGTTGAAGTCGTGCTGGAAGTTCTTCGGGCCGCGGCCGATGCGGTCGTAGCTGTAGGAGTACCCGATCGTCGGAGTGATGAGCTTGTCGTTCAGGTCCGCGCTGAGGCGGAGGCCGCCCGTATACGAGACGTAGTCGACGGACGAAGAGATGCTGCCCGAGGCCTGCGCGCCGTAGAGTCCGGGCTTGTAGCCGGCTGTGAGGCCGCCGCCGTAACGGAACTCCTCGAAGGGCGGCGACGCCGTCGAGACGATGTCCGGGGAGGCCGCGCTGACCGCGTCGAGGAGGAAATTACCGCCGACGTTCCAGCCTGCCGTCGGCGACGCGATCGAGGCGTTGATGCCCGGCGTGTACACCGCAACCGCGTTCGTGTCGGAGTACGCGGAGAGGTCGACCGCGGCGCGAATGACGATGTTCTTGCGGTTCTGCGGGAGGCACTTCTGGACGTCCTCCTGGCTCTTCGCCGCCAGCATGCACTTGATCTGGCCGGGGGTGATGTAGTCGTTCGCCGGCGGCTTCAGCGTGATGCGGACGGTGACGAACTCCTTCTCCTTGATGTCGTACTCCTCGTCGAACGTCGCGGGGAAGCCGTTGACGCCGCCCTCGGCGACGACCTTGTGCTTGCCCGGGTCGACCGAGAACTTCTTCGTCAGAGCGTCGAGCGGAACCGGACGATCGTCGAATTTTACCGAGAGATCCTGGACGCCCGGCGGCGGCACGAACGTGACGTGAGGGATGCGATCGAGCAGCTCCTTCACGCGCGTGCGCGCGACCTTCATCACGCCGGCGTCCTTCTTCTGGATGCCGAGCTCGAGGGCGCGCTGCGCGTCCTTCAGGGCGTCGACGAGCTTGCCGCTGCGGCTCTCGCACGATGCGAGGTGGAGGCGCGTGCGCGGCTGCTCCTCGATCTTGAGGGCCGCTTTGTCCTTCTCGATGCACTCGTCGAGGCGCCCTTCCTGGTCGGCCTTGAGCGCCTCCATCATCAGCTTGATCGCTGCGGCGACGCCGCCGCCCGCGGCGGGAGTCTCCTCCTCACCGGCCCCCGCGGCCTCTTTTGCCGAGCCGGTGGCCTCCTCGAACTGTGCCTTCATCGCCGGCGTGGCGTTGGTGGGGAGCTTGGCGTTCGGGTCGGAGGACGCAGCGCTCTTGAAGTTCTGCTTCGCCTCGTCGACCTGGCCGAGCTGCGACGACACCATGCCGAGCGCGACGTAGATCTCGCCCTTGACGCCGGGCCCGCAGCCCTTCTTCAGGCAGTTGCCGAGCTGGTCCTGGAGCTTCTTCTTCGCGGGGCCGAGGCTACCTGGGTAGTCCTCGGTCATGATCTGCTGCACGGCCTCGCGAACGGCGGCGTCGTCGCCGGCGGCGCTCGCCCTCGACGGGGCGAGGAGCAGCGCGAGCCCAAGACCGAGAGCGAGGACGGCGGCCGCGAGGTCGCGTCGCAGACGTGCGCGCGTGAGCGGGCGCAGGATCACGCGACAACGCTACCGGAAGTCGCCCCCGGCGGTGCAGCTTTCGACCGCGCTCGGGCTCAGTTACAGCCGCAACCGCCGCCGCCGCCGCCGAGACCGCCCGCTGCGCCCTCCGAAACTGCGCGAACGTGGCCGTCGAGACCGATCGAGATCTCCTCGGCCGTCATCGTCGGATGAGCGAGCATTCCGCGCTCGTACGGCGCGACCTTCACGCATCCGGAGGCAAAAGCGAGCAGCCCAGCAGCAACCAGGACGATCAGGGAGCGGCGCATCGACCTTCAGTATAGCGAGGCCAAAGACGCCCTCCAGGGTGAAAAACGTGGGTGGATCGGCCGGGATCCAAAGATGAGGCGCGGAATTTTCGCGGTCCGCGCCCCTCACCGGCAGACGCCTCCACCATGCTGGCAAGACCGACGAACAGGCGCCAGAATGTCGCCATGCGCTTTCGGCCTTCGATGATCGGCTGCCTCTCTCTCGCAGCCGGCGTGCTCGTCGTTGGGGCGTGCACGACCGACTACCAGCAGGGGAAGGGCGACCCCACGTTCGGTGGACCGAACGCGCTCGCGGGCCAGCGGCCGCCGGGCGCGACCTCGGACGTCGAGACCGACGGCGGGCCCGCCAGCACGGCGCCTGGCTCCAAGCCGAAGTGCGTCACGGCCGGGGGGGCGCTCGCTGACGGAGGCACGTGCGCGGTCAGCTTCTCCAAGGACATCCTTGCAGTGTTCGGTACGGCCGACTGCTCGAACCCCAACTGTCACGGTGGCGCGACGCCGCGCAACGAGCCGCGCATCGAGCCCAGCGACGCACCGGCGATGTGGCAGGAGTTCCAGGCCTTCACCATCAGCGTCGGCGGCAAGCCCTACATCAACCCGTGCTCGACCGACGAGACCGCCTCGGCCATGTACTGCAACGTCCTCGCCGCGCCCGCGTCGTGCGGCGTCCACATGCCGAGCGGCGCTCAGCTCCCCGCCGACGCCGTGACGAAGATCCAGACGTGGGTCAAGTGTGGGGCGCCCAACAACTGAGCGACTCTCGAAGCTGCTAAGGTCCCCCGCGCATGGACCGGCTCCTCGCGCGGCTCGAACGAACGATTCTGGGGCGGCTCGCCATCGAGCGCCTGACGATGTTCATCGTCGGCGGCATGGCCATCGCGTACGTGCTCTGCCGAGCGCGGCCCGAGTTCATCCTGCAGCTCTACCTGGTGCCCCAGCTGGTGCCGACGCAGCCGTGGCGGCTCGTGACGTTCCTCTTCCTCCCGCCGCAGCGCTCCGAGATCTGGGTGCTGCTCGCGCTCTACTTCACGTGGCTCATCGGCTCGAGCCTCGAGCAGGAGTGGGGAGCGCTCAAGTTCAACGTCTACTACCTGCTCGGCGCGATGGGGACGGCGGCGGCGGCGTGGATCACCGGCTCGCCGTACGTGACCAACGAGTACCTGAACCTGTCGTTGTTCTTCGCGTTCGCGACGATCTTTCCGGAGTACGAAATTCGCCTCTTCTTCGTGCTGCCCGTGAAGGTGAAGTGGCTGGCGTTCCTCAGCGCGGCGTACACGCTCTACGAGTTCGTGCGCGGAGGGACGCCGACGCGCGTGGCCATCGTGATCGTCTTCGCCAACTACCTGCTGTTCTTCGCCGGGCACATCGCGGCGCTGGCCAAGGGTCGACGGATGCTCGTGCGGCAAGCCGCGAGGCGCGCGGAGCAGCGGCCGCAAGCGACCGAGCGCGAGGTCGACACGCGCGCCTGCGCGATCTGCGGCGCGAAGCAGGATGACGGCGCCGACATCCGCGTCTGCTCGTGCGAGAAATGCGGCGGCGTCCCGAGACAGCTCTGCCTCCAGCACGCCCGCGATCATTGAGAGAGCGTTGCCTCAGGTCGTGAGGACGAGCTTGCCGAAGCCCTCGTTCTCGGCCATCGAGGCGTGCGCTTCGGCGGCCTTTTCGAGCGGGAGGACGCGGTCGATCACGGGCTTCAGCGCGCCCGACGCGAAGAGGGGGGCAAGGCGACGGTCCAGCACCTGCGCCGCGAGGATCTTCTCCTCGAGCGGCCGCGAGCGGAGCATCGTGCCGAAGACGCGGAGGCGGCGGCGCAGCACGACGGCGAGATCGATTTCCGCGCGCGTGCCCGCGAGGAGTCCGACCAGGACGAGGCGGCCCTTCTCGGAGAGCGACGCGAGGCTCTCGGGCACGTAGGTCCCGCCGACGAGCTCGAGGACCAGGTCGACCCCTCGAGGCCCCGCGAGCGCGCGCACCCTCGCGGCGAACTCAGACCCATCACTCCCCTTCCCCGGCACCACGCCTTCGTTCATTCCGAGCTCGCGAGCGCGCGCCAGCTTCGACTCGCTGCGCGCCGTTCCAATCGACCGCGCGCCGATCGCCCGAGCGATCTGGACAGCCGCAGTGCCAACGCCGCTTCCGACGGCGTGCACGAGGACCACCTCGCCGGCGGTGAGACCGCCCTGGACCACCATCGCGTCATAGGCGGTGACGAAGGCCTCGGGCACGGCGGCGGCCTGCGTGAAGTCGAGTGCGTCGGGGATGCGCGCGAGCGTCCGCGCGTGGACGACCACTGCCTCCGCGTACGCGCCGCCACCGACGACGCCGAAGACGCGATCTCCCTTCGCGAGCTCGAGCACTCCGGCACCGACCGCGTCGACCTCTCCGGCGATCTCGAGGCCGGGGATGTCCTGGGGCGCATCAGCCGGCGGCGGATACGTGCCCATGCGCTGCATCAGGTCCGCGCGATTCACCGCGCAGGCACGAATGCGAACGCGAACCTGGCCGGGCGCCGGCTCGGGCATGGCGACGTCGCGCAGCTCCAGCACTTCGGGACCGCCGGGCTTGGTGATGACGATGGCTCGCATGGGTCCATGCTCGTTTTGCGCCGAAGATGCGTCAATGATGGTTCCCCATCGCGACCGCGATTTGGTAGAACGCCTGACCCCATGTCCGTGCTTCACCGGCCGATCGTTCGCAGCTTCAAGAGCAAGTACACCAAGGAGGCCGTGGCGCACGTGCGGGCAGGCGGGCATGCCGTCGTCTGGGAGAATGAGAAGCGAGCGCACCTCCTCTTCCAGGATCCGCCGACCGACAGGCCAGAAGATTTCGGCGCATGGGCGGTCTACGACATGGGTAAGTCGACGTGGATCACGCACCACCGCGGCACGTTCAAGGGTCTCGCGACCACGCTCGTCCCGCGTGACTGCCTGTGGATCGCCCGTCGCCGCGCCGAGCGCGACTCGATTCACCCCGGCCCGACGCGGACGATGAACCTCGACTGCACCAAGTGCGCGGCGTGCTGCCGCGACAACGAGGTCATCCTCGGCGCCGCGGACATCAAGCGATTCAAGGACGCAGGCCGTAGCGACCTCATCAAGGCTCCGTATGCGAAGCGCGACAGCGAGGGCAAGCTCGTGCTGACGCTGCTCCCGAACAAGCGCTGTCATCACCTGAAGCGCGACAACCGCTGCGGCATCTACGAGCTTCGCCCGCATCCGTGCAGCGAGTTCCCGGCGGGCAGCGAGTGCTGCCTCTTCGCGCGCGAAGACGTCCTCGACATCTACGACGGCGTCAAGCCGACACCCGCCGTGAGCTGAGCGCGATAGCGCGCTACTTCTTCGGCTCGGCGGGCTTCGTGGAGGTCGCAGCGAGCAGCGCTTCGAGGCGCGGGCGCGCGACGGCAACCGTGGTCGGGTCCTTCGCGGCTCGCTCGATGAGCGCACGGCCTTCCTTCGGATCGAGGCGAAGGATCGCTTCGCCTGCGCTCGCGACCGCGAGGCCGATGTCTTCGGTCTCGGCCGTGCCGCGATACATCGTGAAGAAGTGGAGCAGCATCGGTAGCTCCTCCTTCGTGGCGAGGGTCGCGAGAGCGACCGCCGCGCGACGCACGTCGTCGTCGGTGATCGCCGGGTCCAGCAGGTGCGAGGCGAGAAGCGACGCGCCCTTCGACTCCTTCATCGCGGCGAGCGCATCGGCGATGGGGCCGACAGGCGGGCTCGCGAGGACGTCGCGCAGGAAGTCGTAGTGCTTGCCGAGCGCGGCGAGCATGAACGTCGTGCCGTTGCGTCGCGTCGCGAGCGAAGCGCGTGCGTCGGCAACGAGGACGGGCGCGGTGCGGGAATCGGAGGTGAGGTCGACGAGAGTCTTCGTGGCGCTCTCGTCCTCGAGCGTGCCGAGCTCGCGGAGGAGGAGGCGCTGACCGGTCGCGAGGGTCGCCTCGCGGTTGGAGACAGCCTCGGAGATCTGCTGCGCGAGCGACGGCCCGCCGCCGGGGGGCGGCAGCGACTTGTACGTGTCCGCCTGCGCAACGCAGCTCTTGATCGGCTCGCCGAAGGAGTAGTCGCGCGTCACCTGACCCGTACGCGCGTCGAGCACCACGATCTTCCCGTCCTCGTCGCAGAGGAGGACGCCGCCCTGGACGGCCTCGCCACCGATGATCTCGCTCGCGTGCGTATGCACCCAGGCGAGCTGCCCGCGCGAGGACTCGAAGCCGTAAACGAGGCGGAAATAGGTCGCGTAGAAGCGTCCGGAGTCGATGCCCAGAGGCCCGCTCGGCGTGCTCGGTCGTGCGAAGAGGCGATCGCGGTCGCGCGCGTTCGCAACGGCCGGCAGCTTCTCCGAGCCCGGCGCGTACAGACGCGGCGTGCCCGGCAGCTCGCGACTCGGGAGCGTGATGCGGTTCGCCCCGCCCTGCGAGGCCATCGCGATCTTCTCGTCGAAGCGCACCAGGGAGACCTCGCCGAAGTAGACGGCCCCGCCGATCTGTTCGGCGCGCGAGACCTTGTCGCGCAGCGTGACGCGCCCGAGCTCGTCGCCGGTGAGGGCGTCGATGGCGCTGACGTACTGGTTCGCCCAAGGAACGAGGATCACCCCGCCGATGACGGCGGGATCGCCGAGCTGCTTGTCGGTCTCGATCTGGCGCTTCACCGTGCCGTCGCGACCGATGACGAGGATCGTCGAGCCCGTGCCGCGTGAGAGCGTGACTGCGGTGACGGTGCCGTCGTCGCCGCCGCCGAGCAGGGCGAGCCCGCCCGTCGGACGGGCCCAAAGACGCCGGCCGTTACTCGCGTCGAGCGCGAAGATCTCGCCCTGGCCCGAGCCCAGGACGATGGTTCCGATGATCATCGGGCGCGCGTCGAGGGCGTGCTGGAACGTCCAGCGCGAGCCGCCGGAGAGCGGCGCGCCGATGAGCTTGTCGTTCTTCTCGCCGGCGACGGCGACGACGAGGTCGGCGGTAGCACCGGCCGGCGCGCTCTTCAGCCGCGTCTGCACCGCTGCGATGGACTTGCCCTGGTCATCGAGCCAGTCGGTCGAGAACGTATGCGGATGCATCGGATCGCCACCCGCACAGGCGGTGAGCGTGAAACCGAGCGCGGCGAGCGCGACGAACGAGGTTTTCACTTCGCACCTCCCGCCGTCGCCATGACGGCCTGATCGAGCGCCTGCCGAACCCGCGCCGAGGCCGCAGGGGCAACCGCGCGTTTCTGCACGTCGCGCAGGAACTTGTTTCCCTCGATCGTTCCCTGCTCGCGAATGCGACCGATGATCTTCACCTTCGCGTCGTCGGGAACGTCAGCGGTAGGCCGAAAGAGGACCTGGTCGAGACCGCCAGTGACGACATCGAACGGGATCTTGCCGAGCCTGCCCGCGAGCTGCTCACACTGCTCGGCGCTGCACAGCTGCCCAATCGAGGCAGCGGCCTCGTTGACGCGATGGTCGAGCGCCGTGAAGAGGTCCGGGACGGCGTCCTTGGCCTTCAGCGCGCCGAGGCCGCTCGCGGCCGTACCGCGCACGACAGCGTCACCGTCGGAGAGCGCGCGCTTCAGCGCGCCGCTTGCGGCCGCGCCCTTGGTCCTCGTCAGTGCCTTCACGGCGGCGCGACGCACCTTCGCGTTGCGATGCAAGGCGTACTGCGCCAGCGCCGCGCTCCCCGTGTCGGACTCGAGATCGCCCAGCGTCTCGACGGCAGATTGCGTGAGCGGGAGCGAGAGGCCTCGCGTGAGGACCTCGGCGACGGCGGGAGCAGCCGCGGCGCCGGTCGGACCGGCGAGGCGAGCTTCGTCGAGCGCCTCCTTGATCTGAGCCTCGTCTCCGGACTTCAGCTTGGCGACGATCGGCTTCACGTCGATCGGCGCCGTCGCTGCGGCAACCGGCTTCTTCTTGTCGGCCTTCGGGTCGCTGGGCTTCTGCCCCGCGGCGTCGGACGAAATGACAGCGATGCCGAGACCGGCAACCGTGACCGCAAACCTCAGGAAAATGCGCATGGAAGAGCCCCCGTTGCAGCGCCCCGAATAACACGAATTCGAGCGGCTGCGGGAATCACCCCGTGCTATCCCGAGTCGAATGCCGTCGGTCCCCCCGCCTTCCGACAGCCCCGACCCGTCGCCCGAGAGCGCGGGGGAGCGTCCGTCCGAGCGGCCGAGGTCCGTCCGGCCGTCCGGAGTGCCGCCCGCCGGCGGGATGAAGCGCCCGCGCTACCTCCTCGTGGCGCTGATCGTAGCGCTCGTGTTCGGCGCCGGCTGCTGGACGGAGGGCTGCGGGCGCCTCGCGTTCTACCGCGGAGAGCAGGACCAGTCGCAGGCGCTGAACGCGGCGATCAAGAGCGATGCCGACCGCGCGCGCGCAGAGGCGCTCTACCGCCGCTTCACCGAGGTGGCCGACGCAGCGCGCGGGCGCGCGATCCCGATGGCCGCGGCGATCTTCGTGCTCGGCGCAGCGCTCCTCGCCCTCGCCTCACGCGGGCTCGCGGGGAAGACGAACACCCGCAACGCGCTGCTACAGGTCACGACCGCGCAGGCCATCGTCGTCGTGCTCGCGTATTTCGTCACGCGAGACATTCGCAACGCGGAGCTCGACTGGGAGATGGAGCGCACGCTCATCCATCAGCGCGAGACGCTCCCGGCCGATCAGTACGAGCAGGTCGTACCGATGATGAGGAGCATGCGTCACTGGGTCGTGCCGGGTTGGCTCGTCTTCCGCACACTCGCGAGCGCGCTGGTCGTGTTCGCCCTCACACGGCCGCGGTCGCGCGAGTTCTTCGAGGCAGCGGGCAAGACGGTCTCCGAGGGATAGCCTGCACGGCGAGCCATCGCGATGGGGCGCATTCACAGGCTTCCAGCCGAGCACGCCAACCAGATCGCCGCTGGCGAGGTGGTCGAGCGTCCATCGAGCATCGTGAAGGAGCTCGTCGAGAACGCCCTCGACGCAGGCGCCACGCGCGTCGTGGTCGACGTGGAGCAAGGCGGCACCACGCTCGTCCGCGTGTCGGACGACGGCGAGGGAATGTCGCCCGACGACGCACTCCTCTGCCTCGAGCGGCACGCCACGAGCAAGATCTCGCGCTTCACCGATCTCTCCGATCTGGGCACGTTCGGATTCCGCGGCGAAGCGCTGCCGAGCATCGCGTCGGTCTCACGCCTGCTGCTGCGCACGCGTGCGCGCGGCGCCGATGAGGGCGTCGAGGTCGCCGTCGAGGGCGGCGTGGCGCCCGCGGTGAGCCCGAGCGGCGGGGCGGTGGGCACGACCATCGAGGTGCGCGACCTCTTCTTCAACGTCCCCGCACGCCGCAAGTTCCTCAAGGCCACGGCTACCGAGAGCGCGCACGTGAGCGACGTGCTGCTCGGCATGGCGCTCGCGCGGTACGACGTCACCTTCGTTCTCACGCGCGACGGCCGACCCGTTCGCGAGCACCTGCGTGTCGGTTCGCGAGCCGAGCGCGCGCGCGCGGTGATGAGCAGCGACGGCGTCAGCCTCGTCGAGTGTCGCGCCGAGCGCGGCCCGATCCGCATCCAGGCGATGCTCGCGCCGCCCGAGCGCGCCCGCGCCGGTGCGACCGGGCTTTCGGTCCTCGTGAACGGGCGGCCGGTGCGGGACCGCCAGCTCGTGCGCGCCGTATCGCAGGCCTACGGCTCGGTCCTGGAGGCCGGTCGCTACCCTCTCGGCGTCGTATGGATCGACGTGCCGCCCGAGGTCGTCGACGTCAACGTGCACCCGCAGAAGGCCGAGGTTCGTTTCTCGGACTCACGCGGGCTCTTCGACGCCGTCACGCGCGAGCTTCACGCCTCGCTCGGTCATGCGTTCGGGCTCCCCGCGCTCGGGCCGCATTCGCAGGCGCCGATCTTGCGTGGACCGGTGCCGACACTGCGAGCGCTGGAGGGCTTCGCGCGGACGGCGATCGACGCGCAGGTGGAACGAGCGCTCATGCCAGAAGGCAACCTGTTCGCACAGCCTGAGCCCGCGATCACCGGGCCGCAGCCGGGCGCCGTCGAGCGGGAGCCCCTGTTCGAAGGGCGGGGCGGATACGGCGCGTTGCGGTACGTCGGCCAGGTGCGCGGCACGTTCCTGATCTGCGAGGGCGAGGACGGACTCTACATCCTCGATCAACATGCCGCGGCGGAGCGAGTGACGTTCGAGCGACTCAAGAAGAGCCACGCGACGCGCGGCGTCGGGATGCAGCGCCTGCTCGTACCCGAGGTCGTCCCGCTGACGCCTGGTGAGGTCGCGATGCTCGAGGAGAATGCCGAGGAGGTCTCGCGGCTCGGCGTCGAGGTGCGCGCGGTCGGCGACTCCGCGGTCGCCGTCCACGGTGTGCCAGAGCTCCTCGTCCGCGCGGAGCCCGCACGCCTCGTGCGCGATCTCGTCGCCGAGGTCTCGCGCACCGCAGGCCGCCCCTTCCGCGGCGCCGTCGATCTCGTGCTGGCCACGATGGCGTGTCACGGCTCCGTGCGCGCGGGCGACGCGCTGTCCGCCGACGAGGTGATGGCTCTCCTGCGAGCGCTCGACGACGTCGACTTCGCAGGCCATTGCCCGCACGGGCGGCCGCTCGTCATGCGGATGTCCTTCGGTGAGCTGGAGCGCAAGGTTGGCCGCTGAGCACGCGCGCCGGGTCGCGCGCGCCGTCGCGCTCATCGAGGAGAAGCCCGAGCGGCTCCTCTGCGTCGTCGGCCCGACCGCGTCAGGCAAGACGGACCTCGCGATCGCTACGTGCGAGCGCGTCGGCGGTGAGATCGTCTCGGCCGACAGCGTGCAGATCTACCGAGGCTTCGACATCGGCTCCGGAAAGCCTACGCCAGACGAGCGTTCACGCGCGCCGCATCACCTCGTCGACGTGCTCGACCCCCTCGAGACGGCGGATGCGATGACTTTTGCCGCGCTCGCCGAGCGCGCGATCGCCGACATCCGAGCGCGCGGTAAGGTGCCGGTCCTCTGCGGGGGAACGTTCTTCTGGGTCCGGGCGCTGGTGATCGGCCTCGCCCCGGCGCCGTCTGCCGACGAAGCGGTGCGTGGGAGGCATCGCGCGATCGTGGAGGCGCGCGGACGCGCCGCGCTCCACGAGGAGCTCGCGCGCGTGGATCCGGGATCGGCGGAGCGACTTCATCCGAACGACGTCCTCCGCGTGAGCCGTGCGCTCGAGGTGCACGAGCTCTCGGGCCGCACCATGTCCGAGTACCATGCCGAGCACGGCTTCCGCGCGCACCGCATGGACGCTGCGATGATCGGCGTCACCACGACGCCCGAGGTGCTCACGGACCGCATGACCGCTCGCGCAGACGCATGGCTGGCGCGGGGATGGATCGAGGAGGTTCGTGAGCTCGTCGCGCGCGGGTACGGCGAGTCGCGAGCCATGGCCTCCGTCGGTTACAAGGAGGTGCACGCGCACGTGAAAGGCACCCTGCCGCGCGAGTTGCTACGCGACGCAATTGTGCAATCTACACGTACTTTTTCGCGCAAGCAGCGCACCTGGCTCCGAAGCGCGCCCGTCGAGTGGGTTTAGCGGGGTGACGCGGGGGATGCGCAACCTGACCCCCCGTTGGATCGCAGAGCTTCCAGGTGGCGGTCTGGGGTTTGGGTCTCGGGGCGTGCGGAGCACCACGCGTACAGCCGTGCGCACGCCGTTCTCGTGAGCGGGCGATCTCGAGACCTGACAAGCGGAAGCTCACCGAAATGGTGAGGCTCACGCGAAGCGTGAGCGGCGAAGCCCAACTTGCTCAGAGGGCGAGGGTCAGGTCGAGGAGCTCGCCGAGGGTCTTCGGCTTGGCGACCGCCGGGACTCCCGAGAACGACGCGACGTTTGCGTGCTGCGTGGGGTCCGGACGCGTGACGTCGGGTGACAGGCGCGTGCCAGAGGCCTGCGCGGCGACGGGTGGCTGGGTTCCCGGACCGGGCACACGCACGAGCGGCCCTGCGCCCGGCATGATGCGCGGACCGAGGCCGGGCTCGTTCCAGCCACCCACGAGCGTGTGACCTTCGAGCGAAGGCGGCGGCATGCTCGGCGGCGGCATGCTCGGGATGCGCCCCGGAGCATTGGAGGGTGCAGCCGCGACCTGCTTGCCGGACTCCGGCGGAGGTGTGTGGCGTGGCGCGCTCTCTGCGCCGTAGGCCTCGGCGCCAGGCTCTTCGCCGGCAATCGGGCGCCGAGAAGACGTGGGTGAGGGCTCCTCGACCTCGTTCGCTGGAGGTGCGTCGTCGACGACTTCTTCGAGCTCGGCGGCCGGCTCCTCCATCGGCTGGGCGGCCATGGGCTCGAGCTCCTCTTCGAGCTCACCGGGCGGCGTCGTCGGAGAGGCGACGAGCTGAGAGCCGCTCTCGAGGGCCATAGGCTCGTCGATGTCGATGTCGACCTCGACGATCTCGGAGGAGACCTCGACCTCCATCTCACCACCGCTATCGACGTCGTATTCGACGGTCGCGGGCGGAAGCGAGGACACGGGCCCCGCCGTCGCCGCGGGCATCATGTCGAGATCGGCGTCGGGCTCGGTGTACGCCGGCGGCTCGAACGACGGCGCGGGCGCGTGAACGCCTCGCACGAGGTCTTCCTCGGCAGGCGGGGCGTAGGAAGCGGCCCGGCCACCTGCGATGCCGTCCACCGACGCGCCGCCGTTCATACGGGCCTCACGAGTCTGCGCGCCGCGCATCTGCACGCGCTCGAGCAGGCTCTGGAGCCGAGAGAGTTTCTGGTTCGCGTTCACGACGAGCCTCCCTGCAGGATCGCGACGACCTCTGCGTATGCCTTGCCGGAGGCGACGAGCTCCTCCGCGCGCGCGACGGTTGCCGCCGAACCGAGGAAGAAGCGTGCTTGCTCGTTCTCGCGACCGAGGGCCGCGGCGGTGATCTCTCGACCGGAAGCCGCCGAGAGGGCTCCCGCGAGCACCGCGCCGACGAAGGCGTCATCCCCGATGCTCGGGTTGGTGACGATGGCGACCATCGCGCGGCCCCAGCGTTCCACGTGGACCGCACCGATACCGGCGACTGCGAGCTCGCCTGCGAGGTGCGCGACGGCGACCTCGAGGGAGGAGGAGCGCACACCGCTGTCACCGCCGAGACGCGCAGCGATGCGAGCGCCGAGCGCCGTGCCCATCACGAGGCCGATCGCCGCGAGCGCTTCGGAACCGAGGAGCTCGAGCGCTTCGCTCGGAACGAGCACGAGGCGCCCGCCGTCCGCGTCGGAGGCCGAGCCGGCCTCGAGGTCGAAACGCACGGCGCCGGTCGGGTCAAAGCTGGAATCGGTCTGGGACGCCATTTTTCCTCGTGAGCCACGGTTATAGAGGTCTGCGAAACAACGTGTCAAATCGGCTTACGATGGGAGATGTGAGGTCCTCGCACCCGATCTTCGCCGCGGCTCTCGCCGGCATGCTCGGATTGCTCGTCGGCGCCGCTCCCGCGCGTGCCGAGGATGACGAGGCGGCGCCCGTCCCGCCGCCCGACACGGGGGTTCCAGGCCCCTACGTCGGGTATGCCGCCCGGCCCGCCTTCGGGCGTGAGACCCGCGCGTGCTCCGTACGCACGCCGGTGTGTGTCCATGCTTCTTCGAGGATCCCCGGCCGGACGGTCCTCGACGTGCTCGGCGCGGCGGACCACGCGTGGGAGACGCTCTCGGGGGCGCTCGGGCTCGGGACGCCGGACGTCGATCCGGAGGACCTCGCCTATCACGTGTACCTCGTCGAGGGAGCCACGGAGCCTGCGGTGACGCGCGTGAGCGCACGCGACGTGAGGTCGCGCATCGATCGCGCGCGCGTCTTCACCGTGCTCGACGCGAACCTCCGTGCCGGGTGTCGCCGCGATGCGCTGGTCGCTCGCGAGCTCGCGCGAGCGGTCCTCGCGCGCGTCGCGCCGGCGACGGCCGACGGAATCGCGCGGGCGCAGACGACCTACCTCGCGCAGCTCATGGTGCCGTGCGCCGTCGGTCTCGCGGCCGACTCCGCGCAGATCTTCCAGTCCCGACCGGAGCGCGCGGTGTGCGACGCGCGCGCCTTCGAGGTGGGCACGTCACCGGATGAGGCGCGGTCGGCCAGCGCCGCGAGCGACGCATTCATGGAGGGTGCGGCCCTCTTCTGGGCGAGGATCGATGCGGCCTTCGGGCGCGCGCCGGCATCGATCGTGATGGCCTCGTGGGCGCTCGCGCCGACGATGACGGACGTCGGCAGCAAGCGCTGGCACGACGAGCCCGACGCGTTCGACGTTCTCCGCGTGAGCTTCAAGAACGCGCTCTCGACCGGCTCCACGCTCGACGATCTCCTCCTCGACAGCGCCGTCGCGCGGGCGTTCATGGGATCCTCGGACGACGGGCTCCACCAGCTCGCGACGCAGACGCTGGGCGACGGCGCGCGCGTGCCGCTCGACTGGGATCTACCGTGGCCGACGAAGCCGAAACGGGTCGCGCCTCGAGCGGCGGTGTATCCGACCGGCGCGAGCTATCTCATGATCCATCGCGGCACGGCGGCGCCGGGCACGCGTCTTCGCGTGGAGATCGCGTGGGAGGAGCATGCCCTCTTTCGCTGGGCCCTCGTGAAGCTCGATGCCCAGGGCCGCGAGCTGGGGCGCGTCGCCATCCCCACCCGCGAGCGCGCGACGGAGGCCCAGATGACCCTCGTGGATCTCGACCACGTCGATCGCATCCTGCTCGTCGGCGTGAACGCCGGCGACCCCTCCTACCGCTTCGATCCCGACGACGAGATCTGGGAGCCCCACGCCTGGCTTGTCACGCTCGCGTCGGAGTAGCTGAGCTCTTCCGACGAATCGCCGCCCCCACCATCAGGAGCGCAACAACGCTCCCCCACGTGCCCGTGCCCGATCTCCCTCTCCTCTCCGCGACCCCACACCCGCTCCCGGTCGCATGACTCGGGTACGCCGCATTCCAGCGATCGCTCGCAATCGGCACCGTCTTCGCCCCGACAATTGCCTCCCCGTCGAACGTCGCCCCGAAGGTGGCGCGCGAACCACCGAGCCCCGGCGGCGGCTTCCACACGAAGAACCAGACGCCAGGCCCGCGCCGGATGATCTCCGGCGTCTCCTCGAACGGCTTTCCGTCCACGAGCAGCACCGGTAGGAGTCGGAGCTTGTCGAAGAAGTCGGCGCGATGCTTCGCGTCGACGGTGCGAAGCTCGACGATCGCGGTGACGGTGGTCGAGCCGTCAGCGGGCACGTAATCGGAGCTGAGCGTGATCCAGCTCTGATCGGCGGCCGGAAGCTGAAGCTCGGGGTTCTTCATCTGCTCGAGCGCATCGAGCGCGCCCATCGCATCGACCTCTCCGGGCCCCGACTGATCGTCGAACGGCGCGGCGCCACGGAAGCGGTGGGCCCCCGCCTGGAGGAGCGCGCGGATCTTGTCCTGCGTGAGGGTGGGGTCCTTCTGCAGGAGGAGCGCGACGACGCCCGCGACGACGGGTGACGACATAGAGGTGCCGACCGCGATGCCGTGCGTGTCGTCGATCTGGAGACAGCGCGAGTCCGTCTTGCCGGACTTGGTCGCGGGGCACGACGGATTCGTGAACACGCTTCCTACCGACCCGGGCTTGGCCGAGCGGCTCAGCGCGGAGACGACGAGCGCGCCAGGAGCCGAGATCTCCGGCTTCGGCACGCCGGTCGCCGTCGGGCCTGCGCTCGAGAACCAGCACACCTCGCCCTCGGTCAGATCGCGGAACGCAGCGACGTCCTTCGAGCGCGGAGCCGCGAGCCCGCCGGGGCCGTCGAGCAACGGGACGCGTAAGCCGACGTCCGCGCCGGCGATGCTCTGCCAGCGGGGACGGTTCACGGTACAGCCGACGCCGATGATGGAAGGATGGGTCGCCGGGAGGTTGATCGTGCCTTCGCGGACACCGTTCACGAACGTCGCCTGGCGATCGCTCCCGAGCGATGCATCGCCGAGGCCCTGCACGTACAGCTCGGCCAGACCGGTGCCCTCGAGGGTCACCGCGTAGGTTCCGTCTGGCCACTTCCCCGTCCACACGACGACGGCGCCGTTCGAGCCCTCGGGGATGGGACTGCCGTCGAGGCCGGCGCCGTAGATGACGCCTGCGTTGTAGTCGTTGGTGTTCTTGCCGTTCTGGTGGCCCTTCTCGAGCGGCGCGATCCACTCGCCGTCGGGGCCGTCGAGACCGATCTTGAGGTCCGCGCCTTCGCGCAGCGTGACCCAGACCTGCACGGAGCCCGATTCGGCGCCGCCGGTGCGAATCGGCACGCGCATCGTCGCGCCACGCGTCGCGCGCACGCTCTGATGGATGGGTGACTCGACGACCGACCCCGAATTGCCCGCGGCCGCGACGACGGCTCGTCCCGGGTGATCGGGGCCGACGTGCGCGGCGATGGTCTGCTCCCAGAGGAACGTGCCGTCGTGGGGGCCGAAGTCGCTGCCGAGCGAGAGGTTCACGACCATGGGACGCTGCTCGGCGTCCGCACGATCGAACATGAACTGCACGGCGCGCACGAGGTCGTCGTTCTCGATGCCGTCACCGCGCCCGCGCGTGACGCGCACGAAAACGATGTCGGCGGCGGGGGCGATGCCCGGAAATTTTCCGTCCACGCCGCGCGCGGCCGCAATGCCGGTCACGTGGGTTCCGTGTCCGATCTCGTCGGAGGGGGCGCACTTGTCGCCGGTCGTCTCGACGCACCTCCCCTTCTTCAGCGACGAGAGGAGGCCGTCGATCATGTCCTTCGAGAGGACGGCGCCGGCGCCGATCCTCCCGGTCTGCGCGTCGGCGATCCCGAACTTTTTCTCGAGGTCGGCATGTGTGCCGAGCGGCTCGAGGGAGAGGTCGAGCAACCACGCGACGCGGGACTTGCCGTCGACGTCGAGCATCTCGGGGTTCGTGACGTCGAGACCGGTGTCGGCGACACCCACCATGACGCCGGTCCCGTCGGCGCCGCGCTCGCGACGCGCGACGTCGGCATGCACCCACGTGCCGGCGCGATCGAGGAGGGGATGGAGCGGAGGTGCGACCTCGAGGCGGAGCTCGGGGTGAGCGAAACCAAACGCCTCGATGCGTGCGGGAGGCGCGCGGAGACGGCCGATGCCGGGCACGACCGGCTCGAGCCCGTAGTCCTCGGCCTTCTTGCCCTTCGGGACGGCGACGAGCGCCCCGATCATGCCGGTGTGTGGCGCGAGCGTCTCGGCCGCGCGTGAGCCGAGCATATGGATGAGGCTGGCGCCGTTCGCTCGCCCATTCGCGATCGTCGGGAGGCTCGGCGGCGAGGGAGGGTGGCTCGCGAGGGCAGGCGCCTTGGAGCTCGTCACCTGGGCGGTCTGCGCATCGCTGTCGCTCGCCACGAGCGCGAGGAGCGCGCACGCGAGGAGTGCCGCGACGCGGGGGGCGCGCGGACGGGCGGAGTCGCGGAGATCACGCATGGGAAAGCGTAAGGGGCGCAAGAGGGGCTTCGCAGATCAGTCTACGCGCAAATCCCCCCACCGGTTGCCTCTCGGGCCTCGACCTCATCCGCGCCAAAGGCGACCGACGTCACACAGGCGGGACGATGTGCTTTTTCGCGGGCCGGGCTTCGGATTTCGATTCGTAGCGGCGGAAGCGTACAGAGAGCTCGGAGCGGAGCCGGTCGCCAGGGATGACCGCGTCGACCACGAGCTCGTTCGCGAGCTTCATGAGGTCGATATCGGCGCGGTACTCGTCGCGGAGCTTCGCGACGTACGCATCGCGCTCCGGCCCGACCGGGACCTCCTGGATCTTGTTGTAGAAGACGGCATTCACGGCCGCCTGCGGCCCCATCACGGCGATCGACGCCGTGGGGAGCGCGAGACATGCGTCGGGCTCGAACGCCGGACCGCACATCGCGTAGAGGCCTGCGCCGTAGGCCTTTCGCACGACCACGCTGATCTTCGGCACGGTTGCCTCACTGACCGCGGCGATCATCTTCGCGCCGGCGCGGATGATGCCCTGGCGCTCGACCTTGGTGCCGATCATGAATCCGGGAACGTCCGCGAGGTAGAGCAGCGGGACGTTGAACGAGTCACAGAGCGAGATGAACCGCGCGGCCTTGTCGGCCGAGTCCACGAAGAGGACGCCGCCGAGATGCTTCGGTTGATTCGCGACGATGCCGACGACACGCCCGTCGATCCGGGCAAATCCGGTGAGCATCTCCTTCGCGAAGAGCTGCTTGATCTCGCACCAGGAGCCTTCGTCGATGAGCTCGTGGACGACGGCCATCATGTCGAAGAACTTGTTCTCGTCCGCGGGGATGATCTGCTCGAACGTCTTGCCGCTGAGCTTGGGAGCCTTGGGCTCTGCGGCGGGAGGGAGCTGCGTGCAGTTGACGGGCAGGTAGCCGATGTACCTGCGTGCCCACGCGATGCCGTCCTCCTCGGTCTTCACGAGGACGTCGCCGCAGCCCGAGACCGAGCAGTGCATGCGTGCGCCGCCCATCTCCTCGAGCGTCACCTTCTCGCCGATGACCATCTCGGCCATGCGCGGCGAGCCGAGATACATGCTCGCGTTGCCCTCGACCATGATCACGACGTCGCAGAACGCAGGGATGTACGCGCCGCCCGCGGCGCTCGGGCCAAAGAGCAGGCAGATCTGCGGCACCTGCCCGGAGAGCTGCACCTGGTTGTAGAAGATGCGACCGGCGCCGCGGCGCCCGGGGAACATCTCGATCTGATCGGTGATGCGCGCTCCGGCCGAGTCGACCAGGTAGAAGAGCGGCGCACGGAGGTCGCTGGCGGTCTCCTGGATGCGGAGGATCTTCTCGACGGTGCGCTTGCCCCACGAGCCGGCCTTCACGGTCGAGTCGTTCGCCATGACGCATATCGTCCGGCCTTCGATCGTCGCGGTGCCGGTGACGACGCCGTCCGCGGGCAGCTCGGAGTCCAGGTTGTTGGCGAGGGCCGCATCCTCGACGAAGGACCCGGCGTCGATGAGCTTGCCTATCCGATCGCGCGCAAAGAGCTTCCCGGCCTCGCCGTTCTTCTGGTGGTACTTCGGGGCGCCGCCCTTTTCGATGCGGCCCAGGACTTCCTTCAGCTTGGCGTCTGCGGACACGCGAGAAGCATTAGAGGGGCGGCCGTCCCGCATCAAGGGTGACGGTGACCGCCTGCGAAGGACCCTGCAGATGCTTGCTCCGGTCGGCAGCCCCGGCCGTCGCCCCCGGCGCCGCGGGATGCTCGCTCGCCATGCTGGGGAGCACGCCCATCGACTGGGCGGCCATCTTCATGAGCGTCAGGGCCACGAAAGCCAGGAGGACGACGAGCACCCCGGCGACGCCGATCGCGACCTTCACGGTGGTCGACGGCGCCCTCCGCACGATGTTCGCGAAGGCCGCGGACGGATCGCCCGAGGAGGGAGGAGCGTTCGACGGGGGCGCCAACGAGGCCAGCCGAAATGCCGAGGGCGACGTCGACAGCGACTTCATCGCGGTCTGCGCGGCGTCCGGCGGAGGAGGCTTGGGGGTCGCTCCGACGTCGACTCGCCCGCCCTCGCTCGACGTGTCGAGCGCGAGGTTCAAGCTCGGCGCCTGCTTGGCCTGGAGCAGGCGATCGAGCGACTCGCGCGTGCGATCGGAGCCGAACGGATGCAGGGCGTCGGCGAGCTCGGAGGCGCTCTGGAAGCGACCTGCGCGATCCTTCGTCAGGCACTTGCTGACGATGGCCTCGAGCTCCGCGGGCACGTGAGGAGCGACGCTACGCAGGAGCGCCGGCTCCTTCGTGAGCACGGCAAGGCTCACGTGGATGTTGTTCTCGGCGTCGAACGGAGAGCTCCCGCTGAGCAGCTGGAAGAGCACGGCGCCGATCGACCAGAGATCCGCACGACCGTCGACGTCCTTCGAGTTCCGGAGCTGCTCGGGCGCCATGTAGCGAGGTGAGCCGAGCACCGTGAAGGCGTTCGTCATCTCCTTGGCGTCCCTTTCGCCGCGAAGGACCTTGGGGTCGAGGATCTTCGAGATGCCGAAGTCGACGACCTTGATGTGTGGGCCGCCGTCGTCGCGCCTCGTGAGGAAGAGGTTCGCGGGCTTGAGGTCGCGGTGGATGATGCCTTGCGCGTGGGCCCCCTCGAGCGCTTCGCAGACCTGCAGCATGCAGTCGACGGAGTCCTCGATCGAGAGGGGGCCGTCCTCCTTGAGCGTCCGCGAGAGGTCCTTGCCCTCGAGGTACTCCATGACCATGAACGGCGAGTGGCCGTCGTCGAGCGTGCCTACGTCGAGGACGAGGACGACGTGCTCGCTCTCGATCTGGCCGATGGCGCGCGCCTCGCGCTCGAAGCGAAGGCGGATCTCGTCCGAGGCGAGGGCAGTGCGGAGAAACTTGATCGCGACGACGCGATCGAGCTGCACGTGTCGGGCAGCGACGACGATACCCGTCCCTCCTTCGCCGACGAGCCGCTCGAGGCGGTACTTCTTGGCGAGGACGTCACCGACGTCGAGAGGGATTCCGCCGAGCGTGCCCATGCGGTCGATGGAGAGTCTATCAGCCTCCGCAACCGCAAGGTCCTGGGTCTCTGATGATCCAGGGAAACCCCGCAGCTGTGGGCTATTTTCCGGCGAAGCTGGGTTTGCGTTTCTCGGCAAAGGCGGCGAGGGCTTCGCGGCGATCCGAGCTGACGAGCACCTTGTCGTAGCTGACCTTTTCGAGCTCCAGGCCGTGCTCGAGGGTCACGTCGAACGATCGGTCGATGGCCTCGAGCGCGGCGGCCTGGGCGATCGGAGCCCCATTCGCGATCGGCTCGATGAACGCCAGCGTGTCGTCGACGAGGTTCACTCCCGCAGGGGTCACGCGGTTCACGAGCCCCCAGGCGAGCGCCTCGGCGGCGTCGAGGCGGCGACCGAGGAGGATCATCTCCTTCGCGCGCGCCTCACCCACGATGCGACCGAGTCGCTGCGTACCGCCTGCTCCCGGGATGATGCCGAGGGTCGTCTCCGGCAGCCCGAGCTTCACGTGCGCAGCCGCGACGCGGAGATCGCACAAGAGCGCAAGCTCGAGGCCGCCACCGAAGGCCACGCCGTTCAGCGCGGCGATCACGGGCTTCGGCGAGCGATCGAGCGGGCCGAGCTCGGAGCGATACAGCTCCACCTGCACACGGATGTCGTTCTCCGTCATGCCCTGGCGCTCTTTCAGATCGGCACCGGCGCAGAATGCCTTCTCACCCCGCGCAGTGATGACGATGGCGCGGACCGAGGGGTTCGA
>JANXVA010000739.1 GCA_025351875.1 Myxococcales bacterium | reverse complement strand
GCGCCCCGAGGGCGAGCATCGCGACGGCGAGCACGACGAGCGGGCGGCGCCGCGGCGTAAGCGGGGGTGCGGCCGGCGCGAGCGTGATCTGCGGGACGGGCGGCGCACGGAGCGACTGGCTCGAGACGAGGTCGATGTTCGTATCGGACGGGCGTGGCGGCATCGACGAGGGCATCGAGAGATGCGGGTCGAGCCCGCCGTCGCGTACCCGGGTCACCGCGCGCGTGGTGACAGAGTGAGCGCGCCGGCGCGCGAATGGCAGCAGGGCGAGCGCCAGCTCACCGGTGCTCGCATAGCGTGTCGACGCGTCCTTCGAGAGGCAGCGATCGATGACCTCGAGCAGCGTCGCCTGAACGTCGACCTCCGGCGGCACTTCAGCGCGATTCGACTCGAGGATCTGGACGACGAGCTCCGTGAAGCGCGCCGCGTAGAACGCCTTCGTCCCCGTGAGGAGCTCGAAGAGCACGCAACCGAGCGCCCATATGTCGGCACGATGGTCCGCTCCGGTATCGCCGCGAAGCTGCTCGGGCGCGAGGTAGAAGGGGGTCCCTAGCGCGCTCCCCGACCCGCTCATGCGCAGATCGATCGAGCTGGAGCTGGTGCCGCTGACCGAGGCGCCTCGCATCTTGGCGATGCCGAAGTCGAGGATCTTCACGGTGGCGCGACCGTCGTTGCCCATCGCCACGAAGAGGTTCGCAGGCTTGATGTCCTGATGGACGATGCCGCGGACATGCGCCTCGGCGAGGCCCTCGCACGCGTCGATGACGTATTCGACGGCGCGATGGACGGAGATGCGCTGCGGGGTAGTGATCACCTCCGCGAGGGTCGTTCCGTCGAGCAGCTCCATGACGATGTACGGACCATGCACGGGGTCGGTGTCGACGTCCTGCACGCGGGCGACATGGTCGCTCTTCAGCCGCGACGCCGCGCGCGCCTCGTTGAGGACCGCGGTGATTGCCTCCGGCGTGTCCTTGCCCGGAGCGAGCAATTTGATGGCCACGCGCTGATCGAGCTGAAGGTTGGTGGCCTCGACGACGACCCCCATCCCGCCCTGGCCGATGACGCGCTCGACGCGGAACTTCCCCACCCGATCGCCAGCCGCGATCTTCGCGCGTCCACGGCTTGGCGGTGCGTCGCTCATCCCCTGCATCGAAGTTACCACGACCACCGGCAACGCCTCGCGCGCAACGAGGTGGTCGATGCGCCTACCAGGTCCTCCGCCTCAGACCGGGATGACGCCGCGCCGCTTGTGCGGGCGCTCCACCTTCTTGTGGCGGGCCAGCTCGAGGCCCCACGCGATCACCTTGCGCGTGTCGCGCGGGTCGATCACCTCGTCGACGCGCCCCCAGCCCGCTACCTTGTAGATGTCGATGTTCTTCTGGATCATGTCGACGACCTGCTTCTTCACCTCGGGCGGCGGCTCCACTCCCCCGAACAGCTTGCGGCTGGCGATGCCGACCATGCCCTCGGCGCCCATGACCGAGATCTCGCCCGTCGGCCACGACACGATGAGGTCCGGCTCGTAAGCGCGGCCACACATCACGTAGTAGCCGGCGCCGTAGGCCTTGCGGACGACGACGGTGATCTTCGGCACGGTCGCCGCGCTCATGATGTGCATCATCTTCGCACCGTGGCGGATGATGCCCGCGTGCTCGACCTTCGACCCGACCATGAAGCCTGGCACGTCCTGGAGGAAGACGAGCGGCACGTTGAACGCGTCGCAGATCTGCATGAAGCGCGACGCCTTGTCGGCCGAGTCGTTCTCGAGAATGCCGCCGAGCCAGTTCGGCTGGTTGGCGACGATACCGACGCTCTTGCCGCCGATGCGCGCGAGGCACGTGATGATCGAGCGCGCGAATTTCGGCTTGATGTCGAAGATCTCGCCGTGGTCCACGATCGCGCGGATCAGCTTGTACATGTCGTACGGCTTGCGCGTGGACTCCGGGAGGAGATCGAGGAGCGACTCCTCGCGGCGATCGATCGGGTCGGTGACCGGCAGATCAGGCGGAAGCTCGTCGCAGTTCGAGGGGAAGTACGAGAGGTACTTCTTGCAGGCATCGATGCAGTCTGCATCCGTCGCGAACTCGCCGTCGCCGACGCCGCTGACCTCGGAATGGACCTTCGAGCCGCCGAGCTCCTGCTCCGCGATCTCCTGCCCGGTGACCGCCTTGACGAGCGCGGGCCCCGCGAGCGCGAGGCTGCCGACGCCCTTCATCATCGGAACGTAGTCGGCGAGGCCGGGGATGTAGGCGGTGCCCGCGGCGCCCGGCCCGACCATGGCCGCCACCTGCGGGACGACGCCGCTCATGTGGACCTGCTCGCGGAAGAGGTGCCCCGAGCCGGCGAAGAGCGAGATCATGTCCGGGTGGCTGGAGCCCGGGTCGATGCGCGCGCCGCCCGAGTCGACGAACCACACGATCGGCCAGCGACCGCGGAGCGCCATCTGGCGGAGGCGCGTGACCTTCTCCTCGCCGGTGTAGCCGATGCTGCCGCCCTTCACCGTGAAGTCGTAGGCGGCGCAGCACACCATGCGACCGTTCGACTTGCCGAAGGCGGTCACGACCGCGTCGGCGACCGGCTTGTCCGTGCCGTCCGGCCCGGCCGCCAGGCCCATCTGCGTGCCGTGTGCGCCGAGCTCGAAGTAGACGCCGTCGTCGAAGAAGCGGTCCATGCGCTCGCGCGCCGTGAGTTTCCCGCGGTCGTGCTGCTTGGCGATCTTTTCGGCCCCGCCCATCTCGCGGACCTTCGCGCGTCGAGCCTCGAGATCAGCGACCAGCTCTCGCATGTTCATGGGCGAGATGTTTCGCACACGAAACGTTTTTCTGCAAGCCGGTGGCTTCAGAACGCGGTGGCGACGCCGAAGTGCATGCTCACCGCCTCGTTCCTGCCCGCGTAACCGGTGTCGGAGAAGCTCCACAGCTCGGTCGAGTACTTCAGCCGGAGCCCACGCCTCAGCGAGTAGGCTGTGCCGAGGGTGTAGCGGAAGATTCCGCTTCGCGCCTGGAGCGGGCTGTCGACGAGCACGTTGCCCGAGCGATAGAGCGCGTCGAAGCGTCCGACGAGGTCGAGGCTCGCGGTGACCGGGAGCTCGAGCTCGGCGTAGCCGCCGTGCTTGACGAACGAGTCTCCGCCCTTGGCCGGGACCTCGTAGCGGTAGCGCGTGGGATCGGAGACGTCGAGGTCCTGCCGGCGCATCAGGTACTCGATGCGGAGGTTGGTCCTGTCGATGCGCAGCGTGAGATCCGCGCCCGTGATCGTGTAGGTGAGCTTGGCACCGGGATCGAACGCGCCGCGCATCAAGCTCGCGCCTAGGGTCACGTCGCCGTTCTGCGAGAAGCGCTCGGTCAGCGCGAGGCGTCCCCCGTACGCCGGCTGGTCGTTGTTGTCGACGTAGTAGAGGCTCCCGCTTCGCGACTGGACGAAGTCGAGATCGGCGCCGGCGGTCGAGCCCTTGAAGCCGGAGACCAGGTGCGCGGCGTAGTCGAGCTGGGTCTTCGAGCCGAACCAGTGCGTACCGCTCGCCTCCACGCCGTTGTCCGGGAACGGGCTCGGGAGCACCCCGAGGTTCCAGTCGCGGACCCTCAGCATGCGGCCCATGTCGTAGACGAGGGGCTTGTCGGAGAGGCGATGGTTGGCCGGATCGTGACGCAGGTTGAAGGCGCCGAAGCTCGGGCTGAAGCGCCCGACACGAACGTTGAGCTCGTCGGCGAAGCGGTAGTCGAGATGGACCATGTCGGTCTCGAAGCCGTGGCACCCGACGCAGACCTTGAAGTTGACCGATGCCTGCTCGGAGATCTCCGCCGTGAGCTTGAGGGCGGCCTCGGTGGTGAAGCCGCGGAACGTGGGCCCGCTCCCGACCGGAGTGCTGCGTTCGGGCGAGAGGTGGTAGTCGAGCTGGAGCGAGCCCGCGACGTTGCGGTCGACGGCCCACGCGGGCGCCGTGAAGAGCGCCATGACGAGCGCGACCAGCGGCGCGACGACGAGCCAGCGCGAGGTAGTCACTTGGCCTCCTTGGGTTCGCTCTTCGCCTCGACGTCGGCGGCCACCTCGGTCGAGTAGAAGTGCAAGAAGCGAAGGATGGAGGGCACCTCCTCGGGGGCGATCCCGCTCCCCGGCTGGCGGCGCATGCGCTCGACGTAGCCGGCCCAGAAGCGGTCCTCGATGCGGCCGTTGTCGAGCGGCCGCGAGAGGCTGTGGCACTTCGAGCAACGCTGCGCGAAGAGCTCGTAGTCCGCGCGGTATTCGAGGGGGATCGTGCGTGCGTCGAGCCCGTCGCCCAGCGCGCGAACGCGCTGCGAGCTCTTCACGCATGCCGAGAGGACCGACGCGAAAACCACCACTGTCACGAGCGCGAGCGCCCACGTTCGCTTCATTCGTCGTCCGCCCCTCTCGCTCCTTCGGCGATCCATCGCCGAACGAGCCCGATCTCCTCGCGCGAAAGCGGCGTGAGATCCTTCGGCATGCGCGCGCCTCGCGCGTAGGTTCCCTCGAGCTTCTTGACGAGGGCCGACCCGTCCGGATCGCCCGCGATGACGATGCTGCGCCCCGACGAGACCCCGCCCTGGCGCAGCGTGCCCAGCGTGGTGAGATCGAGGCCTCCGATCTCGTAGCCTTGCGGGGCGGACTCCGCCTTGTAGTGGCATCTCTTGCAGCCAGCGGGCGGACCGTCGGAGCGCGAGAGAAGGGGGCGGATATCGCGCGCGAAGACCACCGGGCGGGCGCCTGAGGCGTCTCCACCGGCGTCGAGGCTCGTGGTGCCGCCGTCTTCCCCGCTCGCAGGCGTCGCGCTCGCGTCGCCGAGATCGGCGCGTAGATAGCCCACCTCGCCCTGGCAGGCGGCGCCGCCGACAGAGAGCGCGACGAGCAGGCATCCGGTCAGCGAGGCGTGCGCGGCGCGGGTGCTGGGCGCGCTCAAGGCGTGAGCTCCAACGAAAGGTCTGCGCTCGCCGCTCCGGTGTCGGGCGGCCGGGGCAGACGCTGCTTGAGCATGCGCGAGGCGAAGCACGAGGCGGCAGAGCCGAGCGGCCCAGGCAGACGCGTCTGCGCTCCTTGAACCACGCCGTCCTCGTCGATCTCGAGGTGCATGGTTCCCTTTCCGCCCTCGGCGCGGCCGAGTGTGCGAAGGATCCCGCGGTAGCAGTCCGTGAACGAGACGTGGGAGGTCAGCGCGCTGATGGTCGCGCGATTGGTCCCGTTGGCGACGGTCACGGCGACCGTGACGCTCGCCTGCTCCGCGGAGAAGGGAGCCGCGGCCGCAGGGATCGCCGGCGGCGTTGTGGTGTCGATCGCAGGAGCCGCGGCCGTCGCGCCCGTCGGCGCCGCCACCGCCGCACTCGGCTCCGAAGGACCATCGGCCGCCCGCGCCGGCTTGGCCTCCGCGGCGGCCGCGGCGACCGACGGCGTCACCTCAGCGGAGCGATCCCCGCCGGCGACGCTTGGCTTCTCTCCCGCGGGCGCGCGTGCGCTCGGCTCGCCGAGCGTGGCACGGGCCGCCGGATCTCGCGCAGCGCCGGGGGCGGCCTCGCGCGTGCTCGATCCGAGCGTGACCGCGCTCGGATCGCCGAGCGCGCTCGCACTACCCGACAATCGTGCGTCGACGGGGCTCGGCTCCGCGAGCGCCGGCGCGCTCCGCGAAGGGGCCACGAGGTTGGACGTAGGCCGTAGCTGAGGCCTTCCCTCCGTCGACGGGGAGCCCCTCGATGCGAGCAGCGCCACCCCCGCGAGCACGGCGATCGCGAGAGCCCCGCCGAGCGCGCGCATCGTTCGACCTCCGAGCACCGAGGCTCCGTCGTCGCGGCTGCCCGCGAGCGGCTCGGGCGAGAGCGTCGGCACGAGCGTCGCGTGGTCGAGGCCTGGCAAGGTCGCGACCGTCCCGCGCCATTCGGGCGCGCTCGGGACCCTCGAGAGCGGAGCGCTGCGGCCGTCGTCGCCGTCGATCTCGATCCGGCGCACCGCCGATCGCATCGTGCGGGCGGTCGCGAAGCGATGCTCGGGCAGCTTCTGGAGCGCCTTGAGGCAGACCTCGGCCAGCGCGTCGCTGCAGTCGGCGCTCAGCTGGCGGGGATCCCGCGGCGCCTGGAACATGTGCGCGCGGATCAGATCCTCCGGCGCGTCCAGCTCGAAGGGAATGCGCTTCGTCAGCATCTCGAAGAGCATGGCGCCGATGGCGTAGAGATCGCTGCGCGGCTCCGGCGCTAGACCCTGACCTTGCTCCGGAGACATGTACGCGGGCGTCCCGAGGACCGCGCCAAAGGCGGTGAGCTTGCGCCCGGCGACACGCTCGCCGTGAATGTCGCTGGGCGGCATGTCGTCCACGCCCAGCATCTTGGCGATCCCGAAGTCGCAGACCTTGACGATGTCGGCGGGCAATCCCTCGTCGTCGATGCTCGGCAACACCAGGATGTTCTCGGGCTTGAGATCGCGATGGACGATGCCCAGATCGTGAGCCGACGCGACCGCCGAGAGCACCTGGCCGAGGATGTTCGCGATACGTCGCTCCCCGAGCGGGAATTGCTCCTGGATCACGACGTCGAGGTTCTTGCCGTCGACGTACTCCATGACGAGATAGAGGAGGCCGTCGGCCGCCTCACCGAAATCCGTGACGCCCACCGAGTTGGGGTGCGCGAGGCGCGACGCCGCCTTCGCTTCACGATGGAAGCGCTCGGCGAAGTCTCCGTCGCGCGCGAGCGCCGCGGACATCACCTTCACGGCGACGGTGCGTTCGAGCGCTGTCTGCCGCGCCCGGTACACAGCGCCCATGGAGCCGGTGCCGAGGAGCTTCTCGATGACGTACTTGCCCTCGAGCGAGCGCCCGACCAGCATCGCGGGATCGTGGTCGACGGCCATGGCTCAGCTGCCTCGCGGTGAACGAGGCATCGCGCGGTGCTGCTCGCGGACGACGATGCCGTCCCGTCCCATGTGCGTGGCCGTGACGTCGATGGCCACGTCGGCGAAGCGATACTCGAAGCCTGCTTGACGAAGGGGCCTGTCGAGGAACGAGGCGGTCGGCTCGCCCCAGCTTCGTGCCGGCGAGCCGAGACGTGTCCGCGAAGCGGTGAGGAGATCCGCGAGCGCCGTCTCGCCGTCGCTGGCGCTCAGCCCGTAGCGCACGCGATCCAGCGCGACCAGCGCCCCGGCGTCATCGAAGCGCGCGAGCTCCTCGTCGCGGTCTCGCTCGCATCGCAGGCTCGCGCCTGCTTGCTCGACGACGCAACGCCGACCGGAAGCCTCCTCGTCGCGGACGAAGCTCTCGCGCGTCGTACCCACCCAGCGGTCGGCGAGCGGGGCCGGTCCGACGCTCCGGGCGGCGAGCGGGAGCATGGCGCTCTGGCGCTGCGTCTCGAGCTCGCTGGCCGTCGGCTCGCGCACCGGGCAGGCGCCGCCGGACCGCACGAGCCCGGCGTGCACGAGCCACGTCGCGCCGAGCGCGAGTAGCGTGGTCACCACGGCGACCTTGGGGCCGCTCCTCACTGGTCGTTTCCCGCGTCGCAGATGGATCGGCTCGTGTCGGGGGCCGAGTTCGTGACGATGTCGTCGCGGAGCGCGAGGACGCTCGGTGCCAGCGCATCGATGTCGGCCTGAGCGACACCGTCGCGGGTCAGAACGGTGACCAGATCCTGGACCAGCGCGTCGAAGTCGGCCTGGCGTATCGAGATTCCCTTGTGTGCGGTCTTCATGTCCCGGCATTCGACGCCCGCGTTGTCGATGTCGTATTTGATGCCGGGGCAGCGCATCACGACAGCGACCTGCTTCACGAGGCAGTCATGGAGGTGTCCGACGCGCTCCGCGGTGAGCGTGGTGAAAAACCGACTGATGCGACAGTCGGCGACCAGCGCCCCCACGAGATCGTTGACGACCGCCTGGACGGTCCCGAATCCGCCGTACTTCGTGCAAAGCGGCGGCCCGGCGTCGACCAAACCGCCGTCTCCGCCATCGGGGGAGGGCGCCGCGGCGTCGTCGACAAGGGGTCCGTCCGCGAACGCGTCCCGGAGGGTCCCGGCGTCGGCGACGGGGGCCGCTCCGGGGTTGTCGAGGTAGCAGGAAGACACGAGCAGCCCCCCGACGATCATCGGGACAAGGAGGGGAAAGACCTTCACGAAACCTCCACGAGGTGAGTCGACCAGGCCCCCCCGGATCGCGCGTGCGTACTCTCTGGCGATCACGGGTCTACGCGCGCCGGTGCCGTCCGGATCGGCCGAATCGAACGTTTGTTCAAGGTGGTCCCCGAACCTAACGGCAGAGGTCGGTCGTCTCGATAGGCCCATCCTCCTCGTGCCCCGAGCGGGGGCTGGCGTCAGATCACGGGCGCACGGAGAGATATTGCTCGCGCGCCATCACGCCGGTCTCGCCGAGGTTCGTGGCGGACACCGTGGCGCGGTAGTCGAGGTACGTGTGCTCGGCGACATAGGACGAGAGAAAGCCGCGCGATAGATGGGCCACTGTGGCCTCGCCGCCGGTCTTGCTCGGTGCGCCGACACCGCTGGCGATCGTCTCCTCGCGCTCGGCGACGATGCGGACCGCCTGCTCGGGGCTCAGATGACGACGCATCGTCTCGACGTTCACGAGCTCGCCCGTGCCGCGAAGCTCGAACGAGACCTCCTCGAGCAGTCCCGCGCCCGGAGGCTCGCCGACGGCGCTCGCCGGGACGTCGGTGCAGCGGCGGAGGTTCTCGTTGCCGCCAATCTTCTCGCACGAGACGCGGTATCGCGCGGCCCAGGCGTCGAGGTCCCCCCTCGTGGTCTTGTCGAGCTCGAAGCCGAGCGCCGGACGCGACGGCGCGCTCGCGGTGGCGGACGCGCGAATGGCCGCGCCGCCGATCGCATGCGCGCGATCGATCTGCGCGGGCGTTCCGTGCGTGATCGGACAGAGCGACGCGGGCGAGAGCTTGCGAAGGAGCGGCGCGGCAAACGGGAGGTGCAGCACGCCGACGAGGCACGTGAGGAGGACCGCCGCTGTTCCCGTTCCGACGGCAACACGCGGGAGGTAGGCAGGAACAGCGGCGCTCATCTCAGGGCTTCACGAAGGGGCCGCTGGCAGGCGCGCCGGGGTTGACGATGTCGCCCTTGGTGCCGTTCAGCGCGGCGGCCAGCGCCTCGAATTCCGCCTGCGTGATCTCGCCTGCCTTCGTGGCGGTGGGCTTGACGAGGGGCATCAGCGACGTCGCGACGTAGCCGATGAATTTATCGAAGTTCGCCGTGCCGATGTTGAGGAACGGACGGTGCGACTTCACCATGTCGCGGCACGTGTGGTTCGGGTTGTTGGTGTTCGCGGGGTCGTTCACGGGTGCGCCCGGATACGTATCGGCCTGGAGCGCCGTCCCGACGAAGCGCGCGAAGCACACCACGATCTGCTTGGCGCTCGGCGAACCCGCCGGGATCGGCGTCGCCACCTGCGCGAAGAAGAACGTCTTCAAGTCGGCGTCGGTGAGGATCTTGGTCTCCACGACAGACTGCACGAACGACTCCAGCCCGGACTTGCCGCCGAGACGCTCGTAGAGGCTGAGCGTCCCGCTGTCGCCGGTCGTGCCGCTGCTGCCGCTCGAGCCGCTGTCACTGCTGCTGCAGCCAACCGCGCTCAGCGCGAGGGCCGCCGTCATTCCGATCACCGAAAGCTTGAACATGCGCATCGTCATCCTCCTCGAAAGGCCGGGGACCTCACGGGCCTCGGCCATATTTTTTGGAGGTACGCGCGACGGTCATGTGCGGATCGGGAGAATCGGTCCGCGCGGGCGATTTCAGGCCGGCTTCGGGACGAACAGCTTGCAGCCGCCCTCGGGGTTGATGGGCCCCTTCACGACCTTGCACGACCCGCACGCGTTGGGCGCGGCCGGGACGTACTGAACGCAGAGCGCACACTTCTTCGACACATCGGCTGCAGCCTCGACGTAAGCGGCGGTCTGTGTGCGGATGGCGACATCGGCTGGCGCGAGCCCGGTCACGTCCTCGCAGCTCGCCTTCTTCGAGCAGCCGAGGAGAAAACCAGGAACGACGGCGGCGGCAGAGAGAACCGCGAGGTGCCGCAGGGCTTCACGACGAGCGAGGGGACGATCCATGTCGCCGACGATGGGGTCAGCACGGCGAAAAGTCCAACCGGCAGGCGAACGACTACTTGCCCTTCCAGACCGGCGGACGCTTCTCGAGGAACGCCGTGAGGCCCTCGCGCGCATCCTCCGTACCCAGGCATTCGGCGAGACGGTCGCGGAGCATCGGCAGGGCCTTGTCGAGGTCCATGTCGTCCTGCGCGGCGAAGGCTCGCAGGCCGAGCGCGACCGTGAGCGGGCTCTTCTTCGCGATCTCGCTGGCGAGGTCGTTCACGGCAGAGTCGAGCGCGTCGGCGCGAACGGCGCTGTTCACGAGGCCGAGGCGCACGGCGTCGGTGGCGGACAGCTTCTTTCCGAGGAGCATCATCTCGAAGAGCTCGCGGCGCGGCACGACCCGCGCGAGCACGGCCATGATCATCATCGGGAAGAGGCCGACGTTGATCTCGGGCGTGCCGAGCTGGGCGTCCACGTCGGCGACGGCGAACGTCGACGCGGCGACGAGCCCGAGGCCTCCGCCCATCGCCGGGCCGTTGACGCGCGCGATGATCGGGAGCTCGCTGCGCGTCATCGCGAGGAGGAGGTCGGCGTAGTCGCCCTTGGGCGGGAGCACGGGGCCGTCGGCCGCGCCGCCGGTCATCTGTGCGAAGTCGCCGCCTGCGCAGAACGCCTTGCCCTCACCGGTGAGGACGATCGCGCGGATGTCGCCGTCGGCGTGCGCGTCGTCGAGCGCGTAGAGCAGCTCGTTCACCATCTGCGGCCCGATGGCGTTGCGACGCTCGGGGTTGTTGAGGACGACGATGCGTACGCCGAAGTGACTGCCGTCAGAGACGCGGATCTTCGAGTAGAGGCGCGTGGGAGGCTTCGTTTTCGACGACATGGCGCGGACTCTACGCCGTGGCGACGGGCGAAGGGGTCGTCTTCGGCGTCGGCTTGAATTGGTCGAGACCGAGGATCTGCCGCGTCTGCTCGACGGTGGCGACCTTGCGGCCACAATCTCTCACCATGCGCGCAGCCACCTCGATGAGCTGGCCGTTCGACTGCGCCATCTCGCCGCTCGGGAGATAGAGGTTGTCCTCGAGCCCCGCGCGGATGTTGCCGCCGAGCGCGAGCGCGGCGCCGATCATGCGCCAGCCGCACTTCGAGATCCCGATGACCTCCCACTCACTGCCGGCGGGCATGATCCTCGTCTGGAGCTGGAGGCTCTCGACCATCGGGGGAATGCCGCCGAGCACGTTCAGGATGAACGAGAACTGGAGCGGCTTCTTCAACACGCCCATGTCGAGGAGCGGCCAGATGCCGTGCGTGTGCCCGGTGTCGAAGCACTCGAGCTCCGGCTTCACGCCCGCCTCGTTCATGGCCTCGAGGAGCTTGATGATCTTCGCGTACGTGTTCGGGAAGATCATGTCGAAGACGAAGCTCTTCCGGTTCTCGGAGTACTTCGAATAGTTCATCGTCCCCATGTTGAGCGCGCCGATCGCGGGGCGGCTCTCCTTCAGGTACGTGCACTGATCGGTGACGTCCTCGAGGATGGTGCCGGTCGAGAAGTTGAGGAGGATCGGGCAGCGCTTCTGGATCTCGTCCTTGATGGTCGCGAAGGTCTTGGGGTCGAAGGTCGGCGAGCCGTCCTCCTGGCGCGCGTGAATGTGCACGACCGACGCGCCCTGGTCGTAGGCGCGCTTGGTCTCCTCGGCGATCTCGACGGCGGTGTACGGGATGCCCGTGCACTGCTTGCGATTCGCGAGCACGCCGGTGACGGCGCAGGTGATGACGCAGAGATCGGGATCACGCGTGAACGTCGTGTTGGTGCTCATCGTCATTTCTCCTCTTTGGTAGCGCCCGCGGCTCCGTTGCCTGAATCGGTCTCGCCCACGTCGCGGCGGACGATCTGCTTCACGCGCTTGGCGACCTTCGTCATGATCCGCATGAGGTCGCGCATCTCCTGGACGGAGAGGCTCTCGAGCGCGCCCTTGAAGATCTCCATCGGCTCGACCGGAATGTCGTCGGCCAGCGCCTTGCCCTTCGGCGTCAGCTTGATGTGGACGACGCGGCGGTCCTCCTTCGAGCGCTCGCGGACGACGAGGCCTTCGCGCTCCATGCGATCGATGATGCCGGTGACAGTGCTGTTCTGCGCGCGGATCTTGTCCGAGAGCTCGGAGAGCGAGAGGTCCCCCACCGTCTGGAGGAGCTTGACTACGGTGAGCTGCGGGCCAGTGAGGTCCACGCGCTTCGCGAGCTCCTTCGTGATGCGGCGGCTCTCTGTGTAGAGGTAGATGATGGCCTCGAGGACCTGATCCACCTCACTCTTGAGGTCCGGGCTGACGGGCGGCGGGGGTGGCGGCGGCGGGGGCGACATGGTCGGGCGGCTCTCGAATACACCGTTGGCGAATATTTAGCGTACGAAATATCGACCGTTTCGAGGCCGCCGTCAACGGGCTACGATTCGGCTCGTGGGGACCCTCTTCACGCCTCGACTGATTCTCGAGCCGATGACACTCCCGCTCGTGGAGGCCGTCTTCCGCGCGGACCGCGATGCGCTCGAGGCGATCGCGGGCGCGAGGATCCCGGCGGCGTGGCCAGGTCGCGTCCTCGTCGAGCGAGCGTTCAGCGCGTCGCTCGAGGCCATCCGTGCCGACCCGGAGACGCGGCTCTGGGGTGACCGGCTGATGATCAACCGCGATGGGGCGGAGCGCCTCGTGATCGGGAGCATCGTGTTCCACGGACGGCCGGGCGCGTTGGGCGTCGCCGAGGTCGGCTACGGCGTGGAGGAGAGCTGGCAGGGAAAGGGCGTCGCGACGGAGGGGACGCGCGCCGCCGTGGAGTGGGCCCTCGCGCAGCCGGGCGTGCGCGTCGTCACCGCGACCACGCCGCCGTGGCATGCCGCGTCCATTCGCGTGCTCGAGAAGTCTGGGCTCGTGCGCGTGTGTGTCGAGGAGCACGAGACGCTCGGCGAGGTGCTGAGGTTCGAGCGGCGCGGCTGAGGGCTGCGGCAGGGTGCGCCGCGCTTCACGAGGATCGATGAGGCGGTGGCGGAGGGCTACCGGCGTGCGCGCCGCGCTTCGATCCGCCGCGTCATGAACGTCGACACCGAACACGTCGCCCCGGCGGTTCTGCGGACGAGCTCGATTGCCAAGCTCGCGAAGATTTTACTTCTTCGCAAAGCTGCGCTTTTCTCGGTTCAAGCCCTCCCGCGTTCGCGCTAGGCCTTCCCTCGATGACCGCAGTACGCCGCACCTTTGCCTCCTCGCTCTTCGTCGGCGCGCTCGTGCTCGCCGCGGGCGCAGCGACGCTGACGGCGCGCGGCGACGAGGCGAAGAAGGACGCTGGAGCCGCGACGACCACCCCCGCAGCAGCACCGAGCTCGGTCGCCGTCGTCGTTCCGCCCCCGCCGAGCGGCTCGAAGGTCATGATCGCGACCGACAGCGGAACCGTCGCGTGCCGCGAGCAAGCCGCGCAGCCTTTCCTCATCCGTGGCAACTGGTTCCCGCGCACGAACGACGCCGAGAAGCAGAAGGAGGCCCGGAAGCTCTTCGAGGAGTCTCTCCGCTATCGCACGGAGAAGTACGGCTACTTCGAGGGCTATGGCAGCCCGAAGCTCAACCCGCACCCCCCGAAGTTCTACGCGAAGTCGATGACCTTCATGGGCATGGCCGTGCAGGTCAACGAGCGCATCATCCCGGCGCTGAAGTGCGTCGAGTCCGCGCTGAAGGCCGGCCCCGCCGGCAACGAGTACCACCCGCACGCGATGGGCGGGATCCGCTTCCACAACACCTACCGCGGCATGGAGATCTCGAACCACGTGTACGGGATCGCGATCGACATCGAGCCCGATCGCAACTCGTGCTGCGGCTGCGTCGCGCCCTGGCCGGACCACCCGCTCTGCAAGGCGAAGAACAAGACCGTGTGGGAGCGCATGGCGATGCCGAAGTCGTGGGTCGACACCTTCGAGCGTTTCGGCTTCTACTGGCTCGGGCACGACGTCCTCCAGGACACGATGCACTTCGAGTTCCTCGGTGATCCGGACAAGGTGACGGACCCCGCGAACAGCGGCGCGCCGCTCCCGGCCGGCGCCGTCGCTTCTCCGTAGCGAGAGCGCGTGCGGCGGCGATGCGCCGGAATCCCCGCGGTCGTCGCGTCCCGGAAGGGACGGAATGAAGGCTGCCCTTGCGATCGGCGCGAGAACGCCTAGAAAGGCTCCTCCGCACGGCGGCCATCGATGCAACCCGACCACGAATTCACAGTCCGAACGCTCGACCTCGACGCCGGCGGCAAGGACTTCTCCTTCCCGATCCGGGCTCCGTGGGTCCGCGGCATCCTCGAGGATCACGAGGCGAACGCGACCGATCGCGACGGGAAGCTCGAGGTCCGCGCCTCCAAGAGCGGCACCGACGTCGTCGTCCACGGCACCCTCGATGCCTCCCTGATCGTCCCCTGCGCCCGCTGCCTCGAGCCGGTCGACATCGACGTCCACTCGGATCTGAGCGTGATTTACGTGCCCGGCTCGAAGGTGAAGGACGCCGAGGCCAAGGGCGAGATCGAGTACACCCTCGAGGACGCCGAGGCCGACACCCTCCCCTACGACGGCGAGACCGTCCTGCTCGACGACCTCGTGCGGGACGAGCTGTTGCTCGGGGTCCCAATGATTCCCTTGTGCTCGGAGGACTGCCCGGGTATGTCCCCCGCCCCCGGTTCGGACGCCCAGGCTGCCGAAAAGAAGGACATCGACCCGCGGCTCGCACCGCTGATGGCTTTCCGGGCAAAGACGACGAAGTAGCTGATCGAAGGAGTATGCCGTGGCGGTCCCCAAGCGACGAATGAGCCGGTCCAAGCGCAACATGCGCCGCGCCAACCACGACAAGGTGGTTCCGGTGCAGCTGATTGCGTGTGCCAACTGCGGCGAGCCCGTGATTCCGCACCGCGCGTGCGCGTCTTGCGGCCACTACAAGGGCCGCGAGGTCGCGGCACCCAAGGCCGCCAAGGCCTGAGGCTGCGCGACCGCAGCTCACCAGCCTCGCCGCGCTCCCGGCCCCTCCCGCAGTCGCGGCCGTAGAATTTTTCCGTTTCGGCACGCACTCGTGACCGCCTGCCAGCGGTGTACGCGCAGCTGGCTGTGCTAAGGACGAGTCGTCGCCATGATCACGCCTGCCTCGCGCATTCTCGGTACGGGTCATTATCTCCCGTCCATCGTCCGCACGAACGCCGACCTCGAGAAGATGGTCGACACGAGCGATCAGTGGATCATCGACCGCACGGGCATCCGCGAGCGCCGCATCGCGCCCGAGGGTGTCGTCACCAGCGACATGGCGACCGCCGCCGCGAAGCAGGCCCTCGAGGCCGCCGAGCTGAAGGCGAGCGATCTCGACATGATCATCGTCGGCACCGTCACGCCCGACATGCCCATGCCGGCGACCGCGGTCTTCGTCCAGCAGAAGCTCGGCGCCGGGAGCTGCCCTGCGTTCGACCTCTCCGCGGCGTGCGCCGGCTTCATCTTCGGGATGTCCATCGCCGACCAGTTCATCCGCTCTGGCGTGATGAAGAACGTCCTGGTCGTGGGCGTCGAGCTCCTCTCGCGCGTCATCAACTGGGAGGACCGCACGACGTGCGTGCTCTTCGGTGACGGCGCAGGCGCGGTCATCCTCGGCCCGGCCGGCGGCGCCACCCACGACGGCAAGCCGCGCGGCCTGCTGTCGACGAAGATCCAGTCCGACGGCCTGCTCGCGCAGTCGCTCATGATCCCCGGCGGCGGCTCGGTCGCGCCGATGACGACCGAGCTCATCGAGCAGAAGAAGAACAAGGTCCACATGCGTGGCCAGGACATCTTCAAGGTCGCCGTGAAGAACCTGTACTCCGCGACCAAGGAGGCCCTCGACATGACCGGCATGACTGCCGAGCAGGTCGACTGGATCTGCCCGCACCAGGCGAACCTCCGGATCATCGATTTCGCCGCGACGCGCCTCGGCGTCCCGAAGGAGAAGGTGCTCATCAACATCGACCGCGTCGGCAACACGTCGAGCGCCTCGATCCCCATCCTCCTCGACGAGAACCTCCGGTCCGGCAAGATCCGGACGGGCGACACCGTGGCCATGTGTGCCCTCGGCGCCGGTATTTCCTGGGGCGGCGCGATCGTCCGCATCTGAGCGACCGTTTCCGACGAAACTCGCCCCTTACGGCTATACTGCGGGGAATGGCTCGTCTCGCAAGCGCGAGGACTCCGCACCTCTGGAAATTCGGCGTGAGCCTCGCGCTCCTCGTCGGCGCGCTCTCGTCGTGCACGACGACGGCTCGCGTGACCGACGTCTACATGGCGCTCGACGGCGACGGGGAGCGCAAGCGGAACATCTTCTTCACGGACTCGAAGGAGCTTCACTGCGTCATCGAGCTCGGGATCGGGCGGCCCGGCACGACCATCGAGGCGATCATCCGCCAGAACCAGTCCTACGATTTCATCGCGGACCGCTTCTTCGACGCCGACCGCGTCCTCGCGAACGTCGAGAGCGCACCGAAGCCGGCGCAAGGCATCCAAAAGCTCGACCTGGCCCTCAAGGCGCGCGGGCCCGACGGTAGCGACGCGGACGGCCAGCCGTTCCCCCCTGGCCGCTACCAGTGCGAGGCGTACCTCGACGGGAAGCTCGAGCTGGTGTCGATCTTCAACATCGATTTTCCGCCCTGCCCCACCGCGAGCATTCCCCCGGGCTCGCTCTGCTACGGCTTCTACAAGAAGATCGACGTGTGCCCGAAGTACGGCGACACATCACGCGACCCGGCGCGCTGCCGGTGCACCGCCGACAAGGGATGGGAGTGCGACCCATGAGGCAGCCCGCGAGTCGCGTCGAGCAGGTACGGAGACGTCGGCGGGTGGTGATGCGCCTCGGCTTCCTCATGCTCGTGGCGGCCTCCGCCACCGCCTGCATCTTCGATCAGAGCGACTACAAGGGTGGCGGACGCCTCGACAAGGGCGCCACCGCAAAGCCGCCGCCCGACGACGCCGAGCCGCCGCCGCGGAGCACCACGACGTCGCCGGCGGACACGCCGGACACCTCGGTCCCGAAGACGGACTGAGCGCGCGGAGGCATCGGCCGTCCTCTCGCCCTCAGGAACCCGCACGGCGTCCCGGCTTGGCGTCCCGCAGCACCTGCGCTAAGGGCCGCGCCCATGAACCCTGCCGGGTATCAAGTCGCGTGGCTGTTTCCAGGACAGGGCTCCCAGGCCGTGGGCATGGGCAAGGATCTGCTCGAGTCGTCGGCTGCCGCTCGCGAGGTCTTCGCGCGCGCCGATGCAGCGCTGGCCGATCAAGGGGACGCGGTGCCCCTCTCGAAGTTGATCCTCGAGGGCCCCGAGGACCAGCTGACGCTCACGGCAAACGCCCAACCCGCGCTCGTCACCATGAGCGCCGCCGTCCTCGCTGCGCTCCGTGAGAAGTACCCCACGCTGCCCACGCCGCGCTTCGCCGCAGGGCACTCGCTCGGCGAGTACTCCGCGCTCGTCGCGGCCGGTGCGCTGTCCCTCGAGGACGCCGTCCGCGTCGTTCGCGCCCGTGGCCGCGCCATGCAGGGCGCCGTGCCGGCCGGGGAAGGCGCGATGGCCGCCATCATGGGCGTCGATTCGTCACGCCTCGAGTCGATTTGCCGCGAGGTCGCCGAGGAGAACGATGCCGAAGGAAAGCCCTTCGGGACCGTGAGCTGCGCGAACTTCAACGCCCCCGGCCAGATCGTCATCGCCGGGACCGCCCGCGCCATCGCCCGCGTGTCCGAGCGCGTCGGCGAGGAGAAGGGCAAGGCCATCCCCCTGAAGGTGAGCGCCCCCTTCCATTGCGCCCTCATGGCCCCTGCCGCGGCGGCGCTGAAGGCCGAGCTCGAGAAGGTCACCATCCACCCGCTCACCTTCCCCGTCGTCGCCAACGTCGACGCGCGACCCAACACCGATCCGGGTCGCGTGAAGGAGCTCCTCGTCCGCCAGGTCGACGGTGCGGTTCGCTGGGAGCAGGCGGTGCGCCTGATGCACATGGAAGGCATCAGTCACGCGATCGAGATCGGCCCTGGTAAGGTCCTCGCCGGCCTCGGCCGGCGCATCGCGAAGGAGATGAAGATCCTGAGCGTCGGCGACGTCGCGAGCGTCGCGGCTCTCGCCGATTTCTTCGCGCCTCCGCCCGCGCCGCCCGAACCTGCTTCGTAGTCGCGCCCCAAGAACCCGAAGAGAGGCAGAGAAGAGAATGTTCCAGCTCACCGGCAAGGTCGCCCTCGTCACCGGCGGCTCCCGCGGCATCGGGCGCGCGTGCTGCGAGGCCCTCGCGGAGCACGGCGCCACGGTCGTCGTGAACTACGTGAAGGGCGAGGCCGCCGCCAAGGAGGTCGCAGACGCCATCACCGCCAGGGGCGGCAAGGCCGAGATCGCCGGCTTCGACGTGGCCGACACCAAGGCCGCCGAGGCCGCGATCGACGAGATCGCGAAGCGTCACGGCCGCCTCGACATCCTGGTCGCCAACGCCGGGATCTCGATCGACGGTCTGCTCCTCCGCCTCAAGGAGGAGGACGTCGACCGCCTCTTCCAGGTGAACGTGAAGGGCTCCCTCGCCTGCGCCAAGGCCGCCACCAAGGTCATGATGCGCGCGAGGACGGGGCGCATCATGTTCATGTCGAGCGTCGTCGCGGAGATGGGAAACGTCGGCCAGACGGCCTACGCCGCCTCCAAGGCCGCCGTCATCGGCGCCGCCAAGTCGATTGCCCGGGAATTTGCGTCCCGGAACATCACGGTCAACGTGATCACCCCCGGTTTCATCGACACCGACATGACCAGCAACATGACGGACGCGATGAAGGAGCAGCTCGTCAAGGTCGTCCCCCTCGGCCGGACCGGCACCGCCCGGGAGATCGCCGCCGCCTGCGTTTACCTCGCCAGCGACGAGGCGGCGTACGTGACCGGGCAGGTCCTGCGGGTCAACGGCGGGATGTACGTCTGACCGACCTTCGGGAGGTCGTGTCCCGTGAGTCACGGGACCTGGGCCATTTGGCCTGGTGCGCCAGGTCGTACGCACCGCGAAAAAAGCGCCTGGTTGCGGTCAGCAAAAAGGCTGTGTAGAACGCCCCCCGGGCTGAACAGCCCCCACGACGTGGCCCCCCAAAAGGGACCATCGGATATCGGTCGACAGAGATACGTCCAGGAAATCGACGAGGCACACGAATGGCTCAGGACATCGCTAGCGAGGTCAAGCGCATCATCAAGGAGCAGCTTGACGTCGAGGAGAAGGACATCAAGCCGGAGTCCACCTTCATCGAGGACCTCGGAGCGGACTCGCTCGGCCTCGTGGAGCTGGTGCTCGCCTTCGAGGAAGCATTCGAGATCGACATCCCGGACGAGGACACGGAGAAGATCCGCACTGTCCAGGACGCGGTTGACTACATCGAGAAGCACGCCAAGAAGTAGCTCTCGCAGGTAGTAAAGATGGAACGCGTCGTCATCACCGGCATCGGTCTCGTCACTCCCGTCGGAATCGGACGGGACGAGACCTGGACCGCGCTCCTCGCAGGAACGAGCGGCATCGCTCCGATCACCCTCTTCGACTGCTCCGCGTTTCGGGTGCGGTTCGCGGGTGAGGTGAAGGACTGGGACGGCACGCGCTTCATCGAGAAGAAGAAGCTCAAGGAGATGGATCGCTTCATCGAGTTCGCACTCGGTGCAGCGTCCATGGCCATGAAGGACGCTCAGCTCGAGCTGACGGACGAGGATCGTGACGAGGCCGGCTGCTTCATCGGCGCCGGCCTCGGCGGCCTCTTCACGCTCGAGAAGACGAAGCAGACCTTGATGGAGAAGGGGCCTCAGAAGATCAGCCCGTATTCCATCCCGGGCATCATCGCGAACCTCGCTGCCGGGCAGGTCTCGATGGCGCACGGCCTCCGCGGCCCGAGCTATTGCACGACGAGCGCCTGCTCGTCCGGCGCGCACGCCATCGGCGAGGCCGCCGAGTGGATCCGCCGCGGCAAGGCGCAGATCATGGTCTCCGGCGGCGCCGAGGCGACCGTCACTCCCGTCGGCATCGGCGGGTTCGAAGCGATGTACGCGCTCTCGAAGCGCAACGACGACCCAAAGGCCGCCAGCCGTCCTTTCGACAAGAGCCGCGACGGGTTCGTCTGCGGCGAGGGCTCCGGCGTCGTGATCCTCGAGTCGCTCACGCACGCGAAGAAGCGCGGCGCGAAGATCTACGCCGAGCTCACCGGCTACGGCGCCTCGAGCGACGGCTACCACCTGACGAACCCCGCGCCTCACGGCGAGGGAGCGCAGCGCTCGATGAAGATGGCGCTCAAGGACGCCGGCATCACGCCGGACCAGGTCGACTACGTCAACGCGCACGGCACCTCGACGCCCGTGGGCGACATCGCCGAGAGCGAGGCGATCACCGCCGTCTTCGGCGAGCACGCGACCAGCAAGAAGCTCTGGATCAGCTCGACCAAGTCGATGATGGGCCACCTGCTCGGTGCCGCCGGCGCCGTCGAGAGCGCGGTCTGCGCCCTCGCCATCGCCGAGGGGAAGATCCCGCCGACCATCAACCTCACCGACCCCGACCCGGCGTGCGCGCTCGACTACGTGCCGCTGGTCGCGCGCGAGCGCCGCGTGAAGCACGCGCTCAACAACTCGTTCGGCTTCGGCGGGACGAACTGCTCGCTCGTGCTCTCGCGCTTCGAGGGTTGATCATGAAGATCGTCATCGCGTCCGACCACGGCGGTCTGCGGCTGAAGAAAGAGCTCGTAGAGCAGCTCACCAAGGCCGGCCACCAGGTCGATGACATCGGCACGCACACCGATGCGAGCTGCGACTACCCGGACTTCGCCCACGCGGTCGCGAAGAAGGTCCTGGCGAAGGAGTCGGAGCGCGGCATCCTCGTCTGCGGGACGGGCGTCGGCATGTCGATCGCCGCCAACCGTCACGCGGGCGTGCGAGCCGTCGTCTGCTCCGACACGTACACGGCCAAGCTCAGTCGCTCGCACAACGACGCGAACGTGCTCTGCATCGGCGAACGCGTCGTAGGGAGCGGGCTCGGGTGGGAGATCGTCTCGGCCTGGATCGCCGAGCCCGCGTCCACGGACGAGCGACACACCAAACGCCGCACGAAGATCGAGGTCGCGTGACTCCCGCGACACGAGCCTCCGAAGGTCGCTCAGCGCTTGTCCGCTCGGTCGCTGCGCTCCCTCGCTCAGCTCCGAGGGTCCGGCCGTGAAGTGCCCATTTTGCTCGCATCTCGAGAGCAAGGTCACGGACTCTCGAGCCGGGACGTCCGGCGACGTCATCCGTCGCCGCCGCGAATGTGAGGGCTGCGCCCGACGCTTCACGACCTACGAGCGCGTCGAGGAGGTCCTCCCGCTCGTGGTGAAGAAGGACGGCCGCCGCGAGACGTTCGACCGCCAGAAGGTGCTCGGTGGCCTCAAGCGCGCGTGCGACAAGCGCGCGGTACCGATCGAGCGCCTCGAGATCATCGTCGACGCGATCGAGCGCGAGCTGATCGACTCCGGCGAGAAGGAAATCTCGGCCGAGCACGTCGCCGAGCGCGTGATGCACCATCTCCGCGAGGTGGATCCGGTCGCGTACGTTCGCTTCGCGAGCGTCTACCGCCAGTTCAAGGACATCGACGAGCTCCGCAGCGAGATCGATCTGCTCGCTCGCAAGGACGCGCCTGCGTCATGAGCGGCAAGGACCCCAAGCGGCCTGGCCTCCGGCCGTCGAGCATCGCGCCCCCGGCGCCCAGTGCGGCGACGCCGCCGCCGCCCGCACCGCCGCCTGCTGCCCCGACCGACGACGAGCGGTGGATGGAGGTCGCGCTCACCCACGCGAAGAACGGCCGGCCCTCGCCGAACCCGCACGTCGGCGCCGTGGTCGTTCTCGACGGTGAGCTCGTCGCGAGCGCGCACCACGAGCGCGCCGGAACCGATCACGCCGAGGTCGTCGCGCTCCGTGCCGCCGGCGCGAGGTCGATCGGAGCGTCGCTCTACGTCACGCTCGAGCCCTGCAACCACCATGGCCGCACGCCGCCGTGCACCGACGCCATCATCGCTTCGAAGGTTGCGCGCGTCGTCATCGGATGCCGTGACCCGAACCCGCACGTCGAGGGTGACGGCGCCACCAAGCTGCGCGCTGCGGGGATCGAGGTCGTCGTCGGCGTCCGCGAGGACAAGGCCCTGGCCTGGATCGCCCCCTGGGCCAAGCACATCACGCTCGGCTTGCCGTACGTCTCGCTCAAGCTCGCGCTGTCGCTCGACGGCCGCATCGCGACACGCACCGGCGAGTCGAAGTGGGTCACCGGACCGGATGCGCGCGCGAAGGTCCATCTGCTGCGGTCGCGCAGTGACGGCATCGCCATCGGCATCGGCACTGCCCTCGCGGACGACCCGCGCTTGACCGTCCGCGACACACCGGGTGAGAGCCCGCTTCGTATCGTCTTCGACACGAAGCTGCGGCTGCCGATCGACTCACGGCTCGTGCAGACTGCACGCGACGTCCCGACGCTCGTGCTCTGCGGTCTCGAGGCGCCAGTGAGCGCGGAGGAGGAGCTCCTTCGGGCCGGCGTCGAGTGCGTGCGCGGTCCCGTCTCCGCAGAGGGCCGCCTCGACGTGCTCGCCGCGCTCCGGTCGCTCGCGCAGCGCGGCATCGTCAGCCTGATGGTCGAGGGCGGCGCCGAGCTCGCCGGCAGCCTACTGGCCGGCCGCTATGCGGACGAGCTCCACGTCTTCGTCGCGCCCATCCTGCTCGGGCCGCGGGGTCGGGCGGGCGCGGTCGACTGGGCGGGCCCGGACACGCCGCAGAAGGCGCCCCGAATTGCTTCGCCGGCCTGGGAGCTGGTCGGCAACGACGCCTACGTGCACGGGCCAATCCTCTATCCTGAGTGAGGGGGCCGGAGTGATCCGCGTGCGACGGCTCGCGTGCGCGGCGATCACGCGTTAAGCTTGGAGCGTCATGGTCCGCACGATCCTGCACTATCCCGACAAGCGCCTGCGTGAGCGCGGCAAGAAGGTCGAAGCCGTCACCGACGAGGTCCGCAAGCTCATCGATGACATGGCCGAGACGATGTACGCGGCGCCGGGCGTCGGCCTCGCGGCCACGCAGATTGGCGAGCTCATCCAGCTCTTCATCATCGACATCGCGGACAACGAGGAGCCGAGCGACCTCAGGGTGTTCATCAACCCCGAGATCCTCGAGGCCACGGGTGAGCTCACCTGGCAAGAGGGCTGCCTGAGCTTCCCGGGCGTCACCGAGGAGATCGACCGCGCCGCGAAGGTCCGCGTGCGCGCCCAGGACCGGGGCGGCAAATGGTTCGAGCTCGAGGCCGAAGGCCTCCTGGCCATCGCCATCCAGCACGAGTTCGATCACCTCCAGGGCCTCCTGATGATCGACCACATGGGCCCGCTCAAGAAGCGCCTCACCCACCGCAAGATGATCAAGCGCGCCGAAGAACAAGCCGCCCCGTAACCGCTCTCGAGATTCCGAGATCACACGGAAGCTCGGAGGACGAGAGGGGGCGCAGCGCGTGGCGGCCGGCTTTTCGTCGAGGGGTGCCGGCGGACGGGCATCGACCACCGGCAGCTCGGGACGGAGGCAGACAACTCCGAGCCTCCGTGTGAAAAATGGTCTTGCGACCTACCTACCGGCGCGCTTGAAGATGGCGGGGTCGAGCTTCATG